>NZ_CP027561.1:3922390-4224112 GCF_012974785.1 Pseudomonas fluorescens | reverse complement strand
GATGAACGCGCCGATTTTACTCGCTTGCCCTTCCGGCCCGCCGTTGGAGGCGAGTGCCGAAATGCCCCATTCACTGATGACGCCCGGCAAATGGAAGTTTTGCTGGATGAAGGTTTGCGCGTTACTGATCTGCGTCGCGGTCATGCCGTAAGGGTGATAGGAAATCGCATCCAGGCACTGCGGATAAGTGCCGAGAATGCTGTTGAGTGCCACGGTCGAAGCGGAGCCTGCCGTCGGCGGGCGGGCGAAACCGAATCCCACCAGGGGCGTCGATTGCGGTTTGCCCTGCAGCGTCTTGCACATGGCCGTCATGAACGGCACGAAGGTGTTTTTGAAGTCTCCGGTGGGCCAGTAGGTGTCGAGATCCGGCTCATTCCAGATTTCGATCCCCACCAGTTGCCCGCTCCAGGCTTGCTCAAGACCGGTCACCGCGTTGGCGAAGGCTTCACCGGCGGTTGCCAGGTCTCCGGTCAACGGTTTAGTGGCGCGCACGGTCATCAAGACCGGCAAGCCGGCGGATCGCGCCGCCGCGAACGCATCGCTGATCTGTTTCTGATAGGCCTTGGCGCCGAGGCTGTCGCTCCAGACGCCGAAGCGCACGAAACTGAATCCGGCCGCTTTGATCTGCTCGGCGTCGGTCGGGGTGAAGTTCTGGATCTTGACCTGAACGCCGATGGTTCTGGCGGGCAGTGACGGGAACAGCGCGCTGGCGTGAACCTGCGCGGTAGCACTGAGCATCAACAGGGCGGCGGCACCAAGATGTTTGAAATGTGCTGATTTCATGTCTGCTCTCCTGATGAGAATGACATCTAGCCAATAGTTATCTCGTTGCCTGTATTTCGATGACGAATAGGGCGCGAAGTGCACGAATGTTATTTTTTGTCGGAAAACGTTCGCCTGAAAATCACAGTTATTTTTAGTCCGGTAATTCTAGTTGGGGGACTTTTAGAGGCCGTGGTACTTAATGCATCGGTATTAACGGGTGAATCTATTTCCGAGTGAAGGAAGGTCTTGCGGGTTCATTCGAATTTGCAGGGCATGTTGGCCGATTGACATTACACGGGAAAGTAAACCTTGTTCAAAAAGATTCTTGTCGTTTGCGTAGGCAATATCTGCCGAAGTCCGACAGCGGAACTTCTGTTGCGCAATGCACTGACACCCTCGGCAATCAGCGTGACCTCCGCAGGCCTGTCTGCGCGGGTCGGCGAAGGCATGGAGTCGACCGCGCGCCAGGTTCTGGAAGACCGTGGGCACAGTGCCGAAGGGTTCAAGGCCCGGCAACTGACCGCCGACATCGTCAATGAGTCGGATCTGATTCTGGTCATGGAAAAAGAGCATGTAAAACAAGTACTGAAGATTGCCTCTCACGCCAGGGGCAAAGTGTTTCTTCTTGGCAAATGGCAAAGCGAGCGAGAAATACAGGATCCGTATCGTCAAGGGCAGGCCGCGTTTATTCATGCCCATGCATTGATTGAAGCTGCTGTCAGCTCATGGGCGCAACGCTTGGCGCGTTGATGAATATTCTTCAGATCAGTGAATGGTAAGAAAGACTTATGCAGTTACCGTCAGTAATCGGCACCCGTGAAAACGATCAAGACAGTATTGATCTACTCGGCATATTCGGCAGCCTGATCGATCAGAAATGGCTGATCGGCGCATTGACCGGTGCGTTCATGATGACCGGCGTTGCCTATGCGATTTTGGCCACGCCGGTGTATCTGGCCAACGCGTTGGTGCAGGTCGAACCGAAAAAGAACGACATGCTTGGCTTCTCCGATCTCAACAGCATGCTCGGCGGCCAGTCGCCGTCGGTGACCGAGATCGGCATCATCAAATCCCGCGCAGTGATCGGCAAGACCGTCGATGATCTGCGGCTGGACATCGACGTCACCCCCAACACCTTTCCGCTGATTGGCGGCTTTCTCTCCCGCCGCTATCGCGGTGAAACCGAACTCAGCGTCGCGCCGCCACGTTTCGGGCTGAGCAGCTACGCGTGGGGCGGGGAGCGCCTGGAGTTTGCCCGGCTCGATCTTCCTAAAGAACTGCTGGGCAAGAAACTCAGCCTGATCGCCGGCGAGCAACAGCACTTCCAGTTGTTCGACGACAACGACAACCTGCTGATCGAAGGCGTGGCCGGCGAACCCTTCGCGCAGGATGGGGTAGAAGGGCAGATCACGCATTTGCAGGCCAACTCCGGCACCCGTTTCGAAGTGGTGCGCTACCCACGAATCGTGACCATTCAGGGTTATCAGGACGCGCTGGATATTTCCGAGCAAGGCAAGGAGTCGGGGATCATCCGTCTGGCCCTGGCCAGCAGCGATGCCGCCGAGGCGGTGAAGATCCTCAACAAGATCGCCTCGCTGTACGTGGACCAGAACGTACGCCGTACCTCGGCCGAAGCGGCGCAGAGCCTGGCCTTCCTGCAAAGTCAGTTGCCCCAGGTCAAACGCGATCTGGCCAAGGCCAGTGATGCGCTCAATGCCTACCAGACCCACGGTAAAACCGTGAACATCTCCCTGGAAACCCAATCGGTGCTCGGTCAGTCCGTCGCGCTCGAAACGCGGATTTCCGAGCTGAAACTGCAACAGGCGGAGATGGATCGCAAGTTCACCAAGCAGCATCCCGCCTATCGCGCGTTGATGACTCAGATCGGTGAATTGACCCAGCAACAGCGGTCGCTGGAGGGCAAGGTCCAGGACCTGCCGGCCACGCAACAGGAATTGCTGAACCTGACCCGCGATGTCGAGGTCGCTTCGCAGATCTACACCCAGTTGCTGAACAAATCCCAGGAGCTGGACATCATCCGCGCCGGCGCCGTGGGTAACGTGCGTCTGGTGGATACGGCGGATGTCGATCTGACCAGCCCGGTCAAACCGAAAAAAGCCCTGATCGTGCTGATCGCGACCTTCCTCGGCGCCTTTGTCGGCGTGGCCCTGGTGCTGTTGCGCAAGTCGCTGAGCAAGGGCCTGGAAGGTCCGGAAGCCATCGAGCAGCTCGGCTTGCCGGTCTACGCGTCGATTCCCTACAGCGCCCTGCAACAGGAAGAGGACACCAAGAAAGTCCGCGCCAAAGTCACGACGGATACACCGGCCTATCTGCTGGCTCTGCGCAACCCGACGGACCTGTCCATCGAGTCGATCCGCAGCCTGCGCACCTGCCTGCATTTCGCGGCGCTGGATTCGACCAACAACCGCATCATGATTTCCGGCCCGAGCCCGCAGGTCGGCAAAACGTTCGTGTCTTCCAACCTCGCGGCGGTCATGGCCCAGAGCGGCCAGCGTGTGGTGCTGATCGATGCCGACATGCGCAAGGGGCATCTGCACAAGAGCCTGAACACGCCGATCACCAACGGCCTGTCGGATCTGCTGGTCAAGCGCTGCACCCTGGAGCAGGCGATCAACAAGGTCGAGGTCGACAACCTGCACTTCATCAGCCGTGGCCAGGTTCCGCCCAACCCTTCCGAGCTGCTGATGCACGCGAACTTCCGCGAACTGCTGGCAGAACTCAGCGAGCGCTACGACGTGGTGATCATCGACACGCCGCCGCTGTTGGCGGTGACCGATGCGGCGATTGTCGGCCGCGAGGCGGGCATCAGCCTGATCGTCGCGCGCTTCGGGGTGAACCCGGCCAAAGAGATCGAACTGACCATTCGCCGCTTCGCCCAGAACGGCATCGAGTTGAAGGGCGCGGTGTTCAACGGCGTCGAGAAGCGTGCGGCCAGCTATTACGGCAACGGCAGCTATTACAACTACGAATACGCGTCCGACCAGTCCTGAATCTCAGCGACGGTCCTTACAGGCATGAAAGTGGGTGGGTTGTGAAAAAAATACTGCACGTGGCGGAAACGATCAAAGGCGGGGTGGCGACGGTCATCCGCACGATTTCGGCGGCTCCGGAAGACGGGCGCTATGAGCTGGTGTATCTGGTCCCGCTCGACCAGAAGAAAGAACTGCACGGCATCGATGAACAGCAGATCCGCACCTTCGCCCGAAGCGGGCGGAATGTGCCGTCGCTGCTGCGTTTTGCCTGGCAACTGGCGCGGGTCCTGCTCAAGGAAAAACCCGATGTGGTGCATCTGCACAGCACCTTTTCCGGGGTCATCGGCCGTTGCGTCTGCGTGCTCCTGCGACCGTGGCGCAAGCCGAAAATCGTCTACTGCCCCCATGCGTTTTCGTTCCTGATGGAAAGCTCGCCGATCAAGCAGAAAGCTTATGCGTGGATCGAGCGGGTGCTGCAGAAGGTCACGGACAAGATCATCTGCGTCAGCCAGTTCGAATTGGACAAGGCCGCGAAGTTTGGCATCGAGCGCCAGCGCATGACGCTGATCTACAACGGCATCGATCACAAGGATGACGAACGCAAGATCGACAATCCGGCACCGATTCATCTGCTGTTCGTCGGTCGCCTCGACTACCAGAAAGGCTTCGACGTGTTGCTCAAGGCGTACACCGAAGCAAAGCGCAGCGACCTGAAACTGACGGTGGTGGGCAGCGCGGTGAACGAGGATGTCGTCGAGTGTCCGCCGCTGGATGGGGTGGAATACCTGCCCTGGGTGACGCCGACCGAGGTACACGCGCTGTATCAGAAAGCCGATGCGCTGATCGTCCCCAGTCGCTGGGAAGGCTTTGCCATGGTGCCGCTGGAAGGCATGGCGCTGGGCCTGCCGGTGATCGCCAGCGACTGCACGTCGTTGCCCGAACTGGTCACCCATGGCGTGTCCGGCTACGTGTTCCCCGCCGGTGACCACCAGGCGCTGGCCGATCGCCTGAAGAAAATCCAGAAGCCTGCGTTGTCGGCCCTGGGCATCGAAGGTCGGCGCATCGTCCGCGAGCGTTTCAGCGCCGCGTTGATGATCCGCCAGACCTACGACCTGTATTCCGCTCCCTCTTGTTAAGTAGAACTCCGCTCATGAACGTAACGATTTTGCATGGCTACAGTGCGTCCAATTCCGGTGATGGTCTGCTGGTCGATCTGGCCATCGCGCTGGTGCAGCGTAATTTTGGCGAGGACACCAGGATCAATGTCGTGGCCTCCGATCCGGACTCTTTCAAATACCTGCCGCACCCGCGCTTCGATGCGCCGGTCATGGCCGCGAAGGGGCTGGGCCGGGTCAAGCAGGCGGTGTTTCTCAACCGCTCCTACGCCGGCCTGGCGGATCTGCTGAAGAAAACCGATCTGATCGTCGGCGTCGGTGGCGGCTACATGCGCTCCAAAAGCGCCTTTGAGCACATCAAGCTGAAACTGGGGCATGCCAAGCAGCTGGAAACCGCGATTCTCAGCAAGATCCCCTCGGTGTATCTGCCGCAAAGCATCGGCCCGTTCCATGGCGACAGCGACAAGATCGTCGGCCACTACGCCAGCGCCGATGCGGTGTTCGTGCGCGATAACCGTTCCTCGGCGCTGTTCGATGCCTGTGAAAATGTCTACCGCGCACCGGACCTTGCGGTGCAGGCCCTGGCCGGCAAAATCCTGCAGCAACCCAAGTTCACCCGCTGCGCTTCGACACCGGCCACCGTGTGCGTGGTGCTGCGCAAGCCACCGGCGTGGAGCAAGGAAAAGAAGCTCGCCTACGTGGCCAATTTGAAGGTGCTGCTGCAGCGTTTGAAGAACAAAAGCAAAGTGGTCTGCGCGGTGCAGAGCGCTGTACGCGGCAACGATGACGGCGCGTTCTATCGCGAGCTGGGCATCACCGAAGACCTGCTGCCGTTGAAAGCGACGCTGGCCAAATACCAACCGGACCTGGTGATTTCCGTGCGCCTGCACGGGGCGATCGAATCGCTGCTGTCCGGCGTGCCGGCGTACCACATCAGCTACGAACGCAAAGGCTTCGGCGCCTATCAGGACATGGGCGTCGAGGACTGGGTCATCAACGGGGGTGACATCAATGTCGACACCATCATCGACACGGTCTACGCACCGAACGCACTGTCGAATTTCGGCAAGCGCCTGACCGATACCTGCCGCGAGATCGAAGCGAAAACCGTGGCCATGGACGACATCATCAAGGGCGTCATTCGATGATATTCCGCTTGTTGCTGCGGGGCGGAGCACTGGGCGCGAAGTTTCTGCTGGTGCTCGCCATCACCCATTACCTCGGGTACGAGGCGCTGGGTTTTTATGGCGTGGTAGTCGCCGCATCGTTGATCGCGTCGAAGTTCTACAGCGTCGGTTTCAGTTCCGAAATCAACCGGCTGATCAGCGTCGGCGGCAGTTCGAAGCGAGTCGTCGACAAGGTTCTGCTGCTGTACCTGGCCGTGGGTCTGGTGCTGTCGGTGGTGACGGTGCTGATCTACTCACTGTTCCAGCAGGTCGAAGCGACGGCGGCATTGATCGCCTGCGTGACGCTGGTACTGCTGACCGAGCACCTGTCGTTCGAGATCAACTCGTTCGTGTTTTCCGCGCAGAAAGCCACGGCGGGGGCGCTGCTGTTCTTCGTCAAGACCGGCCTCTGGGCACTGCTGGCCGTGGGCGGAATGATGCTCGGCCGGGTGTCCGCAATTGCCAGCGTGCTGTGGTTGTGGGTCATCGCCAACGTGCTGGTGATCGTCGCCGGTTACCTGATCATGGTGAGCGTCCATCGTGGGCGCGAAGAGGGCACGCTGGCGACGGCGGCCGTGTGGAAAGCCGGATTGCCGTTCTACCTGGGCACCGGCCTGATCGCGCTGAGTCAGTACGCCGAGCGCTTTCTGATCATCGACCTCGAACCCTACGCCAGTCTCGGTAAATACGTGTACGCGTGGTCGGCGGCCAACACCTTGCAGGCGTTGTCCTATGCGGTGGTGGCGGTGGTCGGTATTCCGGTGCTCGCCAAGCGTTACCAGGCCGATCAGCAACCGTTCACCGTCAAGCAGTTGTTCGTGAACAAATGGGTCGCGCGTTCGCTGGTGGTGTCGGCGGCGGTCGCGGTGGCGATTTATCTGTTCTTCAATATCGTGCTCGATTATGTCGGCGCAGCGGTGCCGCGTCCGGACAACGGGATTCTTGGCGTGCTGATCTTTTCCTTCGCCCTGCGTGCCATCGGCGACATCGTCTGGGGCGGGTTGATCGCGTCGAAAAACAGCCGGGTATCCCTCGCCAGCTCGGCCATTTGCCTGCTGATTTCGGTGCCGGTCAGCTATGTGTTGATCAAGCACTGGTCCATCTACGGCGCAGCCTGGGGCAACGTCTTCGCAATCATCGTGCAGCTCGCCGTGATCGCGCTGCTGACTCGTGCGACGCGAGCAAAAAAGGCTGTCGTGTCATGGGCCTGAAACTGCCGTGCATCGAGTTTCGCGGCAAGAAACTCGACTCGTCACTGTCGTTCCTGATCCTGTTCACCGGGCTGTTTCTGTCAGTGGCCATGCCGCTGCTGGTCCCCCGGGATCCGGGGCCGGATGCGATGACCCTGTGGTCGTCCTATGCCCGGGCCGACAATTGCAATTTCTGGAATCCGTTCTCGCCGGATCGCTCGTCCTACGAGTGTTCGGCGTTCCTGCTGCGGCCCACCGGGATCAACCTGACCAACGCCTGGGCCTACGGAATGTTCTGCAATTTTTTCCTCACGGCGATTCCGGTGGTGGTGTTCCGGCGCATGCCGCTGGCGATTTTCGGGACTCTGTGTCTGTGGGGTGTGGTGCGCTCGTTCTTCCTGGAGAACCTGACCAAGGAAATCATCGTGTCGGTGGCGGTGCTGAGCATTCTGTTCAGCTCGCTGTCGCGCAAGTATCGCGGCGGATTTTTCCTGTCGGCGGTGATCTATGGCGTGCTGATCCGGCCCTACTGGATTCTGTTTTCCCTGTCCTGGGTCGGCGTCTGCGTGATGAAGAAGTATGTGTCGCGCACGACCTTCTTTCTGATGCTGTTCCTGTTTTATCTGGCGGTGGCCATGGCGATTCAACTGGCGTTGGGCTTTCCGGTGTCGTCGATTCGCGCCAGCAACAACGAACTGCGCACCGCGGGCGAAGAGGGGTCCAAATCGCTGATCGTCTCGTGGCTCAGCGGCAGCGACTTTGTTTCGCAGGCACTGGACTCGATGATCATCTTCTTCCGCTTGTCGTTCCCCGTGGAGCTGATCCTGCTGTCCGGGCCGGGTCAGGTGATCTTCGTGGCGTTGATGATCATGACCGCGTTGCTGCTGTTCAAAGTGATCACCTCGACCGATTACAAAGGCGCGCCGATCCAGACCAAACCCAAGGAGCTGATCGCGATTCCCTTGGCGTTTCTGCTGGTTCAAGGCTTGTTCGAACCCGACTTCGGCTCGTTCGCCCGGCACTTTTCCATGGTGGTGCCGGTGTTGTTCGTGGGCCTGGGGTTGATGTTGCGGGCGAACAAACCGGTGCGGGTCGAATCCAGAATTCTGAATTGAGGCAGGTGCTTTATGTCGAGCAAGAAAAAGTCCCTGGAGATCGAAACCCTGCGCGGCCTGGCGTGCCTGCTGCTGGTGCTCTATCACGTGATCGGTCCGCTGGGCGGCGGTTTGAAGATCGATATCGGCTCACCGTTCCGGGTGATCGCCGATTCGATGGTGTACGTGCGCATGCCGCTGTTCACCTTCATCTCGGGCTACATCTATTCCATCTACAAGATTCGCGGCAATGACTTTTCGGCGTTCTTCACCGGCAAGGTGCGGCGCTTGATCGTGCCGCTGTTTTGCGTGGGTGTGCCGTTCTCGGTGTTGCAGGCGGTAGGCCCCGGTGTGAACAAGGACGTCAGCGTGATCGATGCCTTGCTGGCGTTTTATGTGCCGGTGAACCACTTCTGGTTCCTGCAGGCGGTGTTCATCATCTTCATGTTTGTCGGCCTGCTGGAATGGCGTGGTTGGCTGCGTTCGGCGACGCGTCTGTACCTGCTGTTCGCGTTCTCCGCCGCGGTGTTTCTGCTGCCGCCGTTCAAGTTCGATGCGTTCGGCATCAACGGTGCGACTTATCTGTTGCCGTTCTTTGTGGCCGGGATGATCGGCCAGGAAAATGTCAGCACGCTGAAGCAGCGGTTCAAAGTGCTCGGCCCGTTAGTGTTCGTGCTGATTTCCGTGACGCTGTTGTACATCGCGGCGCTGGATCGCGAGCTGATCATCGATCGTCGCAGCCTGATCGGCCTGACGGTGGGTTGTGTGTCCTGCTTTGCGCTGCTGTCGAGCGACATGCGCTCGAAGGCGCTGACCTGGCTCGGTGGTTACTCTTACGCGATTTTCCTGTTTCATGTGTTGTTCGCCGCGACATCGCGCTCGGTGCTCGGACGTCTGGGCATCAAGGACGAAAGCGTGCTGGTGTTCTGTGGCGTGGCGTGCGGCTTGCTCGGGCCGGTGCTGCTGTCGACGATCTTCAGCCGGTTCAACTTCACTTCGGTGCTGTTTTTGGGCGAGCGCGCAGCGGCGAAAAAACCGCTGGCGGATGTCTCCCCGGTGCAGGTCTCGGCTAAAGGAAGCGCTTGATGGTTGCAGTAGATGACGCAGCGCCGGTCGCGGTGTCGGTGGTCGAAGTCGGTGACGCCCGCCAGCGGTTTGCCCAGTGGCGCGAAGGCAAGGCCGGGAAGGTGTTGTCGGTCTCGGTGATCGGCGACAGCTACAGCGCCGGGCAGGATTTCTATCTGAACAAACTGGTGCAGCGGCTGGTCGGGGAGGTCGGTTTTGCCGGTCCCGGTTACGTCGGTTTCAACCACGGCGCGGCGTTGGGCGGCAGCCATTTCAAATACACCCGCAGCAGCGAAAAATACTTCGGCGGCGACTGGCGGGTGTCCGGCCTCGGACAGCCTAGTCCCGACAGCCGCACGGAGACGGGACGGCCCGGTGCATGGCTGCAGGTCGATGCGCATCCGAGCGAAGCGATAAACACTGCCGTCACCCAGGCAAAGTTACTTTATCTGGGGGATGGCGAATCCAGTGAACTTCGCTATCGCTGGTCGCCCTCGGCGAACTGGCAGCCGCTGAATCTCACCGGCGCGGGCGTTCAGGAAGTCCCGTTACCGGGCACGTCCGCTGCCACGGACTGGTCGTTCAGGCTGGAAGTGGTGAAAGGTGCGCCCACCCTGTTCGGCCTGTGGATGAGCAACGACCAGGCCGGTTTGCGGGTGTCGAAACTGGCCGCGTCGGGGGCAGCGTCCGGTGATTTCTATCATGCCGACGGTCAGTGGCAGGCGCAGTGGAAAGCGGTGGTGTCGAAGATTCCGGCGGATATCTACCTGATCATGCTCGGTGGCAACGACCAGGGTTTTGGTGTGAAGCCCGAGCAGTACCTGAAGAATGTCCAGGGGCTGGTCGCAATGATCCGCGAGATTCAGCCGGCAGCGAGCGTCAACCTGATCATGCGCCAGGACACCACGCGTTCCAGTGCCTATCCGATGTCGGCGTATGCGCAAGTGCTGGAGCCCTGGGCCCGCGAGCAGCATCTGGGTTACGCCAACCTGCAATGCGCGTTCGGTACGGACGTCAAACGTTATGCGGCGGCGATGATCGGCCCGGACAGAATTCATCCGGTGCCGGCCACGGGCGGGAAGGTGATTGCCGATTACTTCTATCGGATGATCGTCGGCGGCAACCACGGGGCAACGCCGCAGGAGGCTTGCGGCGCTGCCTCACAGTAGGTCTCAGTCCTTGTCGAAACCTTCGAGCTGACCCAAAAGCTCCGCTGTCTTTTGCGGCATCAATTGCGTCAGGCAACGGGTTTCCACATTGATGATGATCGCCGGTTCGTTGCAGCAGATGCGCACGCGGAATCGCCAGTCGCTGAAAATCACTTTCAGGCCGTCGCGGTCATCGACCTCCAGCGCCTGTTCGCTGTAAATCCGTTTCAGATGGGCGAGCAGGGGATAGGGATCGCGCAGCGGTCGGCGAATGTCCCCGGACGATGGAAACATGCCGATCCGCTCCACCAGCAGAATGGTCCCCAGCCAGGATTCATTGGCGCTGGGCAACGGCTGGTGACGAGACAGCCAGCTCATCACCCCGAGGCTGTCCACCTCCCGTTCAATGTCTGTCGAATGTTGTGCAATGTTCATGGTTGCCTCGTCGGAGATGCGCGGGCGCCTGTCAGCGGCCTTTGAGGTAGACGTTTTCGTAGCAGAAGTTGGTCGCCTGCAGGTAACCCTCGGCGTCACCGCAGTCAAAGCGCAGGCCCTTGAATTTGTAGGCCAGCACGCAACCGTTCTGCGCCTGTTTCATCAGGGCGTCGGTGATCTGGATTTCCCCGCCCTTGCCGGGCTCGGTGTCGGCGATCAGGTCGAAGATGTCGGGCGTCAGGATGTAGCGGCCAATGATCGCCAGGTTGGACGGAGCGTCCTGCGGCGCGGGTTTTTCCACCATGTGGTTGACCCGGTAGATGCCCTCGGAAATCGCCTCGCCGGCAATCACACCGTACTTGTGGGTCTGGTCCCGCGGGACTTCCTGGATGGCCACGATCGAGCAGCGGAATTTCTTGTAGAGCTGGATCATCTGCGTGAGTACGCCGTCACCTTCCAGGTTCAGGCACAGGTCGTCGGCCAGGACCACGGCGAAGGGCTCGTCGCCGATCAACGGGCGGCCGCTGAGAATCGCGTGGCCCAGACCTTTCATTTCCACCTGACGGGTGTAGGAGAAGGTGCAGGTGTCGATCAGTTCGCGAGTGCCGGCCAGGAACTTCTCTTTTTCGGTGCCGCGAATCTGGTGTTCGAGTTCGTAGCTGATGTCGAAATGGTCTTCCAGTGCACGCTTGCCCCGGCCAGTGACGATTGCCATGTGCTGCAGGCCGGCGTCCCGTGCTTCTTCAACGGCGTATTCGATCAACGGCTTGTTGACGATCGGCAGCATCTCTTTTGGCATGGCTTTGGTGGCCGGCAAGAAACGCGTGCCGTAGCCGGCCGCGGGGAACAAACATTTACGAATCATAGAAGTTTCCTGGACATTCATGGCATACAGCCATCGGTTACATTGCAATAAAGAAAGTTGCAAGTTGATGAAGCTGTACTTTAATACCTGAGTCAGGTTGTCAGTGACAATGTTAGCTTAGTGTAAAAGAGGATAATGTTATTAGATGTCGACTTGATAAATAACAGTTATTTTTAGTCGGTATCTGTCGATAGTGGTGAAAGTGCGGGAGTGCTAATAAGTACCGGGCAATACAGTTTGGCCTTTAAAAATATTGTTGGCCAGCGATGGAACTGTTTTTGTCCTGGATTGTTGTCGCCTTGTTTGTGTGAAGCAAGACACACATTAAACAAATGAGGCTTGACACGTTGGCAGGCATTCTCCCACTACGGACCGCGCTATGAAGATTCTGGTAACCGGTGGCGCCGGATATATTGGCTCGCACACCACACTCGCATTGCTTGAAGCAGGTCATGAAGTTGTCGTTCTGGATAATCTTTGCAACAGCAGCGATGCGGCATTGCATGCGATAGAAGCCATTTGCGGTAAAAGTGCGCTGATGATTCGCGGCGATGTGTGTGACCGGGCGTTGCTGGACCGGATATTCCAGCAGCACTCGATCGACGCCGTGCTGCACTTTGCCGGGCTCAAGGCCGTGGGCGAAAGCGTACGCAAGCCGCTCGAGTATTACGAAACCAACGTCAGTGGCAGCATCACGCTGTGCCAGGCAATGGCAGCGGCGGGGGTTTTCCGTCTGGTGTTCAGCTCTTCGGCCACGGTCTATGGCGAGCCTGAGCAGATGCCGATCCGCGAGGATTTCCCCACCGGCATCCCCACCAACCCCTATGGCCAGTCCAAGCTGATCGTCGAAAACGTGCTGCGCGACCTGGCCCTGGCCGAGCCGCGCTGGAGCATCGCGCTGCTGCGCTACTTCAACCCGATCGGCGCCCACGACAGCGGCCACATGGGCGAAGACCCGAGTGGCATCCCCAATAACCTGGTGCCTTACATCAGTCGCGTAGCGGTCGGCAGCCTGCAAGAGTTATCGATCTTCGGCAACGACTACCCCACGGTCGACGGCACCGGCGTGCGTGATTACATCCATGTCGTGGATCTGGCAGACGGGCACCTGAAAGCGTTGCAGGCCATCGACGGGCGTACCGGCATTCACACCTGGAACCTCGGCACCGGCGCCGGTTACAGCGTGATGCAAGTGCTGCGGGCCTTCGAGCAGGCATGTGGAAAACCCGTGCCTTTTCGGGTGATGCCACGGCGTTCGGGGGATATTGCCGAGAGTTGGGCCGACGCTTCCAAAGCGGAAAAAGAACTGGGCTGGAAAGCCACCCGCAACTTGCAGGACATGGTCACCGATAGCTGGCGATGGCAATCGAATCACCCCAGAGGCTATCTGGAGTGATGGCCTTTTAGTCCGATGTTATTTTCGGTCAGGTTGTTAGATATCGTCGGGAAATTACACTGGCAATGCCTTTTGCAAGTCCGTAGATATAAACCTGCCGTTCGACTTTTATCAGTTGCGTATGACTGTGAAAGAACGACGGATCTTGTTCGCGCTTTTTGCGACTTGAACTCTACCACCTCTAACGGAACACCCGATGTACCGGTGCAATGTTAGAAAGGAGTTGATATGAAAAAAGTGATGGCGATTGCCTTGTTGACGATGTTGAGCAACTGGGCATCCGCAGCTGAAGCACCGCTTACTGCGGTGACCAATGTATCTGGCAGTGTCGCGGCTTCTACAGCGCCTGCTGCCAGTACTGCAATGGTTGCCAGTGCCGTAGCGGCGTCCAACAGTGGTGGAAGTGCCAACGGCGGTACAACGGGTACCACCGGTACCACGGGTACAACCGGCACGCACAACTAACTGAAGTAACTGTTGGTGCAGTACAGGGTCGCCCGACGAAAGTCGGGTGACTTTGTTTT
Organism: Pseudomonas fluorescens; assembly: GCF_012974785.1. Classification (GTDB taxonomy): domain Bacteria; phylum Pseudomonadota; class Gammaproteobacteria; order Pseudomonadales; family Pseudomonadaceae; genus Aquipseudomonas; species Aquipseudomonas fluorescens_BT. Next base: position 4,210,356 of record NZ_CP027561.1, on the reverse strand, counting down.
GGATTCGCCCTTGAATAGCGTAGTGCCATTATGACTCGTAGTTTTTCTCTTTTAATGCTGGCAAGTCTCGCTCTGCAAGGTTGCATGTTTTCCCCCGGTCAACACCTGAACACCTTTGGCATCACCCGCCAGGGTGCCAGTGAAAGCAGCCGGGTCGAGTTGATTCCGATCACACCCAAGCTGATTTCCATGAACCGGGCCACGCAGAAGCGCGAGTCGGTTCCAACGGAACTGCTGGCGACGCCGGCCGAGTACCGCATCGGCAACAACGACGTGCTGTACATCACCGTGTGGGATCACCCCGAGCTGACCGCGCCGTCGGGCGCGCAGCAGCAGATCGACGCCAACGGCCGTCTGGTGCGCTCCGACGGCACGCTGTATTACCCGTACATCAAGGAAGTCCAGGCCGCCGGCCGGACCATCCAGCAACTGCGCGACGACATCGAACAACGGCTGTCGGCGTTCATCGCCGAGCCGCAAGTGGATGTCGCCGTGCTGCGTTTCGCCAGCCAGAAAGTCGTGGTCACCGGTGCGGTCGCCAAGGCTGGCCCGCAGGCGATTTCCACCAACCCGCTGAGCGTGGTCGAAGCCCTCGGTTCGGCGGGCATCGACACCAACAATGCCGACCTGTCCGGGTTGTTGCTGACGCGCAACGGGCGGGTCTATCCGCTGAATCTGGATACCCTCAATCAACAGGATTCCGAGTTGCAGAACGTCTACCTCCAGGGTGGCGACAAGCTGTATCTGCCGTACAACGACAACAAGCGCATCTACGTGATGGGCGAGGTCAACCAGCCGCGCGCGCTGAGCTTCAAGACGGCGACGATGAATCTCTCCGACGTGCTTGGATCGGTCGGCGGCTTGAGCCAGACCACCGCCAATGGCAACGCCGTGTACGTCATTCGCGGGGTGGAAAACCTCGATGTGGAGCCGGCCAAAATCTATCAACTGGAAGCTGAATCGCCCACCGCCATGGTCCTTGCCACGCACTTCGAAGTGCGCCCCCAGGACGTCGTTTATGTAGGGCCTGCCAACGTGACTCGCTGGAACCGTCTGATCAGCCAGTTGGTGCCGTCGGCATCGATTGTCGGTACCGGTGCTTCCGCTGCGAAGAACTGGAGCGAATTCACCAACAACAGCAAATAAGGCCCGCCGACTTTGAAAATCCTGAATGTTGGCGTCTGCCTGATGGCGGCCTTGTTGCTGTGTGGCTGTAATCCGCTGATGGTTGCCTCGGTGACCAACCTCAAGTCGGCGATGGTCGGTCCGGATGACATCGACGTAACGCCGGCCCAGGTGGCCGACGTCAATTATCCGCAACTCAAACTCACCACGCCGTCCGGTTCCGGTGTGCTGGCGCTAGTGCGCAAGCGCGATGACCTGCAGTTCTGGGTGGCGTCCGGCAAGCAGGTCCTGCTGCTGCGCGACGGTCTTGCGGTGCGCAGCATCGGCCTGGGCGTGGAGGGCGATCTGGACGGCACGCGGTTGTCCGATGCGTCGCCGTTCAAGCGCGGCCTGCAAAACGTTACCGATGGCCAGACCAGCCAGCGCTGGATCGATCTCTACAAAGGCCAGGAAGTCGGCTTGATCGTCAACAGCCGCTTCACCCGAAAATCCATGGAAACCCTGAATATCCTGAACAAGGACTACGCCGTGCTGCGTGTCGATGAACGTATCGACGTCCCGGCCATCGGCCTGCGGGCGACCAATCGTTATTGGGTCGATCCGGTGGACGGTTTCATTGTGCAGAGCGAGCAGCAACTGACCTCGCAACTGCGGGTGAAGATCGTGCAGCTGACCCCTGATCGCAGGCATCTGCCATGAAGCGCTTGAGGGTTCTGTCGGCGTGTTTGATGTTGTTCGCCGGCGCAAGTCAGGCGGCGGTCACCGTCAGCGGCGATGTCGCCAACCCCGGGCCGGTGGAGTTGCCGCCCGGTGGCCGATTGACCGATGTCATCAGCGAGGCTGTGCCCAACGCCGAGGGTTACTGGCTGGCGGGTGCGCTGCTGCGACAGTCGTTGCTGGAAGAGCAGACCCGGCTCAAGGTCGGCGTGCTGTTTGACCTGGACGTGTTGCAGCGCATGGCCGATCTGTTCGATCGACCGAGCCGAAAAGCGTTGGCGGTGCGCATGGCGGAGGACGTGCGGCAGATGCCGGTCACCGGGCGCCAGATCGCGGATCTGGACCCGGTGGCGCTGGAAGTCGGCTTCGCCCGCAACATTCGCCTGGATGACGGCGATCGCCTGATCTACCCGCGACGGGTCGATGAAGTCGAAGTGCTCGGCGCGGTCGCCGGCACCTGCCGACTGCCTTATCAGCCGTTGCTCGAGGCCCGTGAATACCTCAGCCGCTGCGTGCTGCTGGAGGACGATGCCGACGCTGATTACCTGTGGCTGATCCAGCCCAACGGTGTTACGCGGCGCGTCGGCATTGCTCACTGGAATCGTGAGAGCGGGCAGTTCCCCGTCGCCGGCAGCAAGATTCTGGTGCCGTTGAAAAGCGATGATCTGGATCCGCCTGTCCCTGAACTGAATCAGCAGTTGGCCGAATTTATTGCCACGCAGTTGGCTGAGGTGGTTCGTTGAATTTGCGTTTTGCAGCTGTGTTGTTATTGCCGTGCGGCCTGGTCCATGCCGAGCCGCGTATTACCCAGGGCGATTTCGGTGGCACCGGTCTGTTGCAGACGCCCACCGCACGCATGTCTCCGGCCGGTGAGTTGAGCGTCAACGCCAACCGCACCGAGCCTTACAGCCGCTACAGCGTTTCGTTGCAACCGCTGGACTGGCTCGAAGGTTCGTTTCGCTACACCGCCATCACCAACCGCCCGTACGGCCCTGAGTCGATGAGCGGCAACCAGAGCTACAAGGACAAGGCGGTCGACGTCAAAGTCCGGCTCTGGGAGGAATCACACTGGGCGCCCGACATCGCTCTGGGCTTCCGAGACGTCGGCGGTACGGGTTTGTTCGCCAGTGAATTCCTGGTGGCCAACAAGCGCTTCGACAACCTGGATTTCAGTGCCGGCATTGCCTGGGGCTACATCGGCAATCGCGGCGATATCGACAACCCGCTTGGCTATCTCGATGATCGCTTCAAGACCCGGCCGGCGATGGAAGGCACCGGTGACGTCAACGCCGGTTCGTACTTTCGCGGCCAGCCCTCGTTCTTCGGCGGCGTGAGTTACCAGACGCCCTGGGACCGGCTGAGCCTGAAACTCGAATACGAAGGCAACGATTACAAGCACGAACCCAAGGACAACGTGATCAAGCAGGACTCGCCGATCAACCTTGGCGCGGTGTTCAAGGTGACGGACTCCCTCGACGTGAGCGCCGCGTGGGAGCGGGGCAACACGGCGATGTTCGGCGTTACCTTCCACACCAACTTTGTCAGCCGCAAGGCGCCGGCCAAGAATTTCGATCCGCTTCCGGAGCCGCTGCCGGCGAAGGCGCCGACCACCTCGATGGATCAGGTCGATTGGGCCAACGTGTCGCAGCGCCTGCAACAGAATGCGGGCTACCGGGTCGAGCGCATCGCCCAGCGTGATTCCGAGCTGATCGTGTACGGCGAGCAGCAGCGCTACTTTCATTCGGCCAAAGCGGTGGGCCGTGCGAGCCGGGTGCTGGACAACAGCGTCAACGCCGACATCGACTGGTTCACCCTGGTGAACAAGCGCTACGACCTGCCGCTGGAAGAAACCAGCGTGCCGCGCCAGACCTTCCGCGAAGTGATCAACAACGAGGAACCGCTGCAAGCGTTGCACCGCACCACCGAGGTCAACCCGGCGATGCCGCACAATGAGAAGACGCTCTACACCCAGCCGCTGCAGCACTTCAGTTATGGCGCCGGTCTGGGCTTCAAGCAGAACGTCGGCGGTCCGGATGGTTTGCTCTATCAGTTCAGTGCAGACCTGGACGCCGAGTTCCGCTTCAACCGCAACACCTGGTGGAGCGGCATGCTCAGCCAGAACCTGACGAACAACTTCGACAAGTTCAAATACGACGCCCCCAGCGGCTTGCCGCGTGTGCGTACGGACCTGCGTCAGTACCTGACCACGTCCGACACCACCATGCCGTTGTTTCAGGTCAGCCACGCCGAGCAACTGGACAAGGATCTGTATGGCATGGTCTACGGCGGTTATCTGGAGTCGATGTTCGCCGGTGTCGGCGGCGAGGTGCTGTTCCGTCCGACCGGCGAGCGCTGGGCGATCGGTGCGGACCTGAACTACGTGCGTCAGCGCGAATTCGACCAGGGTTTCGGCCTGCGGGACTACTCGGTGCTGACCGGCCACATCACCGGTTACACCGACCTGCCTTATGAAACGCTGGCGGCGGTCAGCGTCGGCCGTTATCTGGCGGGCGACTTCGGTGGCACGCTGGATATCTCCCGGGAGTTTTCCAACGGCGTGCGTTTCGGTGCCTGGGCGACCATCACCACGGCGGGCAGTACGGAATACGGCGAGGGTAGCTTCGACAAGGGCATCTATCTGTCGATTCCGTTCGACGAAATGATGAGCATGTCGACCATGCGCCGGGCCAACCTGGTCTGGGCGCCGCTGACCCGTGACGGTGGTGCGCGGCTCAGTCGCAGCTTCCAGCTGCACTCCATGACCGATAGCCGTGAAGACGACATGTTCTATCGCAACTTCGGGAAGATTACCGAGTAAGTCCGCGAGCCTGCGGCAACAAGCAGGCTCCGGGCGGTGATCAGGCGAAGGCGTCGGCCCTGTCGACATCCATATTGACCGATTCACCGAAATCCCCAGCCAGTCCAACCCCCAAATCCGGCCCACAAAAAAGGGGACTTTCGTCCCCTTGCGGTCTTGCCTTGTGAAGCTCTGCGTCTCAGTAAATATCCTTCGACAGCAGGGTAAACGGCGTCTTCACCAGAATCTTCACATCCAGCCACAGCGACCAGTTGTTGATGTACTTGAGGTCGATCTCGACACGCTTTTCCATCTTGTCGAGGGTGTCGGTCTCGCCACGGCAACCGCTGATCTGTGCCAGGCCAGTAATGCCCGGTTTGATTCGGTGGCGGGCCATGTAGGCGAGGATTTTCCCCGAGTAGTAGTTGTTGTGCGCCACGGCATGCGGGCGCGGGCCGACGAGCGCCATATGACCTTGCAACACGTTGAACAGTTGCGGCAGTTCATCCAGCGACGTGCGGCGGATAAAGCGCCCGACGGCGGTGATGCGCGAGTCGTTACGGCTGGCCTGCTTGACGTCGCGATCATCGTGGACGCGCATCGAGCGGAACTTCCAGACCTGAATCACCTTGCCGTTCCAGCCATGGCGATCCTGCTTGAAGAACACCGGGCCTGGCGAGCTGAGCTTCACCGCCAACGAGATCAGCAGCAGCACCGGGCTCAACAGGATGATGGCCAGCAGCGCGACACTTTTCTCCATCAGGCTCTTGCTCAGGGCGGCGGTCGGGCGGCTGGTCAGCGGACTTTCATTGAGGTAGATCGCCGGCAGGCCGTCCACGACTTTTACCGAGTGATTGAGCAGCGTCAGGCTGTTCAGGTCCGGCACCCAGACCACGTCGACGTTGGCATCCAGCAGATCGACATACATCGCCTCGATCTTCGCCGCTTCGGACAGCGACAGCGTGATGTAGAGACGACGGATGTCGTGGCGTTTGATCAGCTCCAGAAGGTTTTCCTGATCGCCGACCACGCGTGGAGCGTCTGCGTCCAGAGCGGGCAGGGTGCCGTTGCTGACCAGACCTACCAACGGCAGGTTTTCGTGTTCGCTGAGCTTCTTCGCCAGGCCCAGGGCCAGTTCGCCGGTGCCGACGATCAGGGTCTTGTGCTCGCTTTTGCGTGAGCGCTGGTAGTACTTCGAAAACGCGTGCAGCGGGGCATACAGCAGCGCCTGACCGAGGAAACCGTACACCGCCCAGTCAAGGATCACCTGACGGGAAAACAGCTCGTCGGCCTTGCAGATAAACGCGATGAACGTCAGTCCGGCCATGGTCATCGACCAGCCCATCAGCAGCCGTCCCAGTCCGGTCAGGTAGTTGTCGCGTTTTCGGTAGGCGCCGCTGAAGGTGTAGGCCGGAACCGAAGCCAACACGGCCAGCATGGTGCACATCCGGTAATAGAACTCGACCGTTCCCGTGTGCTGCTCAGCCAATATAAACAACAGTGAAACAATAAAGCACTGTGCCAGTGCCCATTGGCCCCAGAAGGTAAGTCCCTTGAGGCCGGTGTTTCGGTTGATACGTAGAGTGAGATCCATATGCGATATCCCCAAAAGACTTCCATTCAGGTTTCGACAGTTGAAATCCGAGTTGTCAAACAGACTTGTTTTTGTTGTAGGTGCCGGTGTCTTGAGGGAACAACATCGGTATGCCGAACTGTCGTCAGTGAATAGACTAAGTTATTGGAGAAGATGCTGTCTGACGAGTTCTAACAAGATGGCAAAGTGCCAATCAATTGTATTGGGAAATAATCGAACGTTAGAAAAGGTCAAAGGGCAAAGGGTGAACAAACAATAATGTGTTTGCTATCGTAGGAAGGGTGAGGAGGGAGGCATTAGCGAAAAGGAGGTTCAAACAAGCAAAGTGCTTTTTTATTTTTGTTATTGCACTTGCTTCGATTTCTGGATGTGCAGGCTGTGCTTAGGCAACCACTTCCTGGATCAGGCAATAACCACGATTGCGCACGGCACGAAACAGTCGTTCACCATTGCTGGCACTTTTGAACTTGTCTTGAAGACGGCTCAGGCACATTTCCAGTCCGCGATATTGTTCCGGTTCCCGGCCGATGCTGAGGATCAGTTCGTCACGACTGACGACGCGTTCTTCATGGTGCAGCATCTTTCTGACCAGTGCGGTTTCAAGGCCGGTAAGGCTGATCTCGACACCTTCTTTGACGAGTGCGCCCTGATCATTGTCCAGATGCCAGGCTTCTGTGCAGGGAACATTGCCTTCAATGGAACCGGTATCTTCTATTACCGGCGAGTTCTGGGATGAGTTCACCGATTGTGCTGCCAGCCACTCGGATTCGAGTGTGGCCAATATGCGCTGTGTATCATGTTCAATACTGCGAGCGACGCTTTTCCTTGTGCCGCGTGGGTAAGTGAACTCCATGAGCGTGGGAGTGGAAGAGGGCGAAGCAACACCTTCAACAAACATTTGTGCCCGGGACGTACCGAACGAATTGAAACGTTCACTGGAGAGGATGCTCTCGAGTTCACGTTGCGACGCTGAGTTATTGGTCACGACAACAAAATATTTTCTTGGGAGGGTTGTACTGGTTTCCATGTCTCTCTCCTGAATAACGCACCAAATTTGGCTAAAAGGTAATCGGCAGACGAGTTATAACGCGCTCGGAATAATCGACAGGCAGGGTCTGGGCCCAATTATGGCCCGCGACAAGTTCCACTGGGTCTGCTTTTAGAGTAATGATTTATTGTTATGTTTAAGTGTTGCAGCGCTCATTCAATTGACAGCTTTTTATTGGATGGATATTGCAAATAAAGCGGTGAGACCGTGGATTGTTGAAGCGTTGCATCAGACGTTCCCTCGTATGCTGCAATGGTGATTTCCCTGATTCAGGCGGTTGAGATCAACCCCCTCATCAGACGGTAGCCATACCCGCGAATGCTCTGTATGGCGTTCGTACCGTACACGTCCTTGATTTTCCCACGCAAGCGGCTGATGGATTTTTCCAGCGCGCGAGGGTCGTAGAAATGCGTGTTGAGCCCCATGATGCCGGCAATTTCGTCATGGCTGAGAATGTGATTGCTGGTTTGCGAGAACGCTTCCAGGATCTTCATCTCGGCAAAGGAAATGTCCAGTTTCTTGCTGGTGTCGGAGAGGCAGATACGGGTCGGGTCCAGTATCAGATCAATATCACGCAGCCATTCTTCACTGCTGAAGAAATCCCCCAGCAACTCGCCACCTTCTTCGGAAAGGGTATTGAGCTTGATACAGAAGTCTGCGCCGGCAAGATGGTATTTGATCTTGTTATGGGCGCCGCGACCGGTAATCACCGCACAAATGATTGGCTTCAAGTTCTCGGTGCGCAGGTTCTCCACCAGCGCCAGATTGTCTTCCAGTGCTTGCGGAGTATCGATGACGATGAAAATGGCGCGATAGGCGCCTTGATATTCGTTTGGCTGATATGAACTAGTGAAAGAGTCGGCTTCCAGTGCCAGACCGGACTGCACATGCTGGGCGATTAGCGTTTTGAAGTGTTCGGCCACAGCACGGGTACGCGCCAGGGCAAGAACACCTGGCGCGTCGTTTGTCTGGTGCGAGCTTCTAGTCGCTAAGTTCCCTGTAAGCATCATGCCTTGACTCGAAAAAGTGCGGACATCGGGATGTTAAAGCACCGGTTCTCATCTGTGACTGACAATTGGTAACATTCGCGCGATTTTTAGACGTGGCTCCCGAGTTTTTTAACAATAATTAAGCTTTTCAAGCTTTTAGTTGATTTTCTCGGAGTGCTGAACTAACGAAACGAACGTCGTTAGATAGTGGCGATGTGCAATGGTGCCACTATTTTGTAATTATGGCGACCGATTTTTATGTCCTATGGCCAGTATGGTTCGTCGCCAGAATCATGGGGAGTGTGAGGTGGGTCACATTTTAAGGGGTGAAGGTTATTTTTGCCACTAAGTGAACAAGTTCACAGACGGACGATTATTAACATGGCTTGAGTGTGTCTTTTGATAAGACCTATTCTCCGTCACCGAATCGGGCAAGGGGCGTTGATCTGCCAATTGTTTAATTTCAGATACCCAATGCCTGAGTGCAGTTGACCGGGCGCTCTTCAAGAGCGTTCTGACGGAGGATTAATGGATTTACTGACCTTGTTCAAGGTGTTGGTTTTAGGGGCGGTAGAAGGTCTCACCGAGTTCTTGCCCATCTCCAGTACGGGCCACCAGATTATCGTTGCCGACTTGCTCGATTTCGGTGGCGAACGCGCCATGGCGTTCAACATTATTATTCAACTGGGTGCCATTCTGGCCGTGGTCTGGGAGTTCCGTCCGAAGATCTTCGAGATCGTCAAAGGCCTGCCGACCCAACGCACTGCACAACGATTCACCGTTAATCTGCTGATCGCATTCTTTCCGGCAGTGATTCTCGGCGTGTTATTCGCCGACGCCATTCATCATTACCTGTTCAACCCGATCACCGTGGCGGTCGCACTGGTGGTGGGCGGTATCGTGATGTTGTGGGCCGAACGGCGCAAACACGTGGTGAGCGTCGAACATGTCGACGACATGGTCTGGTCCGACGCGCTGAAGATCGGTTGCGTACAGTGCCTGGCGATGATTCCCGGCACCTCGCGCTCCGGCTCCACCATTATCGGCGGCTTGCTGTTCGGCCTGTCGCGCAAGGCTGCCACGGAGTTCTCGTTCTTCCTGGCAATGCCGACCATGGTCGGTGCGGCGGTGTATTCCGGCTACAAGTACCGCGACCTGTTTCAGGCAGGCGACCTGCCGGTCTTCGCCCTGGGCTTCGTCACCGCATTCGTGTTCGCGATGATCGCCGTACGCGGCTTGCTCAAGTTCATCGCGAACCACAGCTACGCCGCGTTCGCCTGGTACCGGATCGCGTTTGGTTTGCTGATCCTGGCGACGTGGATGTTTGGCTGGGTGAACTGGACAGAAGCGGCGGCCTGATCACTGACTGCTGATCAGCGCGGCGATGGCGAGGTCACTCAACTCCGTATCAGGCAATTCCTGACGAAAACGCTGCAAGGCCGAGCTGAAATACGCGGCTTGCAGCATGCCGTCGCTGGCGAGGAAATAACGTGCCGCTTCTCTTTCCTCTACCGAATACACACGTTTTTTCAGTCCGGAAATGTCCGACATCCCGTCGACCGTGACCATCGTCGTCGTGAAAACCAGAAAACCAGACATCTGGGTCGATTGAAAAGGGCCATCTCCCCCCTCACCGCATCCCTTCGCGAAATCGCAGGAGGCGTAGGCGTTGGCATAGAGAGTCGAGAGTAAAGCGAGGAGGGTGAAACGCTTGAATAAAACGCGGCTGAAGGCGGGCATAACCAAAAGACATCCTGTCAGTACAACAAAACACCGGGCAACGCTCATTCGTTGCCCGCACGCTCAACGCATCGATCAACGACCCGCCAGCAACTCCGCCGCCTGATCCAGCAACGCCAGCGGATCCTTGGCCTTGTGAATATCCACCGACAACAACTGCCGAAACTTGCGCGCCCCCGGGAACCCGGTGCCCAGGCCCAGCACATGGCGCGTGATGTGATGCATCGCCCCGCCTGCGGCTAGATGCGCGGCAATATAAGGTCGCAACTGCGCCAAGGCCTCGGCCCGGGTGATCACCGGCGCCGAACTGCCGAACAACTGCTGATCCACCTCGGCCAGCAAGTAAGGATTGTGATAAGCCTCACGGCCCAGCATCACACCGTCAAAGGTCTGCAAATGCTCATGGCAGGCCTCCATCGTCTTGATCCCGCCGTTCAGAATGAACTCCAGCTCCGGAAAATCCGCCTTCAACCGCGCCGCCACGTCATAACGCAGCGGCGGAATGTCACGGTTCTCCTTCGGCGACAACCCCTCCAGAATCGCAATCCGCGCATGCACCGTAAAACTGGTGCACCCGGCATCCCGTACCGTGCCGACGAAATCACACAGCTCTTCGTAGCTGTCCCGCCCATTGATCCCGATCCGATGCTTCACCGTCACCGGAATCGACACCGCATCACGCATCGCCTTCACACAATCCGCCACCAACTGCGGATGCCCCATCAGGCACGCACCGATCATATTGTTCTGCACCCGATCACTCGGGCAGCCAACGTTCAGATTCACCTCGTCGTAACCGTGCTCCTGCGCCATGCGTGCGCACGCGCCCAGGTCCAGCGGAACACTACCGCCCAGTTGCAGAGCCAACGGGTGCTCGGCTTCGTTGTGACGGAGGAAACGTTCGTGATCGCCGTTGAGCAGCGCGCCGGTGGTGACCATTTCGGTGTAGAGCAGGGCGTTTTTCGACAGCAGGCGTAGGAAGTACCGGCAGTGACGGTCAGTCCAATCCATCATCGGTGCCACACTGAAGCGGCGAGACGGCTCGGAATGGGTATGGCTAGTGTTTACAGGCGCTTCAGGTTTTTCGAAATTCATTGATACTGATCTTTTATACAGCGGTTTTTACCCATTTTTCCTTGTTTTCTGAAGTCGGTTGCTACAATGTAGCAAGCGAATTCGGCAATGTAGCAACTGGAAATGGGCACGATCACATCACGCAAGCGCAAGGACAACTCGACGGCCTACACGGCGCAGATACGGATCAATCGGGACGGGCGCACAGTTTATCAGGAAAGCCAAACCTTCGACCGAAAGCAGGTCGCGCAGGCTTGGATCAAACGGCGTGAGACGGAACTGGCAGAGCCGGGTGCGATTGAGCGTGCAAACCGTAAGGGTGTGACGATCAGGAAGATGATCGAGCAGTACCTAGACGAGTACGAGAAGATCCGGCCGCTGGGCAAAACCAAGAACGCGACGTTGAAGGCGATCAAGGATACCTGGTTGGGCGACCTCGACGACTCGGGTCTCACCAGTCAGAAGCTCGTGGAGTTCGCACAGTGGCGGATGAGTAAAGAGGGTGGCGGTGTTCAGGCGCAGACGGTCGGTAATGATCTATCACACCTGGGCGCGGTTCTGTCCGTGGCGCGACCGGCGTGGGGCTACGAGGTAGATCCGCTGGCCATGCCGGACGCACGTAAGGTTCTGCGAAAGCTAGGTATGGTGAGCAAGAGCAGGGAGCGTAACCGTCGTCCAACGCTGGAAGAGCTAGACAAGCTAATGACGCATTTCTTCGAGATGCAGACGCGTCAAAAAGCCCAGATCGACATGCCGAAGTTGATTGCGTTTGCTCTCTTCTCGACGCGCCGGCAGGAGGAGATCACGCGGATCCGCTGGGATGATCTCGACGAGTCCCGACAGGCCGTCCTGGTGCGAGACATGAAGAACCCTGGACAGAAGATCGGCAACGATGTGTGGTGCCATTTGCCGGATGAAGCTTGGGCGATCCTGCAGAGCATGCCGAGGGCCGAGCGAGAGATCTTCCCGTACAACTCCAGGTCTGTATCTGCATCGTTCACGCGGGCGTGCCCGCTGTTGGGGATTGAGGACCTCCACTTCCATGATCTAAGGCACGAAGGGGTGAGCCGCCTGTTCGAGATGGACTGGGACATTCCTAGGGTATCGAGTGTTTCAGGTCATCGTGACTGGAACTCGCTGCGTCGATATACGCATTTGCGAGGAAGAGGCGATATCTATAAGAATTGGCAGTGGTTGAGCAAAGTTTGCGCTAAATAACAGAAGGGACTTGAATGAAAAACATATTGGATGTGAAGCGAAGTGTTCTATTGTTGTGGGGTGTGGCGGTTAGTTTGTTTCTCTGGTACTTCGTGATGATTTCGCAAAATGAGTTCAGTGTGTTCCAGTATCTGATCTTCTCTACCATTCTGTTTGGCGGTGGATTGGCATATCATGTGATGTCAGAATTGGCAGCTTGCCCCTATACTGAAGATAACTCACCACTATGGAGAAAGATTCGACGCATATTGTGCATCGTTTTCGTTGGCTATTTGATCGCGGGGTCTGCGCTGTGGGCGGGTATCGGCTGGGGCGGGGCGAAAGGCATTCTGTTTGCGATGGTTGGTCTTGTGGCTGGAATGTTTTGGGCGATGCATTTCTTGATGAGGCTGAAAGCGCCGGTTCTTGAACTGCTCGCCTCAAAATGATTTGCGGGGTCGCTTAGACCCCGCTATAACCAGCTTATGCGGCTCTGCCCATCAACTGATTCTGTTCTTTTAGTGCTTTCTCCCGTTGTCGATCAATGTAATCCGCTAAATCTTTTAAGTGAATTCCAAGCGAAGCTTTTTGTGAGTTTGCCCCCAATCTTACGACGGGAATGTCAATCTCTCCATCTAGTTGTTTCCGCTTGAACTTCTCTACTGTTAAGTGCATATAGTCCGCACATACCCGATCAAGCGTAATTACAGCTTGCCCATCGTACTGGGCCATAAGTAAGAACAAGGTGTTCATAGCACCACCTGCTTGATCAATTCGACCTGCTTCCACGCTCTGCGATTCCAAGCTGCGAAGCCAGCGCGATACGCGTAATGCTCACGGGCGAACGAGTCGGATGTCTTCGCACCTGGTACGGTGATGTAGGTGCCCCGCTGGGCGCAGTACTGCAGGCCCTCGGGGACAGGGAACTCTTTCTCGAACTCGACGCGTTCGTCGATCTGCGCTTCGTCGACGGCTTCTTGTGATGGACTTTCAGAGTTGCTGTCAGGGTGCGTATACCCCACAGCAAGCTGCGCGGGCGGGCGATTCTGAGCGGTTAGCGTTGCATTGGGTGTGGCTGCCTCGCGCAGCCTTTCGTGGGGTATGAGCGCCTCGGTGGTGCTGCTGGAAGGGGCAATAATGCCTGCTGCTGCGCAGCAGAGGCTGTTTGTTTCTAGTGTGTTGACGCTGGCTTCCTCGCGGAGCAAAGCGGTCGGGGATTGGGTGTTGTGCTGGTCCTTTTGCATGCCGCTTTCCTCCGAGGTTCGATTGCGCGTTGGTTCATCAGCCGTTGGTGAGACGTGAGCCGTGTTGCGGTATGTGTGGGATTGGGAGTAGGCCTGGCTCATGCGGCGCTCTCCTGATCTGCCGGCTCCAGCAGGGCAGCCATGGCGAGTGCTTGGTCGCGGAGGAGGCGGGTTTCGCGTTCGAGTTTTTTACCCGTGCGGAAGGCGGCGAATGTCTCGGCTGCGATCCGCAGTTTCTCGGCAATCTCCAGCAGGGTGATCCGTTCAGGTTCTCCAAGCTGTGAGGCCTCTACGGCGCGTTTGTAGAAGTCGTAGAGTTGCTCGTGTTTGTTTTGAACCTGCTTGAGCGATAGCGTGAGGTTGCGGATCTCTTCAGATTTGTCAGCGCTCTGAACGGCTATGCCTTCGCTGTAGCCTTCTGCATAACCCTCGGTGAGGCCGTTGCTGAATCCGTTCCGGTAGGCGAGCCAGTAAATGCCGGCGGTCATGAGGACGATTGCTATCAGCGCGCAGATTTGAATTGCAGTCATGTGGTGTGCTCCTGGTGATGTCATCGGCCGGTGGTGGCAGCCGCTTGGTTTGTGGTTGTTACTCGTTGGTGTCGTCCTTTTGTCGCTGCATGTCTTCGTCGGCCTTGTAGGCGCGGATGTCGATCAGTGAGGCGACGTGGCGGATGTGGGCGTACTTCGGTGCCTTGCGGCTCGTGTCCAGCGTCGTGATGGGGAGCTGGATGCGGCCACTGCTGATTTCGGCCGCGAACGATTGCTCGTTGAGGTTGCGAAAGTAGCGTTCGCGAACTCTGTCTAGCGGGATCAGAACGTCGCCGAAGGTGCGAAAGAGCAGCTCGACGGTGGCTGACTCCGGTGCCGGGTGTAGGCGCAGCGGATTTTGGGCTGTGTTACTCATGGCTCTGTTGGGCCTCCTTGCGTTGTTTTCGGGCCGGGTGGTTCCAGGCGTTCAGGCAGTGGGTTCTGGTCAGCTCGCGCAGATGTTCGGGCACTTCGAGGAGCGCGGCGTTGCGCTCCTCTCGTGTCCGCATGGCGATGATCTGGCGGGCGTATTCCCTAGGCCACGTCACGGTTGTCTGCCGGAATGGCAGGCAGGTCGATGCCCAGCTGTTCGGCCAGCCAGCGGATTCCGGGTTGTTTCACCCTGGTCGACTGGCTGTACTGCATGCCGAACTGGTCGTGGTACCACTGACCGTTATTGATTCGTAGGTAGTCGCGGTCACGGTTGGGGTAGGCCGGTAGGTTCTTCTCGTTGAGCAGGCCTTTTTCCCGCATGCGAGCGATGAGCTTTGGCCGAGTAAGGCCGAGTTTAATTGCGGCTTGGGCGAGGGTGCGTTCCATGGCGCCCCCCTTATGCCGCGTGCGCGGCTGGGGTGGCCGCTGCAGCGAGGTGGTTGATGGACTCGGTGACCTTGCCGTAGATCTCGACATCGGTGCCGTACGCGGTGAAGCAGCGGGTGTGCGGGCTTTTGTTGCCGATGCTCAGGATGGTGGTGACACCTGAGCGCGATTGGGTGCGATGCACCGCGACTTGCAAGGGGTAATCGAAGCCCATGTCGAGGCTCAGCACGCCGCCGGTGCGTACCAGCTCGAACACGCGTTGCTTGTCGGAGACCTCGAAGCGGCCGTATTCACGGCTGGCATGCGGGCGGTGCACCAGGTCGCTGGTGTTGCTTGCGTCGAACGGGCCATTGGCAATCTCTTCGATAAAGTCGGCCAGCTTGAGGTGCGTTTTCTTGTCGTTCGGCAAAGTCAGCGTGTGGCGTTCGCTGCCCAGCTCGACGACGAAGGTGCTCTCTGTTGTGCCGCGTTCGACCTTGAGCCGGAACGCCAGGCACTCACGCTTGGGGGCTGTCCGGAGAACGTGGTTAAAGGTCTCGGTCAGGTTGACCTGGGCGTTGAGCAACTGCAGGGTACGGTTGTCGATTTTGTACTTGATCATGCGGCGTGCCCTCCGCCGTTCGGGTCGAATGGGGTGGGGGCAGTGCGAGCTTGCTGCTTCGGTTTGCTGGTGACAAACGAGCAGCCGCTCTCGCGGGCCAAGCGTCGGAGTTCGAAGATTCGGAAGGGATCAGCAGCGGCCGGATGGACGTGCAGGGTTGCGGTGGTGTGCATGGTTTTGCCTCGCTCTGTGGTGGAAGAGTGAGGCGAATATCAACTCTCGGTTGTTAAATGTCAACCTTTGGTTGATTTTGTCTGCGCGAACGCAGCCCGGTGCAATTCGGGCGTTTCTCTTTAGAAATCTTTACAGATTTAGAAAATTCTGATTGATATCTGCCACAAGAGTATTCGAAGATGCGCGATCAAATTCTCATACCTGACGTGAAGCAAGGGATACCGCCATGTCAAAAGAAGTGACAGATGATAGAGACAAAGGGATTAGTGGTAGAGAATGCGTTCCATACTTTGACACTCATAAGGGTCAAATAATTTTCGAGTTTTGGTATTTAGTGGTATTGCTTGCCGCTGCTACTACAATTATGTTTTTGGTCCAGTTCAAATGTATAAGCATGGAGTACAACAATAAAACGTTTGTCTATGCATTGTTTGGTGGCTTTTTGGGCGGCTGGGTCTACGATGCGAAGTGGTTTTATAGGGTCACTGCAAGAGGCAAGGATGATCAATACAAGTATCTATGGCAATGTCATAAGTTTTATTGGCGGGTCCTAACACCGTTCCTCTCGTGCTTAGTGGCATTTGTGACCTATATTATTATTTCTTCAGGAATGTTTCCTGTTGTTTTGAAAAACTCAACTTCTGCTGGTGCTGCTTTTTCAATTTGTTTTATTTTTGGATATTTTTCTGATTTGGTTTTAAGTCGACTAGCAGCTTGGGCGGAGGAGCTTTTGCCTAAGATAAAGAAAAAAAATGCGAATAGTAGTGAGAGCGATGAAGAAGTGTAATGTTTGCCAAGAACTGCATTCTGCAACTATAGAGGGCTGTGATCCTCGGTATCAGGCTCTGGTCGATAGTCGCCAAAACATAATTCACGAAAGTCCAGATTTCGTTGTTCTACCTAGCTTGGGGCCACTCAACGATTCGCACGTGATGATAGTTCCGAAAGCTCATATAAATAATTTTTCTGTAATTCCTGATGCGAAATTAGTGCAGGTTCGCATGATCGCACAGGCCTTATCGTCCTATGTTGAGTTGAGGCATGGTAAAAGTTTGGTTTTCTTCGAAAGTGGGGCTGGGGTTCGGTCTAACCATTCGGGGGGGTGTATAGTTCATGCCCATATTCATTGTGTGTATGAGCATGAGGAATTTGAGCGCCGTTTGTTTCAAGAGATAGATTTTCAGGAAAGTGGTCTAAGTTGGTACAATGGTGCAGATGGTGATCTCGGATATGTATGGTATAAGAGCGGCAAGGGTAAAGCTGTTCTATGCAATAATCCACAGTTGCCGTCTCAGTTTTTGCGATACGTGTACTCTATGAGCGCTGGAGATATCCGATTTTGGAACTGGAGGCGCCATAATAATATCGAGGGCGTACTCAAGGTTGTTGAATGCTACAAAGGTTTTCAGAAATATATAGAAACTTCTCAATCTATTCCGGAATAAATGAACCAACAACTTTTCCGCATATGTGCGTTTCTTCTGTGATTTCTATTATCGGATATTGGGGGTTGATCGGCCTTAAGAACTGTCGACCAGCATCAGCCACTAATATTTTGAAAGTTGCCTCATTGGTTCGCGGTACCCTTGCAATGACCCGATCCCCGGTCTTGGTTTCTGCTTCTGGATCAACAAAAATTATGCATCCAGTCGGATAGCTGCGACCTGGTCCTGGATTCGTCATTGAATCGCCGAGTACCTTCAATGCATATCCTTGATTACTGATTGGGACAGGACAAGACAGCCAAGAGTCGGCATCGTAAGCTTCAAAATTCGAAACTGCTTCGCACCATGCGCCGGCCTGCACCCATGATATTAGCGGTACTTTGCCAAATCGTTGATTGATTTCGCTTACATTACTCCCGCTGGCAATGACGAGCTGATGAACATTGCTTTCACCGCTCTGTATTTTTGGCAAAACGCCATATTCAAGCCATTCGCGTCTAACCTTCAGCCACGAGCAGAGCGCAACCATACTGTCCGCCTCCGCAATCGCTTCACCATTCAGCCACTTGCTTATGGCCTGCGTTGTTTTATCGACCCCCAATTTTTTCAGCTGACGATGGATGTCGACGCCTCGACCCCTGCTGCGTACACCTGCATCGTCGAGGGCTTCATGTAAGCGCTCGCTGAAAGCTGCGCGGAGAGAATTTTTATCAACCATGAGTTGAGAGTCTCATAAAGGTTGCGCAATAGTCAGTTGATCTATAACATCAACCACGAGTTGATAAATGGAGGTTGTCATGCTGGACCCCGCAGATTTTCCGAGCGCGATTGCATTCGCGTTTGAAGCCGTAGGCGGCATCGGGGCCGCCGCGAAGGTATGCAATAGAAGCTATCAGGCGTTGAACAAATGGCGTCAGGCCGCATGCCTGCCGCGAACGGATTACACAGGTGAAACCAAATACGCCGAGCTGCTGGCGACCGCTGCAAATCAGAAAGGCAACGCCTTCCAAGCAGCTTGGCTGCTGAACGCTTCGGCCCCTAACAAAGCTGCAGCGTAGCAAGAAAAAAGGCGACCTAATGGCCGCCCAGTTCCTCCCGGCACGCACCACCACAGCGCTGCCGGGACGCGATGAAGGTAGGAGGGCACACCACATGCAACCACCTCTCTTTATCGCGCTTTTCCAAGGCTCGGAAGCCTTGGTGTTGCTGCCTCTTCCACCACAGATTAGGCAGCTGTTGCGCCAAGGGTGAACAACGGATTGTTCGCCCCGGCACGGTGCCGGTATCGATCCCGAAGATCTAGCCGGCGTTTGGGCCCTTTCAAGCCACGCGGCAAATGTATCACCACTGCATGTCGCGCGGCACTGGCAACTTACAAGGATTAATGCCATGAGCCGAATTGTTCTGAGCTCTCTAGACCGGGCGCAGCGGGAAGTTTTGCCGCTCGATCTTGCGCTTTACCATGCCGCACGGGACTACCCCGGCGGCGCCGCTGCTATCGCCGCCACCACCGGCCGAAATGCGACCACGCTGCAGCACAAGCTTTCCCCAACCCACCCAAGCCACACGGTGAACATCCAAGAGTTCGGCGAGATTCTGGAGCTGACCAAGGATCGCCGCATTCTGGATGCGGTGCATGCGCTGGTCGGTGACACGACCTGGCAGGAGCTGGCCGAGGCGTACACCAATGACATGCCCGAGACGTTGACCACCGGTATCGCGGAATACTTCCGCAAGGTGGCGGATCTCGCAGACACCTGGGCCAAGAGCATTGGCGACGGTGTCGTTACTGATGAGGAACTGGCCGCGATTCGCCTGCAGGTGTTTCGTGGGATTCAGGGGCTGCTGGGGATGTTCAACCGCGCCACGTATGTCAATCAGACGACGCGGGGTGTTGATCGTGGCTGATATCGCTGACTTCGCTAATGATCTGGTGCAAGAGCGCCTCGATCAAGCGCTCGCTGCTCGCAACGCCGCCAAGCCCGCTTTGGCGGCGCATTCGTTTCTGTTCTGCGAAACGTGTGATGACCCGATCCCTGAGGCCCGTCGTTTGGCGCAGCCCGGCTGTACGCAATGCGTGGGATGCCTTTCTGTCGACGAACTGAAGGGGGGTCGCCATGCTGGATGAGGTACTGGGGCAATTCGCGGATTATGGTCTTGAGCCTGCGCAGCCGCTGGTCTTTGGCAAGCTGACCCGGTGCAAAACAGCACAGGACAAGGGCAAGGAAAAGAACGGCTGGTACATCGCCCATGAGCATCGCACCGAGAAGGGTGAGACGCTGATTTTCGGCGCGTTTGGTGACTGGCGTTCGGGTGAGTCGCAGAAGATCAAGGTCAAGGCCGGGCGGATGTCGCCGGAAGAGCGTGAGGTCATGCGCGCTCGACAGGAGGAGGCCAAGCGCCGCGCTGCAGAGATTGCGGCCAGTGCGGCACGTCGTGCAGCCAAGCGAGCGGCGGGCATGTTCAAGCGCATGCCGGAG
Organism: Pseudomonas fluorescens; assembly: GCF_012974785.1. GTDB lineage: Bacteria > Pseudomonadota > Gammaproteobacteria > Pseudomonadales > Pseudomonadaceae > Aquipseudomonas > Aquipseudomonas fluorescens_BT. Next base: position 4,190,782 of record NZ_CP027561.1, on the reverse strand, counting down.
AAGGGCCGTAGCGACTATCTGGATCGTAAGCAGATCGTCGGTATCGGTGTTCGGTATGCGCCGCGCACCGGTGCGTTCCTGGTGCCGATGTGCAACGTGCGTGACGAGATTGTCGGCCTGCAGGTGGTTTTTCCAACCAAGCAGGAAGACACCGGCCGCGACAAGACGTATTGGCCCTATGGGATGTCGAAGGAGGGCGCTTTTCACCTGATCGGTCCGCATCCGGATCCCGGTGAGCCGGTGTTGGTGTGTGAGGGCTATGCCACGGGCGCAAGCCTGCATATGGCGACGTCGCTGACCGTGGCCATCGCATTTGACGCCGGCAATTTGCTGGTGGTGTGCAAGGCAATGCGTGAGCGCTTCGCCGGCTGCCCGCTGATCATTTGCCGGGACGATGACTGGAAGACCACGAAGCCTAACGGTGATGCCTGGAACCCTGGTGAAGAGAAGGCCAACAATGCGGCGCTGATCGTCGGTGGCCAGGTGGTTGCGCCGATCTTTTCCGGTGAGCGGGAGATCAAGTGGACCGACTTCAACGACCTGCATGTTGCCGAAGGTTTGGAGGCTGTGCGCCGTCAGGTGCTGGCGGTGGTCAAGCCGCCGGCCGCTGGTGGCTGGAAAGACATGTTGGCTCGGAGCGAAAGCGGCGCGCTGATCGCGCACATGCAGAATGTCGAGTTGATCCTGGCCAACGATGAACGTTGGGCCGGGGTGATCAGTTACAGCGCGTTCAGTTCGAAGATCGTGAAGCTGCGTGCGGCGCCGTACGGCGGCGGCACGGGCGATTGGGCGGACATCGATGATGTGCGGGTGATGAAGTGGCTCGCGCAGCAGTACAACTTGCGGGTCAAGGCGTCGCATGTGATCGAGGCGGTGAGTGTGGTTGCGCATGACCATGCGTTTCATCCGGTGCGGCAGTACCTGCGCAAGCTTGAGTGGGATCGCGTGCCGCGCCTGGAAAGCTGGCTCACGGATGTCATGGGCGTGAAGGCCACCGATTACTCGTCCAAGGTGGGTAAGCGCTGGATGTTGTCGGCGGTGGCCCGGGTGATGAAGCCGGGCTGCAAGGCTGATTCGGTGATGATCCTTGAGGGTGCGCAGGGCGCCGGTAAGTCTACGGCAATGAGCATTCTCGGCGGCGAGTGGTTCATGGATACGCCGTTCGCCCTCGGCGACAAGGACGGCTTTCAGGCGATCCGGGGCAAGTGGATCGTCGAGCTGGGCGAGTTGGACAGTTTCAACAAGGCCGAGAGCACCAAGGCCAAGCAGTTTTTCTCGGCGTCCACCGATACCTACCGTGAGAGTTACGGCCGGCGCACGATGGACGTGCCGCGTCAGTGCGTGTTCGTGGGGACGACGAACCAGGACGAGTACCTGAAGGACGCGACCGGTAACCGCCGTTATTGGCCGGTGGCGTGTACGAAGGTGGATCTGGAGCTGTTGCGCTCGATCCGCGATCAGCTATGGGCCGAGGCGGTGTTCTGTTACGACGCGGGCGACCTTTGGTGGGTGACGCTGGATGAAGCGGCGATGTTCGGCGAAGAGCAGGACGAGCGTTTTGTGGTGGACGAGTGGGAAGGGCCGATTCTGACCTGGTTGGAAGAATCCCAGATCGGCGAGACCACCACCGGCAGTGAAGTGCTGAGCAGTGCGTTGAAGTTGGACTTCGGGCATTGGGGCAAGCCGGAGCAGATGCGGGTCGGGGCGATCATGCATCGGTTGGGATGGCGTCGTGTTCGGATGCCGCCGCTGGTGAAGAGTGGTCAGCGGCCCTGGGCTTACAAGAAACCTGCAGGGTGGGGCGGTGCTTCGGCGTTGAAGCGGGAACCGATTGAGGAGCCTTGCTTTGATTAAGGAGATCGATTCGCTGCTTCGATTGTGGGCGCAGGAACTGCATTCCGAACATTCGAAAGGGGGGCTTGCTGGGGGGAACATGGTTGCCATGATGATGGAGAGCAATGGGCAACTGATTCGTGGGCGGCGGGCCTTCCGTGCGCCGCTGGAGAGTTCTCTCGACATCGAGCTGATTGTGACCAAGCATCTGGCGCCCGAGCTGGTGACGGTTGTACGGGAGCATTACTGCACGCTCGACGTTGATATGCGCTTGCGGTATGCACACTGCGGTTGTGGTCGCGACACGTACTACCAGCGTTTGCATGAGGCACACCTGCAGATCTACTGGGTGCTGATGGGGGCGGCTGCGTGACCCCAGGCATTCGTCCGGCTGTTGCTGTCCCACTGGCCCGTCTTGTCCCGCTGCGTTTTGATGCAGTGGGACAGGTGCGGGCCTTGTCGTTGTTGGGCTGTCCCACCGTCCCGCTAAAAAGTGCCTCCCGCCCGTGTAAGCGTAGCGGGCAGCAATACGCGCGTTTCACGCGCACGCGTGTTCTTTAAGATTCTTCCTTTACACGAGAAAGGAGAGAAATGAGTAGGACAGTGGGGCGAAGCCCCGAATTTAGGCGCTCTCAGGCGTCCCACTTCGATTCTGAATGGTGGGACAGATGGGACGCCGCCGAAACAGCAGAATGCCGGGGTGGGATATTCGCCGACATTCGCTAGGCGTTCACCCGGTGTTACCCACATATTCGCCGGGTGGCATTAAACCGGGGTTGCTGCCACCGGAATCGACCTGTAAAAAGTAGTCATCTTCGATAGGTGCGACCAGAGCTACTGACGGTTTCGAGGCGTTGGATTTATCCAGATCATCAATAGCGCCATGCCTGATAGCAGGTACACAAAGAAATTGAGCATGTAGAAAAACAGGCCAACAATTTCTAGCCTTTGGATAGGCGCTTCCGAGTAAGCAAAACTGTAGAACTCGAACGCACAACTGATGACCATTGCGACGGCGCCGACTAGCCCCAGAACCTTATACAAAATGCTCCCCATGATTTTCAGGCGGCGTAAGGCTCTGAGATTCGCATCTGCTGGACCATACAACCATGTGACAAAAGCCCCTCCGATAACGGTAGTGATAAGGCCCACGGTTACGCTCGAAATATCCATGTAACATCCTGTTTTTACTTGAGTTGAAAGCACGACGATATCAATAAACCCGGCCATCGCGCCGGGTTTTTGCATTGGGAGCAAGCGATGACAAACGAGCAACAAGCGCTGGCAGAGATGCCGATCTGGTTAGTGATCGTCCTGGCCCTGGTCGGCGGCGTATCGGGAGAGATGTGGCGGGCTGACAAGGATGGTGCGCGGGGCTGGGCATTGTTGCGCCGCCTCGCGCTTCGATCCGGTGCCTGCATAGTCTGCGGGGTGTCGGCGATGATGCTGATGATCGCGGCCGGCATGACGATCTGGACGGCGGGCGCCTTGGGTTGCCTGACGGCAATGGCCGGTGCCGATGTTGCCATCGGTTTGTATGAACGGTGGGCTGCCAAGCGGTTGGGCGTTTCGGAGTCGGCATCGACCGACCGAAGTTAGGTCGGTGGCCCGGTGGGGGCGCCATTTTTCCGGGTCCTCCCTGAGGGCCGCCCCCTACACGGGTTAGCGAACTCGCGGGATCTCTGCAGCTGAGAATTTTGCAGTGATGTCCGTCTTTTCAAAGGGTTAGATATGGGCAGGACAGTTAGCAAGGCCGACTTAAGCGAGATCGTCGGTCGTGATGAACGCACCCTGACCCGTTGGCAGAACGACGGCATGCCAGTGACCGAGTTCGGCCTCGGTCGGGGCAACGAAAACCAATATGACACTGAAGCAGTGATTCAGTGGCTGATGCACCAGGCCTCGCTCAACGGCAAGAAAGAATCTTCCCGCGACCGCCTCGACCGGATCCGCGCTGATCGCGAAGAACTCGCGATGGCCAAGGATCTGGGAGAGGTTGTCATCGCCGATGATTTGGTCGAGCGCTTTGAAGCAATGATCACCGCCGCAAAGGTGGAGCTACTCAACACATTTCCCGACGCCTTGGCCGCCGAACTTTCGGCGCGCTACGGGGTGGAGGTTGACGACCAACTGATCAGGGATCCCATTGAAGCCATCCTGAGGAGGCTTTCTGACTATGACAAGGATGATGCCCCGTCAGATGGATATTCTGACGAACCGGACGATCCGGAGGGCTTTGAAGAAAACAGCGACTAAGGCGCTGCGCGGCGCCTGCCGCAAGTGGGCGCCACCGCCTCGCATGAGCATCATCGAGTGGGCGGACAAGTACCGTTGGCTCGCTCCCGAGGAAGCGGCACGCCCCGGCAAATATCGCTTCGACGTGACGCCGCACCTGACCTGGCCCGGTGGACCGTTGGAAGCGTTGGACGATCCAGCCGTCAGCGAGATTGTCGGCCGCAAGTCGGCACAGGTGGCCTGGACCTCTGGCGTACTGGGCAACGCCTTGGGCAAGTGGATCGACATCGACCCATCGCCCATCCTGGTGCTGTTCCCCAAGGCGGAAGCGGCCAAGCAGTACGTCGGCGAAAAGCTCGAACCGATGATCGAAGCCACGCCACGCCTGCGCAAGAAAGTCGACTTGCGAAGTCGCAAGCTGCAGCAGCGTCAGGACTTCAAACGCTTCCCTGGCGGCTTTCTGAAGATGGTCGGCTCCAATAGTCCGGCCAGCGTGAAATCCACGCCGGTGCCACGAGTGGCCATTGAGGAGCCTGATGACTGCAACCTCAACCTGCGCGGACAGGGCGACAGCATCAAGCTGGCCAAAGAGCGACTGAAAACCTTCCGTCGCTCGAAGATCATCATCGGTGGGACACCGACCATCAAAGGCCTGTCGGCGATTGATGCAGAGCTGGAACTGTCGGATAAGCGTGTCGGTTTGGTGCCCTGCCATGAATGTGGCCAGGAACACGCGCTGAGCTTTGACAACCTGCATTGCGATGAGGATCCGGATTACCTGCACGAGGTGTACGGTAAGAAGCGTCCGGAGAAAGCGTTTTATTCCTGCCCGCACTGCGGTGGGATCTGGGACGACAACCAGAAAAACGCCAACCTCAAACACGGGCGCTGGTCGGCAACGGCAGAATTTCGCGGGATTGCGGGTTACATCCTGAACGAGCTGTACGCGACGTTCTGGGGATCGCGCTTTCAGGTGCTGATGGAGAAGAAACTTCAAGCCGAACACGCGGCTTCGCAGGGCAACATCGGACCGATGATCGCCTTCGTCAACAGCTCCAAAGGTGAAAGCTACGAGTACCAGAATGACGCGCCGAAGACCGACGAACTGGAGAAGCGCGCCGAGCCGTACGCGGAGCTGACAGCACCGAAAGGTGTGTTGTTGGTCACCGTGGGTGTCGATGTGCAGGGTGATCGCCTAGCTCTGGTTATCACCGGTTGGGGGCGTGGTGAGGAGTCATGGCGGCTGTATTGGGGCGAACTTCATGGCAACCCCATCGACCCGCATGATGCTGTATGGCAGGAACTGGACCGGGTGATCTCCCGGCCGATTCCCACCGAGGGCGGCGCCCAACTGGCGGTGTCGGCGGTAAGTATCGACAGCTCCGACGGCAACACCAGCGATGCGGTTTATGCCTACGTTCGGGATCGCCAGCGCTACAACGTCATGGCGATCAAAGGGGCTTCCGTCGATAGCCGTGACAAGGAAATTTTCACCAAACCACCACAGTCAGTGGACACCTCGCAAGACAACACCAAGGCTGCGAAATACGGCCTGCGGGTACACATCGTCGGCACGCACAAAGCCAAAACGTTGATCGACGGCCGACTCCGACTTAAGGGCAGTGGTCCAGGTCGTATGCACTGGTACAGCGAGATTCGCTCGGACTACTACGAGCAACTCACCAACGAAGTGCTGGCCCCACACGCACGCAACCCCAGCAAGATGGTGTGGCAGAAAAAAGCGGGTCGCCGCAACGAAGCGCTCGACTGCGAAGTGTATTCACTGCACGCCGCTCGCAGTTTGAAAACTCACCTGCTGCGTGATCACGAATGGGACCAATTGGAGCAGCAACTGCTACAGCCAACCCTGTTCACCACTGAACAACCGGTCGCACCGGTACCGCGCCGAGCAGTCGCTCGCGGGCGGGGCACCCGCAGTCGAGCGGGCTACTAAGGAAAACATCATGACAGACGCACAACAGCGCCTCGCGGAAGTCCGGGCGGCGATCTCTGACGTCCTGAAAAAAGGCCAGCGCCTGCGCCGTGCGGACCGTGAACTGTATCGCGCCGAACTGAACAGCCTGCGCCTTCTTGAGCAGCAATATGCCAAGGAGGTCGCGTTAGAACAGGCCCAACAACAGGGACGTGGCCGCAACCGCGTCTCCTACCTGGCGATCTGATTATGGGCTTCTTTCGAAAGGATCCGGCCGAGTTGCTGATGCGCGAGGCCATCAGACTGGCCAAGTCGGCAACGGGAGCCAAGCCCATCGTCGCCCAAGGTGGTGGAGGTGGGGTTGAGACTCGCTGGCGTGGTGCCTCACGCGTGCTGCGCAGTATGGCCAGCTGGATACCCGGTCTCGGCAGTCCTCGACGCGACCTCGACCAAAACGAGCGGCGCATGCTGGTGGCCCGTTCGCGGGATGCCATGCGCAATCATCTGATCGCAAGAGCGGCAATCACCCGTCTGCGCACCAATGTGGTCGGAACCGGCCTGGTCTGCCGCTCGCAGATTGATCACGCGGCGCTCGGGTTGAGTGAAGAGCAGGCCGAAGACCTCAATGCTCAGCTCGACCGCCTCTGGTCACTGTATGCCGATGATCCACGCGAGTGCGACGCGGAGGCGACGCTCAATCATTACCAGCTACAGGCGCTCGTGATGGTCTCGTCGATGGTCGGTGGTGATGTATTGATTGCCAGCCCTGACGACGAACGTCCGGGTTGCGTCTTCAGTACACGGCTGCAGTTGATCGAGTCCGATCGGGTGTGCAATCCGGCTGGACAACTGGATAGCACGAACCTGGTGGACGGCGTCGAATTCGACAGACTCGGCGCACCGTTGGCTTATCACGTCTGCACCGGTTACCCGAACGAGTTCACCGCCGGCCAAGCCCTCAAATGGGAGCGATTGCCAGCCTTCGGTGAAGCCACCGGCAGACGCCGAGTCATGCATGTGATGGCAGACAAGGAGCGTCCAGGTCAGAGGCGAGGCGCGCCGTACCTGGCCCCAGTGCTGGAACCACTGCAGAAATTGGAGCGGTACAGCAGCGCCGAACTGATGGCGGCGGTGATCTCGGCCATGTTCACTGTGTTCATCAAGAAGACCAACGACTTTCAGGTTGGGAATCTACCGCTGACAGCGCTGGCCAACGAAGGCGATGGCCCTGGTGGGGACACCACCGGGGATGGCGAACTGGCGCTGGGCGAGGGCGCAATTGTCGACTTGGGGCAGGGCGAAGAACCGGTCATTGCCAACCCGGCTCGGCCCAATGCGCAGTTCGATCCATTCTTTACTGCCGTGGTCAAGGAGATCGGCGCGGCCCTGGAGCAGCCGATGGAGGAACTGCTGCTGCACTACAGCAGCAGTTACAGCGCGGCCCGCGCAGCGATGTTGCAGGCTTGGCGCTTCTACAGCCTGCGCCGCTGGTGGCTGATCTGCGATTTCTGCCAGCCCAGTCGCGAACTGCTGATCGACGAAGCCGTAGCCCGAGGTCTGATCAGGTTGCCCGGCTATGCGGATCCGGCCAAGCGCAAGGCTTACTGCCAGGCGATCTGGATCGGTCCGGCCCGAGGCGCCATCGATGAATTGAAGGAGGCCAACGCCGCCGGCAAACGCATCGAAATCGGCGTCAGCAACGAGACGCTCGAAACCGCAGCGATGACCGGCGAGCCGTGGCAGCAGGTGTACCGGCAGCGCGTGCGCGAAGTCGAGCAGCGCCGCAAGGACGGTTTGCACGTCTTGCCCAAAGGGCGCGAGCAGGAGACCCCACCCAACAACCCCAACGAGGAGTAACCCATGCCCCGCGCATTTGAGCTGGCTGCCTCGCAGCCTTGGCTGATGCTGCCCGGCGCCCTGGAAAACCTGCTGACCATCGCAGACCGAATGGGCGACCCGGCGGCGCTGGAGACACGCTCCGGCATGCGGCTGGACAACAGCCGTACCGTCAGCGTGCGCAACGGGGTGGCGATCATCCCGGTGGTCGGCCCCGTGTTCCGCTACGCCAATCTCTTCACTGAGATCAGTGGAGCGACCAGTACCCAGGTGCTGGCGACCGACCTGCAAAAAGCGCTGGACGACCCCAAGGTCAGCGCAATCATCCTGAACATCGACAGCCCAGGCGGTGTGGCCGCCGGCATCAACGAGCTGGCCGACCACATCCATGCAGCCCGAGATCGTAAACGCATTGTTGCTTACATCGGCGGCACCGGTGCCAGCGCGGCCTACTGGATCGCCTCGGCGGCTGGCGAGATCGTCATCGACGAGACCGCGCTCGCCGGCAGCATTGGCGTCGTGGTCGAGGCGGTGGTGGAAGGCGAGGCCGCCACTGGGCGCAAGCGTTACCAGATCGTCAGCCGCAACGCACCCAACAAGCGGGTGGATCTGTCCACCGAAGAGGGCCGGGCCAAAGTTGGCGAAACCGTTGACGCCATGGGCGACGTGTTCGTAGCCAAGGTGGCCCGCAACCTTGGTGTGGATCCGGAGCGCGTTCCGGAGATGGGCGACTTCGGCGGACTGCGTGTCGGCGCTGCCGCTGTCGAGTCCGGCTTGGCCCATCGTCTGGGCTCGCTTGAAGCATTGATTACTGAACTGGCCAAAACGGCCGTAACCCAACCGAGGAAATTCAACATGACCACTGTCAGCAGCACGGCGGAGTTGCGTGAGGCGCTAGCCGCCGGCACGGATCCGCAAACCATACAGATCGCACAGGCGAGTCAGCCGGATCTGGAGAGCATCCGCACCCAGAGCCGCCAGGAGGGCGCAACCGCTGAACGGCAGCGCATCACCGGCATCAACGCCATGGCCAGCAAGGGATTCGAGACTGAGATCGCTGCCGCCATCGATGCCGGCACCTCGGTCGAGGCCACCGCCCTGCAACTGTTCAAGGCGGCGCAGGATCGCGGCATTTCACTGAACGCGATCAAGTCCGATGCCACCGGCGCCTCGACCTCGACTCCAACCGATAACGATGACCAAGGCGAACGCAAGACCGTGGTCAACGCCATCGTCGTGGGCGCCTCGCGCCGCTGACAGGAGAAAAATATGAGCAATCCAGAGCGCCAAACTTATGTGCCCGAGCAGCTTTCAGCGGGCGCCTTCCCGGTGATGATTGATATTGCTGTGATCGCCGCCGGCCAGAACCTTCCGCGAGGTGCTGTTCTAGGCCAGATCCATGCGAGCGGCGAATACGTTTTGTGCAAGACCGCCGCCACCGACGGCTCAGAGGTGCCTTCAGCGATCCTCGATCAAGCCACGGATGCCAGTAAAGGTGCACAAGCGGCGCCGATCCGACTGACCGGTGAAGTGCTGGCCACCCAACTCACTCTCGGCGAAGGGCTCACCGCAGCGAAGGCGAAAGCCGCGCTACGAGCCTTGTGCCTGTTCGTTCGTTAACCGGAGTTTCCGATGGATATTTTTGATACCCGCACCATGCTGGAAGCGGTCGAGCAGATGCCGACCGCACGCCGCTTTCTTCTGAACACTTTTTTCAATGGCGGCAGTCCGGTGACGTTCCCGACCAAGACCGTTGACATCGACATCATCAAGGGCAAACGCAAGATGGCGCCGTTCGTCAATCCGCGTCTGCCGGGCAGTCTGTCGTTGCGCGAGGGGTACACCACCAGCACCTACGCGCCGCCGTACATTCAGCCCAAGCGCGAGACCACTGCCGAGCTTGTGCTTAAGCGTGCGGCCGGCGACAACCCTTACTCTACGCGCACCCCGCTGGAGCGTGCCGGCCAGTTGCTGGGCAAGGATCTGCGTGACCTGGACGACGAGATCGTCCGTCGCGAAGAGTGGATGTGCGCCCAGGCGCTGACCACCGGCAAGGTTCGCGTGATCGGCGAGGGCGTGGACGACACCATCGACTTTCTGATGGCAAGCGACCACCGGATCAGCCTCGGCAGCGGGCAATGGGGCACGGCCGACAGCGACCCCATCGGCAACCTGCGCAGTTGGAAACGCAAGATCGCCAAGGACTCCGGCCGCACGGCCAATACTGTGGCCATGAGCGGCGAAGCTCTGGACGCCTTCCAATCCAATGCGACGGTGATGAAGCAACTCAATACCCGCCGCGTCGACATGGGCATGATCAAGCCAGAGGAGTTGCCCGACGGCGTGACCTACTTGGGTTACCTGAATGATCCAGGCGTCGACCTGTACGGCTATGACGAGTGGTATCTGGCCGATGACGACGAAGATGAAGAACTGCCGATGATCCCGGCCGGCGGTTTGATCCTCGGCTCAACTTCTACGCGCAACGCCATGCTCTACGGCGCGATTCAGGATCTGGAAGCCGTCGAAAGCGGTCTGGTTGAAGCGGCCCGCTTTCCGAAAAGCTGGCTCACCCAAGAACCGAGCGCCCGCTGGCTGAAGCTGCAGAGTGCCGCCTTGGCCGGCCTGCTGGAGCCGGACGCTTTCATCTACGCCAAGGTGGTGTGACATGGCCAAAAAAGCTGAATACCTGGTGATCGATGGCTGCGTGCAGGACGGCCGCAGCGTGGTGGTCAAAGGCGAGCCCTATAGCCCACCCAGCAAAGAGGTGGCGGATGCGCTGTTGGCTGAGGGGCGCATTGCCGCCATCAAGGACCCGCGTGCGCAGCAATTGCTGCGAGACAACCCAGCTACAGTCGACGACGGTGAATGACTGTGGGCTTTCGCGAGTTGAGCGAAGACATGGATGCCCTGGTGCTGGATGGGCTGGGCGACATGGGGACGGTCGGCGGTCGCGAGATCGCCGGTTTCTTTTCAGCACCCTGGTTACAACCGCGCATGGGCCGGATCAACACCGCACTACGAGAGCCGCAGTTCGAGATCCGCGTCAGCGATGCTTCAGGAATTGAGCCGGGCCAACTGGTTCTTATTGATCTACCGGTGCAAGACGGCGGCGGACAGTACGACCTGGTGAAACTTGAACCGGATGGCACCGGGTGGGTCGCGTTGTTATTGAGGGCTAAACCATGAGCGTCGGCAGCTACTTCAAGCCCTCGGCCGGCGGCGGGATGATCTCGCTGCAGACCTCGGCGGCAGACCTGAAAGCTTTTCAGGATTTCGCCGCCCTGGTACCCAAGGCCGCCGCCGCTGCCCAGCGGCGAGCAATCAACAAAACCCTGCGTTGGCTCGCCACACACATCGCCCGCGCTGTCGGCCGTCAGGAGCGTATCGCCGTGGCGGCCGTGCGTCAGCGTTTGCGGGCGTACCCGGTCAACGGGGGAGCCAACAGCGGCAAACTCTGGTTCGGCCTCAACGCCATGGAAGCCAGCCGCATCGGTCGTCCTCGGCAGAGTCGGTCCGGTGTATCGGTGGCCGGTCGACGCTTTCAGGGCGCGTTCTTCAAGAAGGTCTACGGCAACAGCGCGGACGTCTGGATCCGTACAGCCAGCAAGCATTTCGACGCCAGTGACTACCCCGACAGCGATGTCAGCGGGGCAGGCGGAGCCAGTTCGGGCTGGATCGCCGAACACGGCAGCCGCTTTCCACTGGCGAAAGCCAAGGTATCGCTTGAGCAGGCGCGGCCACACTTCGAAAGCTGGATCCGCAAGGCCGACGAACAGTTGCTGCACGTCCTGCAGCAGGAACTCAATTTTGAACTGCAGAAGCATCTGAAGGGGACATGACATGACGGATCAAGTCGACGAGCCTTTCAGCCTGGAGCAGTTATATCAAGCCATTGAACGGCATATTCAGGATCACCTGCCAGGTATTCAGACAGTTGCAGTCTGGCCGAACATTGATGATCGCATCGCATTGCCGGCAGTTCTGGTCGAATTAGGAGAGATGGAGCCGGGACTGGATCCGGGAACCGGCGAAACGGGTCTGTCCTGCAAGTTCGAGGCGCGTGTTATTACCGACCCGATCCAGCCCGATCACCATCAGCAAGCGGTGTTCATAGCCGGTCAGTTGGCCGTGCTGCTGCGAATGCAGTCGTGGGGTGTGGAAGTTGAACCGGCGGAGTTTGTTCAGGCCATGCAGGACTGGACCAAGCCGGAATTGGACGGCTACACCGTCTGGGTTGTGGAATGGACGCAGCAGATCTACCTCGGCGAAACGCAATGGCCGTGGCCCGATCAGCCACCGGGTACGTTGCTGTTCGGCATGGAGCCGGACACCGGCCTGGCCAACAAGGACAAGTACTTTGCGCCGGAGAATCTACCATGAGCGGCGGCTACGTGAGCGCCCAGCATGACCGCATGCTCGCCGGCCTGGTTAAGGACTGCTACGTGGTGGCGGTGGATCTTACGGCGTCACCACCGGTGTGCCGCGTTTCGGACGGTGAATGGGTCAGCGGTTGGGTGCGCTGGCACAGCGTTGCCGCCGGCAAGGCACGACACTGGCGAGCGCCAAGCCTGAATGAGCAGGGCACCTTGATCAGTGCCAGTGGCGAAGTGGCACAAGGCACGTTCATTCCCGGCTTATACGGTAACGGCGGGCCACCGCCTGACAACCGTGGCCACGTCGAAGTCTGGCGCTTTGAGGACGGCGGGTCCCTGATCTACGACTGGGAAGCCAAGAGCTACACCATCAGCCTGCCAACCGGCACCGTCATCATCAAGGTCGGGTCAACTCAAGCCGAGGTGACCGACAGCGCTGTCACTGTGAGGTCGGGAACGATCGATCTCGAAGCCAAGGTGAACATCAAGGGACCGCTGCACGTCACCGGAGACATCACCAGCGATGGTGCAATCCTGGACACTACCGGCAACAGCAACCACCACAAACATTAGTGAAACTATCCAACTCGGCCCGCCTTGTGCGGGCTTTTTCATGCCCGGAGCAATCATGGCCAAACCTCAAGACGATACATCGGGGCAGGATCCTGTCGCCGTAACCCCACCGGTTCCGATCACATCCGCAGTGAAATTTCGCGACACCCTCTACACCTCACGTACGGTGATCCTTCCGGACGGTCGCACCCTTCCTGTGGCCAAGAGCCTGGTCTCGGTCGAGGCGGGCGATGACATCGCGCTGAAATACCTCAAGGCTCACCCTGAATACGAGCAGCTCAAGGAGTAGACCCGATGATCGGAATGGATCGCCACACCGGGCAGCCCATCTCCGGTATCGAGCATCTACGTCAGTCGGTTGCGGACATCCTCGGCACACCTTTGCTGAGCCGTCGTGAACGGCCGGAGTACGGCAGCAAGCTACGGCGCATGGTCGACCTGCCCATCAACGAAGGCTGGAAAAGCGCGGCGCAGGCTGAGGCCGTGCGGGCGCTCAACCAATGGGAGCCACGGCTCAAGCTTGAGCGCGTGGTGGTTGTCTCCGTCCTCGGCGGGAAAATCAATTTCAAGATCAGCGGCGAATACCTCGGTGAGCGCGGCACGTTGGAGGTGTGGGTATGAGTACCCTGGTGGATCTGTCGGAGCTACCGGCACCGGACGTGCTGGAACCGCTGGACTTTGAAGACACGTACAGCGAAGCGCTGGGCGTGTTCCGAGGGCATATGGGGCAGAACTGGACCGCCTCGCTGGAAAGCGATCCGGTGACCAAGCTGCTGGAGCTCGGCAGCTATATCAAGCTCGGTAATCGGGCACGTGTGAACGACGCGGCCAAGGCTCAGTTACTGGCCTACGCCACCGGCGCCGATCTGGATCACCTGGCCGCCAACGTCAACCTCAAGCGCCTGGTGATCCAGGCGGCGGATCCTCTGGCTGTGCCGCCGATTGCAGCGGTCATGGAGTCTCATGATGCGTTACGTGAGCGCGTGCAACTGGCCTATGAGGGGCTGACAACGGCCGGCCCCCGCAATAGCTACATTCTCCATGCACGGAACGCTTCGGCGCTGGTCGCCGATGCCACGGCGGAAAGCCCAGCGCCGGCCTGCGTGGATGTCACGGTGCTGGGACTTGAGGGGGACGGTACGGCCGAGCCGGAACTGCTGGCCTTGGTCGCGGAGGCGGTGAACGATGACGACGTGCGCCCGGTTGGCGACCGCGTCACTGTGCGCGGTGCGGAGATCCTTCGTTACCGGGTCGACGCCGTGCTGCACATGAAGGGCGCCGGCCCCGAGAACGACGCGGCGCTTACCGAGGCGATCCGTCGATTGGAAGCCTGGATTAATCCAAGGCGCCGACTGGGCGTCGAGGTGGCCCGGTCTGGGGTCGATGCGCAATTACACGTTGCCGGTGTTGCGCGGGTGGAACTGAAGGATTGGCAGGATCTGAAACCCACCAAGGGGCAGGCCGCTTACTGCACGGGTTACACCGTTGTGTTAGGAGGCTGACATGCGCAGTCTTTTGCCGCTCAACAGCACTCCATTGGAACGGGGTATCGAGGCGACATTCGCCGAAACCACGTTGATTCCGTTGCGCACGCTTTACAACCCCGACACCTGTCCGGAGCACCTGCTGCCGCACTTGGCCTGGGCTTGGTCGGTCGACCGTTGGGATCCGTCCTGGTCGGAGCCGGTCAAGCGCGCCGCAATCAAGGCGTCGTTCTTCATCCACAAACACAAGGGCACCATCGGTGCCTTGCGCAGAGTCGTCGAACCGCTGGGCTACCTGATTGAGATCGTCGAATGGTTCAACACGGTGCCACAAGGGGTGCCGGGCACCTTCGCCTTGAAGGTCGGGGTGCTGGATACCGGCATCACCGAGGAAATGTACCTCGAACTTGAACGCCTGATTGATGACGCCAAACCGGTTAGCCGCAAGTTGACGGGGCTGGCCATCAGCCTTGAAACGCAAGGCAACCTGAATGTTGGTGCATGCCTCTACGACGGCGACGAGCTCGACATCTACCCGCCTGAAATGCAGGACATCAACCTCACCGGCAACTTCGGTGTGGTTGGGCGGGAACACTCCATTGACACCTTGGACATTTATTCATGATTGATGAGAATTCGAAATTCTTCGCGATCCTCACGGACGTGGGTGCCGCCAAGCTGGCGAATGCCAACGTGCTTGGGGTTCCCTGGAACATTACACAGATGGGCCTGGGCGATGCGAATGGCACTGACCCGCAACCCAGCGCCAAGCAAACAAAACTGATCAACGAGTGGCGTCGGCGGCCGCTGAATCAGCTACGAATTGATCCGGTCAATGCGGCGGTAATCATCGCCGAGCAGGTGATTCCAGCCGATGAGGGGGGGCGCTGGATTCGTGAGGTCGGACTGTACGACGCGGACGGCGACCTGGTAGCGGTGGCCAACTGTGCGCCGAGCTTCAAACCAATTCTGTCGCAGGGCTCGGGACGTACGCAGGTAGTGCGGATGAACCTTATTGTTTCCAGTACCGCGCAGATCAGTCTCAAGATCGATCCGGCGGTGGTGCTGGCAACGCGTGAGTGGGTCGATTCACGCATTCTTGAGGAACTGAGCAAGCTCGACATCAAACAGTCGGTGCGAGCAGCCACCACGGCCAATATCAACCTGGTCGGTTTGCAGGTGGTGGACGGGGTTTCGCTGAACGCCGGTGACCGGGTACTGGTGAAGAACCAGACGTTGGCCAAGGACAATGGTCCATGGGTGGCGGCGGTAGGTGCTTGGGTGCGGGCCAAGGATGCGGACAACAACACCAAGGTGACGCCGAATCTGACGGTGGCGGTCGAGGTTGGCGCAACTCAGGCCGACACGATCTGGCAGCTGGTAACGGATGGCCCGATTGTCGTGGGCACCACCGCGCTGACGTTCAAGGACATCACAGACGGTTTTGCCCGGTTGTTCTCGCCGACGTTTTCCGGCAACCCCACGGCTCCCACGCCGGCGCAGTTCGACAGCAGCAAGTCGCTGGCGACGACTGAATTTCTCAAGCGGCGCGGTATCGAGTTCTCGGGGTTCACGACCAACGATGCGAGCCTGGTGCTGTCGGCGGCGCACGTCGGCGGCCTTCACAGTTTCTCCGCCGCAGCACAGCTCACGGCGACCTTGCCACCGACAGCAGGTGTTGCGCAGGGAGCTACGATCACGCTGGTCAGCGCCGGCGCGGGCGGGTTGAAAATCGTGGGTTCGGGGACTGACGTTATCTATACGTCGACCGGCGTGGCCGGCCCGTTGGTGCTGGCCTTGGGCGACACGGCCGAATTCATCCGCCTGCAAGATCAATGGCGATTGGTTGGCGGCTCGGTGATGTTTCGCTTTGCGGGCACGATGGGCGGCGCGCACTTCATCACGCAACCGCAGTTTGACAGCAGCAAGGCGCTGGCCACGACGGAATTTGCGCAGCGGGCGCAGGGGAATTTTGCCGGGCGTGTGGATATCGGAGCATTGCCCGCGACGCTCAGTGCCTCGGCTGCTGGCTATCGTATTGTGCTAGCGGCATCAGGGACACTGACCTTGCCGCCTGTTGCTTCAGTACCCACCGGCACTAATTTTTTTCTATTCAACACGACGCCGGGGGTGGTCACTATTGCTCGGCAGGGTACGGACATTATCAGCGCGATGTCCGTTAACTCTATGACTTCTGTGTCTCTCCAATCGCTTTCTACCATCGTGATAACGGCGGGGAACGGGCAATGGGTCGTTGAAAGCGGTATGTCTGCTTTGAAGTATGCGCCCGAGTTCGGCAGCTTTTGGGGGGGCAGCGGTTATCACCGACTGCCATCGGGGGCGATCGAGCAATGGGGGTCAGGCGTTACGGATGCTAACGGGTACGTTTATGTCACGTTCCCTATTCCGTTCCCTAACGCGCCGCGCAACATTACGCCAATGCACGTCGGGTCATTGTGTTTGATGCACGCAGTTATGGGGGCGGGGCTGGGTGCGGCCGGCTGTACGTTGCGCGTACAAAATCAGTCGGGTGCGTCTCAGGCTGGATGGACGGTTTGGTGGCGAGCAGTGGGGAACTAAATATGAGCAAGATTGTTTTTTTCAGTCCGTCCATCTGTGGGGCTTATCGCCCCGAGGTTCACGGCGCCGACATGCCGGCGGACGTGGTCGAGGTGTCGGAAAGTGTTTGGCAGGCGCTGCTCGATGAGTTGTCGGTCAGCCCCAAGAAAATGTCGTCACGACCCGATGGTCAGCCGGTGCTGATCGATCCGCCGCCGCTGAATGCTGATGAGCTGACGTCTGTCGAGCGATCTTGGCGTGATGCGCAACTGGCGCTGACTGATCCGTTGGTGTCTCGCCACCGCGACGAGCTCGAGGAGGGTGGCGAGACTTCGCTCGCGGTCGATCAGTACGCGGAGTTGCAGGCCTACCGCCGGACGTTGCGCGGCTGGCCGCAAGGCGAGCAATTTCCTCTTTCGGAACACCGTCCGCCAGCGCCGATCTGGCTGGCAACGCAAATCACCTGAACGCCCCGCACTGACGGGGCGTTTTTCATTCCGCCTCATGCAATACCAACACCTCAAGCCTCGCAGACACGCGGGGCTTTTTCGTTTCTGGAGAACGAGCCTTATGAGTTTCTTTCACGGCGTCACGACCACAGCGGTCGACACCGGCGCGCGCACCATCACGCTGCCGTCTTCCTCGATCATCGGTTTGTGCGACACCTTCACGCCGGGTGTGTTGGGCGGCGGCACTGCCAAGGCAGGGGAACTGAAGCTGATCACCACTGAGCGCGAAGCCATAGCAGCATTCGGCGCTGAATCGGCAATGACCCGAGCCTGCCAGGCGATTTACAAAAAAGCCAAGGCGGTAATCGTCGCCATCGGCGTGCCGAAGATGGATGATCCGGCGCTGCAGACATCGGCCATTATCGGCGGCGTGTTGGCTTCGGGTCAGCGTACTGGCCTGCAGGCACTGCTCGATGGCAAAAGCCTGTTCAACGCCCAACCGCGTTTGCTGATCGCACCTGGTCATTCGGCCACCAAGGCGGTGGCCACCGCCATCGATGGTCTGGCGCAGAAGCTGCGCGCCATTGGCATCATCGACGGGCCATGCACCACCGACGAGGAAGCCATGGCCTACGCCGACAATTTCGGCAGTCGCAACCTGTTCATGGTCGACCCCGGTGTGCAGTTCTGGGATACCGGCGAAAGCAAGACCGTAGATGCGCCGGGTTCTGCATGGACCGCCGGCCTGTTTGCCTGGACGGATGCGACCTACGGCTTCTGGGCTTCGCCGTCGAACAAAGAGTTCACCGGCATCACCGGCACCACCCGCGCAGTCGAGTACCTGGACGGCGACGAGACCTGTCGGGCAAACCTGCTCAACAACGCCAATATCACCACGATCATTCGCGACGACGGCTACCGCCTTTGGGGTAACCGCACGCTGTCGAGCGATCCGAAGTGGGCGTTCGTCACCCGCGTACGCACGCTGTTCATCCTCATGGATGCGGTGCAGGCCGGCCACAAGTGGGCGGTCGACCGCTCGATCACCAAGACCTACGTCAAGGATGTCACTGACGGCCTGGAAGCGTTCATGCGTGACCTGAAAAACCAAGGTGCGGTGATCAACTTCGAGGTGTTTCCGGATCACGAATTGAACACCGCCAGCCAGATCGAGCAGGGCAAGGTGTACTGGCGCATCCGCTTCACCGACGTACCGCCGGCCGAAAACCCGAACTTCCTTTTTGAGGTCACCAACGAGTGGATGACCGAAGTGCTTGAGCCCGCCTAAGGAGGCACCCTGATGATTCCTGAAGTTCTCTCCAACTGCGCCGGGTTTATCGACGGCGTCAGTTTTGCCGGCGAAATGCCGAGCCTGACCCTGCCTAAGGTGGTGCTGAAAACCGAAGCCTATCGAGGCGGCGGTATGGCCGGCGAGGTCGAGATCCCGACCGGCGTGGAAAAACTGGAGGCCGGCTTTACCACCAACGGTGTGCGGCGCGAAGCGCTCAAATTCTTCGGTTTGTCCGACCGCACCGCCTGCAGCGCTGTGTTCCGAGGTTCGTTCAAGGGGCTCAAGGGCAAGGTCACCCCGGTGATCGTCACCATGCGTGGCGGTATCAAGGAGGTCGACATGGGCGACTGGAAGGCCGGTGAGAAGGCCGAGACCAAACACAACATGGCATTGACCTACTACAAGCTCGAAGTCGCCGGCCGGGTGATTTACGAGATCGACATGCTGGGCATGGTGCTGGTCGTCGATGGCGTCGACCAACTCGCTGACGAACGTTCGGCCCTGGGCCTTTAAGGACACAATGAAATGACGCAAACCAATCAAGCCACTCAAGAAAAACCACTGCCAAGCTGGCTGCAACTGACCGAGGAAGGCTTTCGCATCTCCCTGCGACACCCCACCGAGCTGTCGGGTGTGCTGGTCGACACGCTGACTATTCGTACACCTTGCGTGCGAGACATTCGGGCCGCGCAAGCAGCCTGCAACGGCGATGAAGAAAAGCGCGAAATGTCGCTGTTCTCCTCGCTGACTCAGACCCCGGAACAGGATCTGATGGCCCTCAAGTTGGTCGACTACATGCGCCTGCAGAAAGGCTATTTTCGTCTGGTCCAAGACGACGAGATTTGACGGGCCGACATTGAAAGGACTGGCCAAGCGACTCGCCAAGGAGACTGGTTTCTCGGCAGCCGAGATCATGGCCATGCCCTTCAACGACATCGTGTGGTGGCTCACGGACTGAGCCATTTCCAATCATCCTCGACCCAAGGACACGCACATGGCGAAGAACCTCGCACTCGGCTTTGTCATCGGCGGCGCCGTCGATCCGACGGTGGGCAAAGCGTTCAAGGACGTCGAAAGCAAGATCAAGCACCTGGGTACGGTCGGCAGTAAAGCCCGGGTGCTGCAGAACACCATCGGCGACACCATGCGTCTGCGCGAGGAATGGCGCAAGGCGCACGCAACCGGCGCCGCCGGTGCCGACAAGCTGTTGTCCAAATACGAAAAGAACCTCGACCTTCTCAAGAAACAGGGCGTCGAGGTCGGACGTTTGAGCAAGGCCTACGCCACGATGGGTCGTGTCGCGGCCGGTGCGGAACTCAAAGCGCTCGGTTACCGACAACTGGACGAAGGTCGGCAGGGGATGAAAAGCACCCTCGGCCAGGCCGGCGCACTGACTGCTGCCGTGGCCATTCCGACAAAGGTCAGTGCGGACTACGGCGCGATCATTCGTGACATCGCGATCAAGGCCAACATTGCCAACACGCCAGAAGAAACGCAGCTCTCCAAAACCGTGATCGACACGTCGCGTGATACGGGCATGGCGCGCAACCAGGTCGCCGAGTTGGTCAACGCCCTGGTCGGCGCCGGCATGGAGCTGGATAAGGCACTGGCCTATGCACCGACGGCGGCCAAGTTCGCTGTGGGGCAGGGTTCGGACGGCTCTGAAACCGCCAAGATGATCAATGCCTTGGGCCAGAACGCCAAGATCACCGATCCGGCTGTGATGCAAAAGGCGCTGGAGGCCATCGCCTACCAGGGACAGGCAGGCAGTTTTGAAGCGGTCGACATGGCCAAGTGGTTTCCTGAACTGTTGGCTGGTATGGGCAAGCTGGGCATCACCGGTATGGACTCGGTGTCGCAGTTGGGCGCGATGTTGCAAGTGCAGATGAAGACGGCCGGCGGCTCGGACGAAGCGGCCAATAATCTAAAAAACTGGATGGAGAAAATCGGTTCCGGCGAAACGGTCAAGGCCTATGAAAAGGCGGGTATCGACTACAAGAAGTCGCTGCAAACCGGACTGCAGAACGGCAAGTCTACGCTGGAGTCGAGTTTTGCCTTGGCCCAGAAATACATCGAGGCGACCGATCCTAAACGGGCGGCCGAAATGGCCAAGGCCACAGCTGCGATCAGTAAAGAGGCCGATCCCGAGAAAGCCAAGGCTATGATGAAGTCCTTGGAGGAGGCTTTGCGTACCGGTGATCTGTTCGCCGACATGCAGGTCAAGGCCGCTTTGACCGCGTACATGCAGAACAAGGATCTGTATGAGCAACTGAAGAAAGACTCGGCCAATGCCACCGGGATCCTCGACAAGAACCTGGCTGAACGCCGGCAGACTTCCGCGCAAAAATGGTCCGAGATGGCCCAGAGCATGGACGATGCCATGCGCAGCATCGGTGATGCGATTCGGCCGGTCACTGATGCGGTCGCGGACGGCATCACCAACGTCAGCCGACAGCTCGCGGGCCTGTCCGACGAATCACCGCGTTTGGTTACCGCCATCGGTACAGCCGTGGCGGGTCTGGTCGCGCTCAAGGGCGCCGTCAGTGCGTTCAAGATGGGTAAGGGCCTGATGAATATCGGGCGCGGCACCTTGATGGGTAACCCGAACATTCCGCAAAAAGTCATCGTCACTAACCTGCCGGCCATGGGCGGTGGACTGGATGCCGGCGACTTCGATAGCGGTCGTGATGGGAAAAAAGGTAAGGGCGGCAAGGGCGGTGGGGGCGGCGGCAAAGAGCGTGTTACCCGTGGAGGCGGGGGCGGTCCTAGCGTTGGTTCTGTGGTGAAAGGAACCGCCGTGGTCGCCATCGTTGAGGCGGGATACAAGGCCTGGGACACCTATCAGAATGCCGAAACTCAAGATGAAAAAGCCGAAGGGTACGGGCAAGCGGCGGGTGGGTTGGCCGGCACTCTCGCCGGCGCTGCTGCGGGGGCCGCTATCGGATCGGCCATTCCCATCATTGGCACCATGGTCGGCGGATTGATTGGCGGTTATCTCGGTTACATGGGCGGCGACGCACTCGGCGGCTTTGCGGGTAAAGAGTTGTTCGGAACCCCTGAAGCGCTCAAGAAAGTGCCGGATGCCGGGCCGCTGATGATGGTCAATGCAGGGCAGAACATCCCGCCAGTGATGGGCGATATCGCCCGTTCATTCGCGCCGGTACCGGTCGTCAAAGACATGGTCCAGCCGCAACCGAAAATGTTGCCGCTGCTGACCGGCGCGGCGCCCGTTCCTCAAGCGACTCTCGACCGTCCCAAGCCAATATCGGCTCCGACGCAAGCGTTGCCGGCACAGGTTCCAACACTGCCTGTTTCCAAGCCATTGTTGCCTGAACGGGAGTCGACTGCAACAGCAATGGGGGATGTCACGCGTGCATTGAATCAGCCGGCATCCCCGGCGGTACCGGCGATGCTCGCACCGCCTGTTGCTGCGAAACCCCAGTCGACTAAGGTTGAGCAGCGGTTCGATATTCAGGCGCCTCTGCATGTCACCGTACAGGGCGACGTAAAGGATCCGGCGCAACTGGCGCGAGAGCTTCAACCCTACATCGATCAGCAGTGGCGTCAGTCCACACAGCAGTTGCAAAACCGCTCGCTGTTCGACGAACCGCATGTGTAACGAGGAGGGCCAATGGCCTACATGGAACAGCTGCAGTCGGGACTGAAAAATCTGGCGGCAGCAGGAGAGAGTGGCCGGCGCAGCCTCGACGGCATGATGGGGCCAGTCAACGGCGCGATCAGCGAGATCAGCGGCGCGGCTTCGGAGCTGGAAGGCATTCCGATTGTCGGTCCGGCAGTCGGTGAAAAACTGCAGCGCGTCATGCGCGGGGTGAACGCCGCCCAGGCCAAGGTCGGTCAGGTGGTGGCCACCTACAACAAGGCCACGCGTGCCTTGTCGCAGATTGATGAGCGCATGGGCCAACTCAAGGAGCAAGCCGCCCGGGCGTCGACCGCCATCAACAAAATCGCTGGCAAAGTCAGCCCATCGCTGGGGAACATCCTGCCAACCGGATCGCTGGCCGGTGACGCGACACCGGTACCGGAAGCTGTGAAGCCATTCCCACACCTGCTGATCGTGCAGCCACTGGATCCCAAGGCTGTCCCGTATTACTTCAACCTGGATACCGCCGCCTTCGAGGAACTGCGGCGCTCAACGGAATACCGCTGGGCCTCGCAGGAACGCCTGACCCGGCGACCGGCGCAGCAAGCGGTGGGCATCGGCGAGGACAAGATCACCCTCAAGGGCGCGATCTTTCCCGGATTCAAAGGCGGCATCAAGCAGTTGGACACCCTGCGCAGCTTGGGCGCCCAGCTCTTGCCCCTGACGCTGACCACCGGCTATGGCGACGTGCTCGGCACCTGGTGCCTGAAGAACGTCGAAGAAGAACAGAGCGCGCTGCTGCAGGGTGGTATCCCGCGTAAACAGGCGTTCACCTTGGAGTTTGTGCGCTATGGCGATGACTTGCAGAACGTCTGACGGGGATCTGCTCGACACCCTGTGTTACCACGCCTACGGGCATCTGAACGGAACGGTCGAGGCGGTGCTGGATACTAATCAGGGCCTGGCCGATGAGCCGCAACCGTACCGCGCCGGCATAGTGATCGAGCTGCCAGATTTGCCGGCACCCGATGACAGCGAGGTGATGTTGTGGGGCTGAATTGTCTTTCTGCATCCCGAGTAAGCACTCAATCAGCCCGCCCTGTGCGGGCTTTCTTTTGGACAGAACAATGACCCCCATCTTTCGCGTCGTGGCCGATGGCGCCGATATCACCCAGCGGATCAATGACCGACTCCTGCAGCTGAAAACCACAGATAAACCCGGCATGGAGTCCGACGAGTTCGAACTGCGTATCGATGACCGCGATGGTGCGGTGGTTCTGCCCTCGCGTGGGGCCAACATCGAGATCTACCTGGGCTACGCAGAAACCAGACTGACTCGCATCGGCCGCTACGTCGTTGATGAGATCGAGCTGTCCGGCCCGCCGGACACACTGGTGATCACCGGCAAGGCCAGCGACATGCGTGGCAGCGGCAAGACCACTCGCAGCGGCAGCTGGGAAAACGTGCCGTTGTCGCGGATCGTCGCCGACGTCGCCGCTCGCAACGGCTGGCAGGCGGTCTGCCCGGTGCAGACCAAGGTGCCCCGCGCCGATCAGCTCAACGAGTCGGACTTCAATTTCATTACGCGCCTGGCCAAGCAATACGACTGCACGGCCAAGGTGGCCGACGGCAAGCTGCTGGTGATGCAGCGTCAGGGCGGGGAGAGTGCTTCGGGAAAGGCGCTAGGCACTGTGAATATCTATCGCCGAGACGTCAGCCGTTTTCAGTTCCGGCTCGGTGACCGCAACACCCACAAGGCTGTGTCGACCAAACACCAGGACAAGAAGACCGGCAAGCTCGCCGTGGTCACTCTCGACAACGACGAATCACCGGACGGCTTGCCGACGGTGCACACCGACCGGCACATATACCCGAACAAGTCAGCCGCCGAAGCTGCTGCCCAAGCCCGCCTCACTGCATTCAATCGATCTACGGCCGGCGTCCGACTGGAGATGGCAGGGCGCACCGACCTGTTTGCCGAACGATCGATCAACGCCCAAGACTTTAAGGTCGGACTCGACGGCGAGTACCTGGTCGACTCCGTGGAGCAGGTATTCACCCAGGCCGGCTGGAGCACGACGGTCGAGTGCAACGGCGGCAAGAAGGGCAAGGCGAAAGCCAAAGGCAAAAAGAAAAAGCCGGCGAAGGATCTGAAGGTTGTTCAGATCAAGCAGTAGCGCCGAAGTCTCACAACCAAGGAGAACTCCATGTCACTGACAGAGCAACAACTGCAACGCATCATGCCCAACGCCCGCCGCCAAGCGGGCGTTTTTGTTTCTGCGCTCAATGCCGCGATGATCCGCCGGCAGATCAACACACCGCAACGCCAAGCTGCATTTCTCGCCCAGGTCGGACACGAATCCGGCGAGCTGAATTACGTGCGCGAACTGGGCGGCGACCAGTACCTGAGCAAGTATGACACCGGGACTCTGGCCGCACGGCTGGGCAACACGCCCGAGGCCGACGGCGATGGCCAGCGCTACCGTGGCCGGGGGCTGATTCAGATCACCGGCCACAACAACTACCTGCGCTGCAGCTTGGCGCTGTTCGGCGACGAGCGTTTGTTGCGCACGCCTGAGCTGCTGGAGCTGCCGCAGTGGGCCGCCGAGTCGGCCGCGTGGTTCTGGTGGGTTCGTGAGCTGAACGCTCTGGCGGATCGAAACGAATTCGAAGCGATCACCCGCAAGATCAACGGCGGCCTGAATGGTCTGCAGGATCGCTTGCAGTTGTGGGAGCGGGCGAGGGCGGTGCTATGCGCCTCGGCGAAATAATCCCGGCGCCGTATCGGTTGTTGGTCAGCGCGGCGCTGCTGGCCACCCTGGCCGGCGGATCCGCTGCCATCGCCTGGCAAGTGCAGGATTGGCGCTACGGCAAACAGCTCGCCGAGCAGGCTCGCCTCCACACCGAAACGCTCAATCAACTGGCCCTGGCCTCCGCCGCGCAGCAGCGCGCCGAACAAGACAAACGCCTCGCGCTCGAGCAGCGCCTGGCTACCAGTGAACAAACCCATTACCGAGCCTTGACCGATGTCCAACGTAATCAAGATCGCCTGCGCGACCGTCTTGCCACTGCTGATCTGCGCCTGTCAGTCCTACTCGATGCCACCACCGATGCCGGCAACGGATCGGTGCCAACCTCCGCCACCACCAGCGGCATGGTTCATGGTTCCAAAAGAGCCGAACTTGACCCAGCGCATGCTCAACGAATTGTTGGAATCACCGACGACGGTGACCGAGGACTAATAGCGCTTAGAGCGTGTCAAGCTTACGTGTCTGCAATAAATTTACAGAGCGAAAAATGATTACTTAAGTCTAGGGTCGAACTTTAACGGGTTGCTACTAGCAGCTCTATTCGTATGTTCGATAAGCGTATCTTTTCCAAGGGCAAGTGCGCAGTTAGCTATGGTGAGTGAAAATATCATAACCAACAAAGACGTAATTTGCTGAGTTGAGATTGTGATGATGTTTGAGCTCAATCCTATTATTAATATTCCGAAAACTGCACCCAGTCCCGTTCGCGTGATGGTTAGAAAGCCGGTTCCAATCTCTGCAATGACTTTGTGGGTGAACTCAAATATCCACATGCTCTTGTCTGATCTGAATCGTATCCCATATTTAATAAGAAATACTAAGCCATAAGGGGCAATTAAGTAAGCGGAGTAATCAATAAGTGGACCGATAGCAAGTAGTCCTTGAACAATGTCGTCCACATCTTTTTGAGTGTGGCTGAAAAGCCAAAGCGGCACAGCACCTAACAAAAAGGCTATAGCCCATTCGCTTGGTAGGTTTCTTAAAAGCGCAATCGTATCTTTTTTGAAATTACTGCTTTTTTTTTCCATTGGCTTTCCTTGAGGACACAATGAGTTGATCTTCAAAAAAGAGCGGCCGATCTGGATGCGCCAACATCCGGATCGACCGCCGTCCCTGCAGATTGTCCCTGCAAGTCCAGCCAAGGCTCTTGCTCCGTGCACAAAGCGCGGCGAGCCTAACACCTGTTTATCCATACAGTAAAGGTCTTGCTCTCAATGTATTCACCCATCATCCCTTGGATGGGCGGCAAACGCCGCCTGGCCGACCGCCTCCTTCCGCTTTTTCCGCCACACGAATGCTACGTCGAAGTCTTTGCCGGCGGTGCTGCGCTGTACTTCATGAAGCCCCAGCCATCACCAGTCGAAGTCCTCAACGACATCAACGGCGACCTGGTCACGCTATACCGCGTCGTGCAGAACCACCTCGAAGAATTCGTGCGCCAGTTCAAATGGGCGCTCAGTTCTCGGCAAGTGTTCGAATGGCAGAAAATGACCCGCCCTGAAACCCTCACCGACATCCAGCGCGCCGCCCGATTCTTCTACCTGCAGCACCATGCCTTCGCCGGCAAGGTCTCGGGTCAGACATTCGGCACGGCGACCACTGCCCCGGCCATCAACCTGCTACGCATCGAGGAAAACCTCTCGGCCGCGTGGCAGCGCCTGT
Organism: Pseudomonas fluorescens; assembly: GCF_012974785.1. Taxonomy (GTDB): domain Bacteria; phylum Pseudomonadota; class Gammaproteobacteria; order Pseudomonadales; family Pseudomonadaceae; genus Aquipseudomonas; species Aquipseudomonas fluorescens_BT. Next base: position 4,164,140 of record NZ_CP027561.1, on the reverse strand, counting down.
CCGGCACCTACGTCGAAAACCTCCCCTGGCTTGAGTGCGCTGAACGCTACGACCGTGCCCACACCTTCCATTACATGGACCCGCCTTACTGGCAGACCGCCGGCTACGGCGTCGACTTTCCGTTCGAGAACTATGAACGGATGGCCGACTTCATGCGCCGGTGCAAAGGCAAAGTGATGGTCAGCATCAACGATCATCCGGACATCCGCCGTGTGTTCGAAGGCTTCCACTTCGAGACTCTGGACATCCGCTACACCACAGCCAATCAGCGGCAGGGGAAGGCTGAAGTCAGTGGCGAGCTGGTAATCATGAACTGGGAACCGGTAGCGTTGGGCGGGTTGTTCTGACGGATTCCGATAATCATTTCGTTAATTCCCAGCCTCCCGTTTATCCGATATTTCCTACAGAAATTGACCGAGTGCCGTTCTGAACGTTAACTGTATATTTGTACAGTATCGGAAGTCGTGCGTCATGAGCTTTTCAATCCTAGGCCCTATTGCTGTGGCCGGTCGGAAATTACCTCTTTGTCTTTTTCGGGTGCCGGCAGGTTTTCCTTCGCCAGCAGCGGATCACATCGAAACCCACATATCACTCGACGAAGTGCTCAACATCCGGGCTCCGCATGTTTACTTGGTGAAAATTGCCGGAGAGAGCATGCAGGGGGCTGGAATCTTTGACGGCGATTTGGCGGTAGTGGATCGTTCACTGGAGCCGGCTCACGGGCATATTGTTGTTGCGCTGCTTAACAATGATCCGCTTTGCAAGCGACTGTGCATCCGTGGAAATGAGGTGATCCTCCTGTCCGAAAATCCCAAGTATCCACCGCGCTACGTGCTGGAAGGCGATGAGCTGGCGATCTGGGGCGTGATCATTGGTAGTGTGCGCAGTCATGTCTAAGCGGGTGCCGGTGTTCGGCCTGATCGATTGCAACAGTTTTTACGCCAGTTGCGAGCGAGTGTTCCGTCCTGACCTGGCAAAGGTCCCCATCGTTGTCTTATCGAATAATGACGGGTGCGTCATCGCCCGCAGCTACGATGCCAAGCCATACGTGAAAATGGGCGAGCCGTACTTCCAGATCAAACACAAGCTCAAGCAGCACGGCATCGTCCCGTTCTCCTCGAATTACGCGCTGTACGGTGACATGAGTGAGCGCGTCATGACGCTGATCGAGTCCATGGTTCCCGCAGTCGAGGTCTACAGCATCGACGAAGCCTTCGTCGATTTCGCCGGAATCACCAATTTGGACGGCCTCGGTAGACAGATCCGTAGTCAGGTGCTGAGGTGCGCCGGCATTCCGGTGGGCGTGGGGATCGCTCACACCAAGACCTTGGCCAAGCTAGCCAACCATACGGCCAAACGCCTGCAGGCGCAGACGGGTGGCGTCGTCAATATTTGCGACCCAACTAAGCGTGACTGGGTGCTGCGTAACACTGACGTTTCAGAGGTGTGGGGTGTAGGGCGTCGAATGAAAGCGCACCTGGATACATTGGGCATCAAGAGTGCGATGGATCTGGCAAAAGCAGATCCTTGGACGCTACGCAAAAACTTCAGTGTGGTGATCGAAAAGACGGCGCGCGAACTGGCCGGCACCCCCTGTCTGGAACTAGAGGAACCCGATCCTCCGAAGCAGGAGATCTGCTGCAGTCGAATGTTCGGCACCCGGCTGACGGAACTGGCACCGATCAAGGAGGCGGTGGCCACGTACATGATGCGCGCCTCAGAAAAGCTCAGGGCGCAAAAGTCGCTGTGCAAGAAAGTGCGCGTGAGCATCCGTACTGGGATGTTCAATCCTGAGGAAGCGAAGTACGCCAATGGTGTGGTGATCGATATGCCTTACCCCACGGATGATGTCCGGCTACTGACCAAAGCCGCAGTTGCTGCGGTGGATCGGGTATATCGCCCTGGCTTCAAGTACAGCAAGGCGGAGGTATTGCTGATGAGCCTGTGTCAGCCAGGCGAATACACGGATGATCTGTTTGCGGCTTCTCAACCGACCGAATCTACCAAGGTGATGGCCGTACTGGATCAGATCAACGAACGGTGGGGAAGGGGGACGCTGCGAGCGGCGAGTGTCCCTAGTAGCCCAGCGTGGGCCATGCGGCGTGAAATGATGAGTCAGAGCTACACGACTCGCTTGGACCAATTGTGGACGATCAACTGTAGGTAGTAAATCGTCCGCTATCGGCCATAAGCGGACAGTAACGATGAAGCTTTAAGATTGTTGGTGGCAAAAGTTGTTGGAGTTCGAACCTCTCCTGAACCGCCAAATTTGGTAAGCGCAGGCCATTGATTTTCCGAAAGTATCTTGGATTTGTGGGTTTTGGCGTTAGGAGAATGCCGATATGGTGCTGATAAGGGACTGGCGTGGATACTGTCACAAGAATAAGCCTCTGCGCGCTATTGATCGAAATGCCTACAATCAGCGCTTACACATTTAATTCGCGGAGAGGCATTAATGGATCCAGGGAACGTTTCAGCAATAATCTCGGCTGTGGCGGGTATCAGCGGCGTCTTGCTTGGCAACGCATTTGTCCTGATTAAAGAGTGGAGGATCAAGCGGAAAACGATTAACCAAGCCACCACTTATCTAGGAATTATTGTTGTTTCCCATTTGGATCGATTCGCCACCGAATGCTTCGACTGCTGCAAAGACGATGGCACCTGGCATGGGCAGCCAGCGGGCCAAGATGGTTATTGCCAGACCACGACCGCGGACCCAGTATTTCGGCCGCTGGAGCTTGATGTTGATTGGCGACTACTACCTAGAGATTTGATGTATTTGATTCTTCGAATTCCCGATCAACAAGATCAGCTCCATGGAAAGCTTCGAGGCATCCAAGACTTTGATTGCGATCCGCCGGATCACCCCGAATTTTTCTGGGTAAGGAGACGGGGGTATGCCTTACTAGGGCTGCAGGCATCTGCCATCGTAAAAAAACTTCGTTTACATGCAGGGCTACCTGCTGAAGATCCTCTACCCGGAGAATGGGACCGGGATAAGAGTATGAACGAGGTGATTGCCTGGCTCGATGAGCTGGAAAGGAAAAGTCGTTCCGCTCCAGACGCAGGCGAATAGCTTCTAATAACGAACGCGAGGGAACTCGTTATGCCTATCGCATCCTGCCGAAGCGGTCGGCGTGCAGATCCAAATTACCGCTTACGACGCATCAGGTTCTCCGGTAGCAACCGACGAAGTGTGGCCAGCGAGTGTTCGTAATATCCCGTCTGGCAGCTACACCTTATCGCTGAAACAATACCTACTATATGACCCGTCGATTACCTTTTTCGGCCTAAAGCCGATTGATGTCAACCATTGGAAACCGTGACCAGCCGACTGTTAATAATACCGCCCTACGTTCAATCGGCTCCCACACCTCACCCCGGTGCGGGGGCCTTTTCTTACCCGCCTGGCAATCCTACCCCCTTGGTTGCCCTTGATCTACCACCAGAAGTGAAGGCGCAGCGGAGCACATGGGGTTAACCAATGGGTATATTACTCGCAGACATTTAAATCCTTGAAACGAAGAATGAAGGAGGCTTGCACAATTTATTTTTTCGCGGCCTCTTTGTAATAGTCGCCAGGTTCTATTGCAGGATAAAGTACACTTAAACGCTCAACACACCTGCGCTCAAACTCTGCGTTCACTGACATTTTTCCTTGAAATTTTCTCCCTTTACCGGTGGCCGCTTCGACAGTCATCTCACTAGTGATAAGATTGAGAACCTTCTGCCTACATAAAGCCTCGTAAGCTACTACAGCTTGTAGGAAGCAAACGCTAAAAAGCGTTTTCAAAACTTCAACGCTGTCCTTCTCTCCCAGAAAAGTCTTAGGAACCACCGGGCGCGGATGGGAAAGCAATAGGCCTTTTGCCTTAACTACATCCTTGTCCTGGAAGGTTGCATATGGATTGTGCGCGAACGTATTCCTTATACTATTACAATAGTCAAAAAACTTACGAACATCTCTGCTTAAGACGTTTAAGGCAGATAGAAAATCAAATTTCAATAAAAAAGAAACCCTTCTTAGCTCCATAGCGTTAGCCATAGGTAGAGCCTCATAAAGAGCTCTATCTAGTACCTTATCTATCGAGAAGTGGAACTTCACGACCAAATTCAACAAATCGGCCTCACCTTCGACTAAAGCCTTAAAATCTTTCTCAATGTGCTCAACGTCCATCCCTCACCCCGTACAGCGTCTCAAAGCGGATAAACATTGTCTAAAATCATTCATAGAGATGCCATAGACTAAAAAGTAAGCAATAGCCAACTTATTTAAACAGGCTAAGCACGCGATCCAGCTCAATACATGGCGTACCCTGATCGATAAATTTAAGTATGTTTCGATATTCGTTACTTACTCTATATTGTCGCAAAGTCGGTTTTTTATCATCCGTATAATCCTCGATTACACCGTTCTTAAGAAGGATTGGTAGCAAATTATTAGTGACAATCTTGGACTTGATGTATTGCTGCTTTTGAGGGTAAAAATTACCGCGCTCCTTGAATAGTTCGAAAACTTTTTTTAGATTCTCGGTAATTCGTTCACTCTGCTCGTTTTCTTCCTCTATTCTTTTGTTAATGACGTGCTGAATGTCTATAGTGTCGCAATCTTCAAAACTAGGAATCACTGTAGGACGAAGTCCCTTTCGAGGCTCCAACTGATAAAAATTTGAAGTAACGAAATGTGTATTTTCGTCCATCGCACAATCCCAAAAGAAATCATAGCGTTCAAAATGTGATTTTCTTATGGTTTTTGACTTAAGATCAAACGTTAGTTTCTTCGAGTCGCCAGCTAAAATATTTATTAATGCAACGCCAGAAATCTCGCCTCCACCAGAGTCGCCAAAAATTGTAGTAAGAAGATCTGTAGCTGAAGAACTATCGAATTTTTTGTCACCCGACTCGATCAACAAAGTTATTGCCATAACAAAACACGACGAAATTGCTGACAAGTATTTGCCTTTCTCGGACGGCTCTGCGTAATCAACCAGCTTGTTAAGCTGTTCAACTGTTTCCATTGTAAAATAGACAAGGCTGTCGCTATATTCTAGCTTCCGGCTGAGAGTGCTACACAGTTGATTGCCATAGCGCAGATATGAACCAATTAACTCGATAAGTTTATCATCCAGCTTTAATACATTTAAGTCGAGATAATAGCTATAAATATACAATCCCTTGAAGTATTCATAGAAAAAATCATACCTAAAATTAATTTTTCCGTGACTATACCTAAGCAGAGGATGTGCTTTTAACTTTTCAACGGTTAGGTCATCTATATCGCAATTAGACAGATTTTTTATATTGTAATCAGTTACGTAACCGCTTTCTTGTATCGCTAGATTTATCAGAAATCCTACCTGATCATCTATGCTGAAGTTGCCAAGCTTAGTTACCTCGCGCTCGCAAACACTAAGCACTAAGAAATCATTGGACATTGCCGGAGAGAGCAATCTTGCCTTGGCCTTGACATTGTTATGGCCTCCAAACTCAGAATGCTGCTTAATCAAGTATCCGATCATGTCTAACACATAAGGGATGTAAATTAAGTCGCTATCCTTTTTGTCGCTACTCAGTCTGAACTCCGAAGCCATTTTCAAAGCTTTTGAGATTTTAGCCTGATCTCCAGCGAAATATTTCTGAAAAAACACGGCAGCGAGATCTTCACTAAACGGCTCGAGAGTAATTTCTTCAACCTTTGTTTTATACTCCAAGGTATCCCAAAAATAATCTCGGCAAGTAATGATGATCTTTGTCTTCTCTAAATTCGTTGTATAGCTTTCCGAGATTGAAGTAATAAAAGAAGAAACATCGAATCCCGTCCCAAGTTTGGCAATAACTTCGTCTATACCGTCTAAAACTATGAGCAAATTCCCGTTATCTACAGAAAGTTTTAAAAGCTCTTTACTAAACCCTTTGCCATCAAAATCCTTTTTCTTCATTTGAGCCAGGTAGAAATCATAAATATCGTCAATATTATGATCCGACCTGGCAATCTTTATCAGTTCGTCAACAATTTCATTTGAGTCGATAAATAGAATCCCCACGTCATCATGATGATCGTGCACGTGGTCGAGAAACTGTTTTACTAAGGTGGTTTTACCAATCCCGCCATATCCCTTTATTACCATCAACGGATTCGACACTGCGCCGTACCAATCCTTCAATTGGTCAAGTGCTTTTTTCTTTTCGTCACTGCCGATATCGGCAACCCCCTCAACGTAGTTCTCCAATCGATAAGGTTGGTAATCTAACATGTATTCGGAATAGAGATTTTTGTAACCGAACTCGTCAATAAAAAAAACATGCTCAGTTTGAAAGCGCGCCTTCAAGTTGCTTTTTCTTCTGCCAAGGTCTTTTAGTTCACTTGGGCGCTCAGTCAATATAATTAAGGTATCATTAGCACTTGTTAGCTTTTCGCGCTTGATATGTTCGAATGTTTTATTTTGCGCGGCATTTTCGTGTATGTATAAGAAAACGGTTGGATTTGAGAATTTTTGGTTTAGCCTGTAAAGTTCAAAAAGAACATTTTCGCTCCAATCTCTTTTTGATACAGGAAAATCTTTCTCAATACTCAGGCTTCTGTTCTTATCTATATACAGCTCAACAGTACTCTTAATGCTTCTATCGCGTTTTTGATCTGGCTTTGGCTTTTTGTCGAGCGAATCTTTGAATTTCGAAAAATCAGAAACTAGAAGGGATATTTCTTCTGTTGAGGCTGCGCGCACAGAATCATTGTCCTGTCCCTTTCGAACGAGAACAACTCCAGCCATCACGGTCAGAGTTTTGGTGTCTAGATTATTTTTTATTTCGGTAATAGACGTTGGGCTGGGGACTTTAAATGCTAGAAGTGTGTGTCCATCTATCAGCACTGTTTCAATTTCAATGTTAAGTGGCGGAGTGTTAACTATCTTCTCCAGCCGCGCTAATAGATCTTTTTTAAAAAGCTTGAGATCTCTAAGCTTTTTTATACTGGATATATCTATGGGATATACTTTTTTATCTACTTCGCTAAACCCAATTATCAGATATCGATCAATTCCGCAATACCCGACGTAAGAGTTGCAAAGTGAAATTATGTCTTTGAGGAACTCACCCCATTGCCTTGAGATTTCTACCGGCGATGAAGCATCGGTCCAATACCAATCACGTTTAAACTCTAGGACAGGCGACTCTTCTTCCTGGAGGCAGGCATAAATTTCATCTACGGTTATCATGACCATGTCCCTATGTATTAGAAGCAATTTTCTAACACTAGGCGATTCGAATGGCTGATGTCAATTTGACACCCCTTCAGGCTTTGTACTGAGGTGGATTTTTAGGCTCCCGCCTCTGCAGCGCCCCTCCAAGTCACAGAGATTTATTGGGGATTCCGTTGAGTTAGGCTGCACCACTGCTAAAAGGTAGTTTTGCCTTGGAACGCCGGCTTCTGGCCGTTAGCGGCCAGTTGTGAACGTCCGTTTTTGGCCGGTAGCGGTCGCGTACGAACGTCCGCTTCTGGCCGGGAGCTGCCGTTCCCAGCAATCCTCTTTGGTCGACTGTCGTCGCTGACGAGGGGCGCTAAGGGCCAATAGCTTCCAGGTGGGCGTCCGGGAAATCCGGGGCGATCCAATTCATGAATCATGTTTTTTTGATCGGTTGGTAATGTAGATGATAGATGTTGCAGCGAACTCAAGAAAAAACTCTGCTTCTGCTTTTGAAAGAGCTGACTCGACTGTACCGCCGTGCCTAACGAAATCTTTGTTACTCGCATACCCATAGGCTTGGGTGATCAAGCGCTCAATATCTGCATCGAGATTTGCTTTCTTGATGACCTTGCCGAGCGTTCCGTTGGGCTCGTTCATCAACACCATGAGGCTTGACTCAATAGAGCTGATTGACTCCTTTATAGAGTTTTCGAAGTCAGGCGTTGCTGAGTAAATGAAGTTCTTCGCCTTTAGCCATTGGGCACGAATTGGCGTCAATTCATCAGCCAAGGCTTCATTTGCCTTATTCCAGTTCCTAGATGATGGGGCGTGTCGTTGTCTCCGTTTGAGGTCGAGCAAAATGTCGGCATAGAGCTCCTGCACGTAAACGCGTCTGCTCGCATAAGTGCTCATTTCCTGGAGCTTGCAAAATGCCATGAAGACTTCGAGCGATTTGTGCGGGTTGGGGTTCGCATATTTCGCATCTTCCAGATCAATTGTTACCTCTGGATAAAGCTCTCGATATTCGGCAGGCTGAGCAGAGGTTCGTCCATCGGTAGCGTACGCGATCATTAATGTTTGTATCTCAATGATTTTTGCACCCAGTTCAATCGCTCGCTTGCTGTCCACAGATTACTCCTGGCTTCCTGATGAACGCGTTTCACCTAGTTTAGTCATGGGAAAGTGAGGGAGTAAGGAAGCTTACCTGTATTGATTGACGCATCCGAGCGGCTGCTTTTGGCTGAAAGCTGCCGCTCACGGAATGCCGCTTTTGGCCGATTGCTGCCTGCAAAGACGATATTAGGATTGCCGTATCCGCATAATCGCATCTGTGATCGCTCTTGCATTTGTGTCTAAGGTCTCCATAGCCATCACAGCGTTATCTGCAACCACTGCCGCGCCACTGGCTGCAAGCCAAACGGCAACCTCCTCGATTGCTGCCGCCAGTGCGTGCTGGTTGTGCAGGAGCAATGTCAGGGCGTCAGCAGTGGCGATATTAGAAGCTGAGTTATTTGGCATACGATCCATCCTGGAAATGAGGGGTTCGCGAAGCCTAGCTCATGCGGCCGCCGCAGAGAGGCTTAGCTACCGCATGCTTAAAAATTGCTACACCGCGCAGATGATTTGAGACTTTAGCCAATCAGTTGGGAGGGGAGGCGGGCTACTGCATCCAATCCATCATGGGCGCGACGGAGAAACGGCGGGAGAGTGGGGCGGGTGTAGCGGTGATTGGGGGCATTGGGGGTACGGAATCGGTGTGGCTGGGAGGTGGGGAGTTTATCAGGAATGGGAGGAGGGGCTTGGCGGAGGGAATGGCAGAGTGGTTTCACAGCGTCCGAATTCTGGATCTGCTGAGCTCGCTCAGCTTGCACTGGATTGAATGAGACAAATCCGCCGCAGGATTGATAGCATGTGGCTATCAATCTCCACATCCTTGCAGGAACGGAATCCATGTCGAACAAAATCCATGCGTTAGTGCTTTGCCTGGCCGGTCTCGTTGGTGCTATGCAAAATGCCGTTGCAGCGGACAACCTGTTCAAGAGCTATGCCTACGACACGCCAATCACGAAATACACCGAGGCTGGCGGTTACTATGATTGCTCGGCAGAGGTGGGCGCGCCCGCCCGGTGTATTGATGACGTGGATTTCATTGATCAGAAATTCACCGCAGGCTTGGTGTTCAGCAGTGACAAGCTGATTATGGTTTCACTGTTCGCGCCCTATGAGCGTGAACTGTTCGGGCGTGCCATCGGTGCGCTGGCCAAGTCGTTCGGTCTGGTCGCACTGGCTGACGGCAAGTCCATGCTGGATCTCGTCGATCTGGCGGCTAAAGCTAAAAGCAAGGATGAGTACTACGCTAAGCTCAACAACTATGAAAGTGTTGCTCTAAACGCCGATAATTTGACTTACTCGTTTATTGAGGGCGCTGCCTCGATCAAAGGGACACCTAGCGTTTCTGGTTTAATGGCAGCCGCCCCTGCGAACGTTAGGGGGGCTGATCTGATTGTCACGGGTAAGGGTGAGGAATCGATCATTATGATCAAGTTTTCTTTCCCGAAGCTTGACGAGAGTAAACTTGTAGAACAGACCAAAAAACCGGTGGAATCTTTCTAAGTTTGATGCTTTGGCGTGTAACGCGCTTCATCAGCAATAGAAAAGGGACAGATTTTTTTGGATCATTTTTTGCGAAAAATAAATCTGTCCCCATTGCCCATAAAGCGTCGCGGAAAAGAGAAACTAGATCACCCGCTAGGTACGCTATGGCTCTCAAATATGGGGAATGGGATGGATAATTTTTGGGGATCAGACGTTGGTAAAGTCGCCTTAGGCGGTGCCATCGCCATCGCGGGACAGCTAATGGTCTTTCTTCTCAGTTGGGGGAAAGAACACATCGTGGCCTGGAGAAAGAGTGAGCTCGAAGCACAGCACCTAGGTATTCAGCTGGTCTATGTCTTCGAGAAACTCGCTGGTGACTGCTACTCAGCGGTGAACGACCACACATTCACAGATCAGTCTGGTAGGACCTTTAATGCTGTCGATAATCCAGAACTTACGCTTCCGCCAAATGGCGATTACCGAGTTCTGCCCACAGCGATTATGTACGACGTAATGTCGATCCCAAGCCGCCTCGAAGCAATCAGGGAGGGATTGGCAGCGATGCATGAATTCGCTTCTCCACCTGACTACTCAGAGTATTACGAATACCGACGCGAAACATTATCGAGGCTCGGTTTGAAAGCTTTGGAGCTTGTAGACGCGCTCTGTAATAAATACAAATTTCCGCGCCCCGAACGCATCGAGCACTACGACCCTAAAGAGGTATTTCTGCATTACGTGCGTAAGAGCGCCGAAGTCCCCATCTGACAAGATGCGGAACAGGCGGTAGCTTCGGGCTAACAGCTTCCCAGCTAACCAGATCCGTCCGGTAAAAGGTTCAAGCTTCCGGCAACGCAGGGGGGAAGTACACAAGCTGGCTAACTTTGTGAGCTGAGGGCGCGAATCAATGTTGCCGTGGAAAGCACCAAACGAAGCGGATTATTTGTCGAGGGTATAAAGCCCAGCTTATTCCGGTAGTAATCAGCAGCGTCATCATCTTTGGCGTCGACGACGATAAAGGCCACGCCGGACTGCTTCGAAATCGCATACACGCGGCGGAAGAAATCAGACATCAGGCGCTGACCAAGTCCCTGCCCCCGTACAGCTTTGTCCACCGCCAAGCGACTCAATAATACGGCAGGCATAGGGTAGCGAGGCATTCTCTTGGTGTGCTCTTCACTAAGTTCACTGAGAGCAACGGAGGTATTTGCTAAGGTGTAATAACCCAGCAACGATTCGTTTTCGACGTACAAAAATGTTCGAGATACATTGCGTTTTTGATCTTGACTGGCGTGTTCGGCAATATAGAGATTCAATGCCGGGTGTACCCCACAATCAAACACAGAGCGATCAATCGATTTGTCGAAATCGACAGTAATAAAATCCATTTAATAGCTCTTATCGCAAGGTAAGCAGATTAAGAAGTGCCTCAGTAGGCTCCGGTGGGGTGTCAAGCAGCTGGTACGCTGCCTCAGCATCAAGAACGGTTACACCCTCAACGTCGAAGTCGGTTGCCTTTTCTTCATGCACAACAGAACGCACGGCCAACGCCGCGACGACCTTTTTAAGTTCGGCCATATCGCGCTCAAGATCCGACAGGTGGGGAGCACGTACAGGCTTAGCTCTGACGCTAACCTTTTGGCTCAGCACGCTGCCTGCGAGACTCTTCGTTACATGTCTCTCCACGACATCATCCGCTTTCAACAGGAAAGCTTTGATGCTGCCATCCTCCCTGTGAACGGTAATCTCACCCTTTTTGCCGAATGTGATACGGGTATGTTTTTTACGTTGCTCTGCTCTATCCACGTTGTTCCCCTCTCGATTCCACATACTACCCCATTTCAGCTTGACATCTAAGAGCCAACCGTCGTAGGAGCTTCCCTTAGGCTAGCTTCCTAATGTGATGATTCCTACATCTCAAACCGTCAACTCGTCGGCCTGTGAAGCATGGAACTGGCTATTTTTCCGTCCAAATGAGGGAGATTTCATTGCTGCACATATGCACAGAAAATCCTTGAAGCTATTGGTTTTTCTGGTTCCCCCACCTAAAGCGGCCATCCTAACTCGGGCTCAGAATCCCTTGCTCATACCGGCCGCGAACCGCGATTTCATCCAAGGACGCGTACACCTGCGAATCAGATGCTAAAACACCACGCCACGCAGGTCTGAGAGGATCCAGCTTCTTGAGGTTCTTTTTGATCAAGAATGCGGACAGCCCCGATCTCCTGACTATCGGCTTGAGAAAAAAGGGGACTGAGAAAAAAGGGGACAGATTTATTTGTTTTTGTTTTGGATTTCTAGGTGGTAAATAAATCTGTCCCCATTATTCGATTGTTTCCCGCGCTGTGAAGTAGCGTGAGTTCCAAGAACTTGCCAGTCAAACCGTCACGTCGACCTTATTGGCGCCTACGGGCATCTGGGTGACTGTTTCATGCGTCATTCGCGCGCCCTTGCTCCACAACTGGGAGGAGAAGAAACCGTTCAGGGTATCAGTGTTTGGGGTTGTCCCTTTTTTAAGGAATAGGGCACCCAGATCGATTGTGTTGGCGAAGTTGTCCTTGTTCAGAATATACCCGCCCGTAAAGTTACCACCCCACGTAGCGTCGGCGGCCACCAGGGCGATGGAGGCGTCGCGGTAGCTGCTCGCTGCCGATTTCAATTCACTGGAAGCATTCAACAGCTCGTTCAGCCGATCCATGTCGGAAGCGCTGAGCTGGCGTGAACTGTCGAGAACCTTGAGGCTGCCATCCGCTTCGATGGTGAAGCCAAATTTCTTGTCGGCGAGATCCGGATCGCTGTGAGCCAACGCTGATTGGAACTCCTCGAAAGAGAGTTTCAGCGATTGATGGGCGCTTTTGTGCCCTTCGGCAATTTGCGGGTAATCCGGCGACTGGGTGCGCGCGATCATGCTCTCGATCGATTCCGTTTCCGGGCTCGGCGCGGGGAGGTCATTGTTTGGATGGTAAATTGCAGCCGGATTGATGTTGACCGTGGTTTTCAGCAAGTTTTCACTGAGGGATTTGGTGGTCAATGGCTGGCTGGTTTGGCTCAACTGAGCGGTTGATGGCCGGATAAATACAGAATTGATTGAAAGGGGCATGTCGTCATTCCTTGAACGTCTGAATTAGCAGGGTATCGACGGCCTATGAAAAAACATGAGGGTGGAAGGGAAGGTCCAGACGGATTGCATACGTGAAGCCTTTTTTAAACGGTCAGCTCCAGCACGGCGTTTTGTCCGGACAAAAGGGACGACAAACGGGATGTACGACAAAAGGGACGGATTGGTTTGTTTTTGACTTCTATGTGGTAAATAAATCTGTCCCCATTGTTTTCCAAACCAAAAAAACTGTGACTGTTTTAAGCCTAAAAAACCACTCGTTTAAATGACTCATTCTCTCGTAATCCAAACCCTACACATCCTTGCGCCACCCCCTACACCTAAGACAGAATCCGCCGGCTTGTACGTCTAGACCGGGGCTTTTATCGTTCTCGGATCACTGAAAACCAGTGATCGGGTTTGGTAGCCCGCTTCGTGTCTAGATTCATGGCGTCACCGTGTGCAGTCCTTTTCAGGGCTCGGATTTCATGGTGGTCATGCGTGGGGCCCATTCGTGGGCGCCGGGTTCTAGTGCGACCGGTCTACCAACCCGCGTATGGCCGCCACCCAACGTTTGGTAGCGAAGGGTGATGGTTCCTTTTGGTAATCGCGCTAGAGGATTCATCCATGTTCAAACCAACACCCAACCCACCCGAAACCGATCCGGTTTCACCTTATCAATTCCCAGATTCCAAAAAGCTCAACGAAGCCGCCGAACGCGCCCTCGACCATTACCTCACCCCGCAACAACGCATCATGGGCAGCCACACCGAACACGACCCCATGTTCCTGGCCAACCCCGCCTACACCAGCGAATCGCTGTTGGCCAACGCCAGCGAGTCCCTCGATTCCGCCAGTGAAATGCTCAGCAACTTCGCCGCCATCCTGGAACCCTCGCACCGCAAAACGGCGCTGGGCATCGCGCAGGTGGTGATGGTTGCGGGGCTGGCGGTGAATCAGGCGCTGGATCACGTCGAGCCGAAGTCGTAAGTGCAAACCCCTTCCGTGGCGAATGCCGCCACGGGAGAGCCATGTATCTTCAGATTTCCCCAACATGGACGACAACTTACGCATTCCATTCCGCGTTTTGAGTCGTTTATGAAAAAACTAGTTGTCGTGATGTTCGCCGTCCTGTTGCTCGCAGGCTGTGCCAATCAGAAGTTCAAACCCGAATACCGCACGCAGATCCACACGGTGAAGATTCTCCCGGTGACCTGGAGTAACAAGGAAATGACCTACATGGGCCGAGAGCAGGCCTGGGGTGCGGCGTTGGGTGCCGGTGTCGGCGCGGGTGTTGGCATGGCGTCCCATGCCGGGAAGCTCGGGACGGCGGCGCTCAGTGGGGCCGGGTTTGCGGCGGGGTTGAAGGCTGGAGATCTGGCGTCGATGTCCACGGTCGAGGCGATTCAGTACAACATGGCGACGGCCGATATCGATCTGGGCAAGTTGGTGAAGAAGGGTTTCGAGGATCAACTGGCGGCGACCGGTCGTTTCAAGGTGGTTGCCGAGAATGAGCCGGCCGATGCGGAGATCAAGTTGACCGTGGTCAATTGGGGTTTTGCGCTGACGCAGGGTTTCAGCAGCGTGGTGTACCCGACGATTGTGGTGAACGGTTCGTTGAAGCGCGGCGAAGAGTTAATCTGGCAGCGCAATGAGCCGATTACCGCGTTCAACGGTGCCAACACCTATGGCTACGAGCCGCTGCGTTATCGCACCGAACCGGAGCTGGTCCGTGAAGCGTTGACCGGTGTTTCGCAGATTGTGGGGACCTATCTGGTCAAGGATCTGAACGAGTAATCACCGTTCTTCCTGAACCCGCGCTGTCGATGGCGAAAGTTTCATGTTGTCGGCACGCGGGGGCGCCTAGGATGCAGCGATAAGATCGTTTCATCCAAGGGGAGCCCGACCATGCGTGCCAATGTCGTCAAAGTGCTGTTGATCGCTGCGGCTGTCTCGGTATTGAGTGCCTGTTCGGGCTCCGGTGGGTTGACCACCACCAGTTGTTTTTCTTCCGATTGCCAGTCGCCGGAAGGGCGCGCCAGCGCCAATACGCTGAAGTTCGGCGGCACCGGTATTGGTGCCAGTCTCAACCAGTACAGCTCTGGCATGTTGCATGACGATTGAATAGAAAAGGGCGCCCATCGGGGCGCCCTTTTTTCGTCTTGAAGCGTTTTACTGCGGTCCTGCCAGCCACTCGCCAATGACCTTCTGATATTTCCCGGTCACCTTGCTCAGGTGCAGCCACTGATCGACATACAGCTTCCAGCTCATGTCATCACGCGGCAGCAAGTAGGCCTTTTCCCCGTACTGCATGAACTGCTCCGGGTTGACCGCGCACAAACCGGGTTTCTGTTTCTGCTGATACCGCGCTTCGGAGGCGTCGGTGATCATCACGTCGGCCTTGTTGTCGAGCAGTTGTTCGAAGATCGTCACGTTGTCATGCAAGGCCAGTTGCGCCTTGGGCAGGAAGGCGTGGACGAAGGCTTCGTTGGTGCCGCCGGCGGGTTCGACCAGGCGCACGTTCGGCTGGTTGATCTGCTCGATGGTCTGGTATTTGGACTGGTCGGCGCAGCGCACCAGCGGGATCTTGCCGTCGACGTCGAGGGTGTTGCTGAAGTAGGCCTTTTTCTGCCGTTCCAGCGTCACCGAGATCCCGCCCATGCCGATGTCGCACTTGCCGGCCTGCATGTCCGGCATCAGGGTTTTCCAGGTGGTCTGCACCCACTCGATCTTGACGCCGAGGCTGTCGGCCAGGGATTGGGCCATGGCGATGTCGATGCCTTCGAACCCGCCGTCCGTGCGCTTGAAGGTGTAGGGTTTGTAGTCGCCGGTGGTGCAGACGCGCAACTGGCCTTGTTGCTGGATGGTGTCCAGGTGCGAAACCGGCTCTTGTGCCTGAGCAGCGCTCGCCATGGCCAGCAGGCTGCAAAAGATCATCGTGCTTTTTTGAATTGTCATGGAGATCGGGCTTGTGCAGTGGGAGTGGGGGCCAGTGTAGTGAAAGGGTTTGCCGGGTGTCATCCCGCGTCCGGCCCGAGTGTGCCCAGCCACGCCACCAGCACCACGATCAACAGCGCGATGCCCAACTCCACTGCAACACTGCGCCGCAGAGCATTGGCCGCCACTGGGTGTTGACCGTCGCGCAACGATTGCTCCAGCAGCGGGCCGAGGTGAAAGCGGTTCAACGCCGCTAAAACCAGCATGCCGGCGAACAGCACAACCTTGATCGCCAGCAGCATCCCGTAGCTGCGGAGCAAGACCTCGTCCAGTGTCGGGCCGACGATGAACAGGTAGTTCAGCACGCCGGTCACCGAGAGGACGATCACGATCGCCGCGCCCACGCCTTCGAAACGTTTGACGGCACCGGCCAGCGAACGAATACGCGCTTCGCAGAACAGCGCATCGAGCCGCGACATCAAGATCAGCGCCAACATCGCGCCCATCCATGCACCCGCCGCGAGCAGGTGCAGGATGTCGCTGAGCAGGTGCCAGGCGCCATCCATCGCGCCGTGCCCGCTCCAGGCCAGAGAGGCGAGGGCGAGAGCACCGGCGGTCGACGCCAGCCACAACCCCGGCCAGAGCATCACGATGCTCAGCGCAACCATCCGCACCGCCCATGCCGTCCCGACATCGGTTTCAAACAGCATCATTTGCAGATGCGGCCACAGCGCGGCGAATTCCGTTTCGCCACTCATGGTGCGGGTCATCAGCACCAGTCCCGCCACTGACAGCAATGCCCCGATCAACGCCGTCCCGCGCAACATCGGCCGAAACCGCAGCGTCGCGTCAGTGTTGTACAACCCAAACAACGCCACCCCGAACAACAGCAGCAAATCCACGTACAACGCCATCCGCAGCAGGATGTTGATCAGGTCGGTCATCGATCACTTCACTTTGAACGTGACGTTGCCGGTGATCGGGTGCGTGTCCGACGACACCGCGCGCCATTCGACCTTGTAGGTGCCGGCCGGCAGAGGTGCGAGCGGGGTGACGAGCATGGTTTTCGGGTCGCTGCCGGCGCTGACCCTGGCCTTCATCGGCATCGGCGAGTGAGCCATGCCGGGCATTTCGGTCATCACCAGTTTGGCGCCGGAGAACTGGGTCAGCAGATCCTCCGAAAAACGCAGTTCGATCTTGCCGGGCGCCGCACCGTCGGCACCTTCGGCCGGGGTCGACGACAGCAGTTTCGGATGAGCCTGGGCCAGGGTGCTCAAGAGCAGACCGCCGGCGAGAACAAGGGTGAATTTCAATGTGCGCATGCAAGACCTCTGTGTTGTTTTTTGAAGGGATTCAGAACCACATCCGCACGCCGAGGACGAGTCGCGCTTCGCTGCGATCCGCGCCTTCTTCCCGTGCGTAATCGGCGGTGTTGCCGTAGGTGCGGTTCCAGGTCACGCCGATGTACGGCGCAAATTCACGGCGGATTTCATAGCGCAGGCGCAATCCGGCTTCGGTGTTCGCGAGGCCCGAGCCGATCCCGCGTTGCGGATCGTTTTTGCCGTAGACGTTGAGTTCGGCGGTCGGCTGCAGGATCAGGCGGTTGGTCAGCAGGATGTCGTAGTCGCCCTCCAGCCGCACCGCGCTCTGGCCGTTTTCGCCGAGGAACGCCGTGGCTTCGGCTTCGAAGTTGTACAGCGCCATGCCCTGCAAACCGAACGCGGCCCAGGTTTGCGGGGCGCCGGGCTTGAAGTCCTGACGCACGCCGCTGACCACGTCCCACCACGGCGAAATCGCGTGGCCCCACAGCGCCTGGATTTCCGCGTCTTCGGTCTTGCCGTTGCTGCGTTCGCCCTCGGAGCGCAGCCACAGGCGATCGGTGTCACCGCCGATCCAGCCGGACAAATCCCAGGCCAGCGTGCTGGCGTCGTCGGCGTTCTGCCATTCGAGTTTGTCGGCGAGCAAGTAAGTGTTGATCGCGCTGTCGTGCACCTGGTGGCCACCGTGGCTGGTGAACACGGCGGCACGGTCGGCGTCGGTCAGAACCGGGATCGGCGTGCGGCTTTTGGTCGGCGCGGCGGGCTGCATCATGCCGTCGTCCATGCTTTGCATATCGCCCATCTGGCTGTGGTCCATGCCCTGCATATCGCTGGCGGCGAACGCCGAAGACATCGACAGAAGTGACAACGAAAACACGGCAAATCGAGTCATGGTCGGCGTCCTCATTCTTCCACCCGCACTTCGCGGAACATGCCCATTTCCATGTGGTACAGGAGATGGCAGTGATAGGCCCAACGGCCGAGCGCATCGGCGGTAACGCGGTAAGTGCGGCGTGTGCCGGGCGGCATGTCGATAGTGTGTTTGCGTACCTGGAAATTGCCGTTTTCGTCTTCCAGATCGCTCCACATACCGTGCAGGTGGATGGGGTGGGTCATCATTGTGTCGTTGACCAGCACCAGGCGGATCCGCTCGCCGTACTTCAAGCGCAGCGGCTCGGCGTCGGAGAACTTGATGCCGTTGAACGACCAGGCGAATTTCTCCATGTGGCCGGTCAGGTGCAGTTCGACGGTGCGGCCCGGGTCGCGGCCGTCTGGGTCTTCGAAAGTGCTGCGCAGGTCGGCGTAGGTCAGCACGCGGCGCCCGTTGTTGCGCAGGCCGAGGCCGGGGTCGTCGAGTTTCGGCGCGGTGGTCATGGCTTGCATGTCCACCAATGGATTGTCCTTTTCGCTGTCGGGGTGCGACTGCATCGGGCCCATGTTCATGCTGGAGTGATCCATGCCACTCATGTCCATCGAACCATGATTCATTCCACCCATGCCCATGTCGTCCATGGTCACCAGCGGGCGCGGGTCCAGCGCCGGCACCGGGGCCGACAAACCGGCGCGGGCGGCGAGGGTGCCTCGGGCGTAACCGGTGCGGTCCATGGCCTGGGCGAACAGGGTGTAGGCATCGGCGGCGGGCTCCACGATCACGTCATAGGTTTCCGCCACGGCGATGCGCAGTTCATCGACGGTCACCGGTTTGACGTGCAGGCCATCGGCGGCGACCACGGTCATTTTCAATCCCGGGATGCGCACGTCGAAGTAGGTCATGGCCGAGCCGTTGATCAGCCGCAGCCGCAGCTTTTCGCCGGGCCGGAACAGCCCCGTCCAATTGGAATCGGGTGCGTGGCCGTTCATCAGGAAGGTGTACGTGGCGCCGCTGACATCGGCGATGTCGGTGGGATTCATCTTCATCTGCGCCCACATCGTGCGATCGGCAACGGTGGCGCCCCAGCCTTTTTCGCCGACGTCATGGATGAAATCGCCGACGGTGCGCTTGTGGAAGTTGTAGTAGTCGGACTGTTTTTTCAGGGTCTTCATCAGGCTGGCCGGGTCTTCGTCGGACCAGTCGCTGAGCATCACCACATGTTCGCGGTCGTACTGGAACGGCTCCGGCTCCCGGGCGTCGATCACCAGCGGTCCGTAGACGCCGGCCTGTTCCTGCAACCCGGAATGGCTGTGATACCAGTAGGTGCCGTGCTGGCGAACCTTGAACTGGTAAACGTACACGCCACCCGGCTCGATGCCCTTGAAACTCAGGCCGGGCACGCCGTCCATGTTGGCCGGCAGCAGAATGCCGTGCCAGTGGATCGACGTGCTGTCCTTGAGCCGGTTGCGCACCCGCAGCGTCACCGTATCGCCCTCGCGCCAGCGCAGCAGCGGGCCGGGCAGGCTGCCGTTGATGGTCATGGCGGTGCGGGGCCGGCCGGTGAAGTTGACTGGAGTTTCGCCGATGAACAGCTCGAAGTCTTTGCCGCTTAACTCGTTCACCTGGCCGGGGCTGTTCAAGGCCCAGACCGGCGTGCGCCACAGGCCGAGGCCGCCGAGCAGACTGCCGGCGGCGAGGCCTTTGACGAAGGTGCGTCTTGAGGTGGTGGAAGGCATGCGCTGGAAGTCCCCGTTTGACCAATGACGGGGAGGCTAACCAGCGGCAGCTTTCAGCTGGCTGAGGCGCGGATTACAGTTGTGTCAGGTTCGACCTACAAACCTAATCCTTCCTGGACCACCGACAACAAGTTGTTTTCCGTCAGCGCAATGGCATCCAGCTGTTGCCCGGTCTCAAGGGTCTGCAACCACCAATGGCTTTCGCCGTGTTCGTCGACCGTACGCAGCAGCGACGCTTCCCGGCCCGGCAGGTTGATCTGCACACGCCCGGCGCCGTCTTCGGTGAAACGGGCGATGGGATCGAACGTAAGACTGTGGTGGTTGGCTTCGATGATCAACTGGTCGATGGCGTAGTCGTGGGTCTCGCCATCCGGCGAACTTTCGCAAACATGGGTAGGATTGCGCCGAATCTTCAGGCCGACCTCGGTGACCGGTTGCAACCAGCCTTCGATTCGGTGATACAAGGCGTAGACCTGAGCCGGCCAGCAATCGATTTCCAGTTCGGCGCAGGTGATTTCGTCAGCATGGGTGTGCCGTGTCTGTTTGAGTTTCGCGGCGAGTTCGTCTGCTTTACTCATGTCGGTTCCCTGTGGTGATTTCACTGTCATCGTAGTCCTTTCAAAGTAATGCAGGTTTTGCCCTGCGTCATGTGCTTGCAACACGGGCATGACTCAATCAGCGTCTGGCCAAGTGATGGTCGGACCACAGAAACCACGGACGCACGCGTCCCAAGGAACGGGAACATGAAAAAGCTTTTTACAATTATGGCGCTGATTGCGCTGACGGTCGGTAGCATCGGCCTGAGTTCGGCGCGCCAGCCACACGCCAACAAGGCACCGACGGAATCGGTGGCGGGAGTGTTCGATTACTACCTGCTGACACTGTCCTGGTCGCCAACGTTTTGCCTGACCCACAAGGGCGACCCTCAGTGCACCGGCAAGGGTTACGGTTTTGTCCTGCATGGCCTGTGGCCGCAATACACCAAGGGCGGCTGGCCGCAATCCTGCCCGCCCTTGACCAACCTGTCGGCCGCCGAAACGGCCAAAGGCCTGACGCTGTTCCCGACCAAAAAACTCCTCGATCACGAATGGAGCAAGCACGGCACCTGCAGCGGCCTCGGCGCGATGGGCTATCTGGACGAAGCGGACAAAGCCGTGGCCGCGGTGAACATCCCGCAAGAGCTGCAACCGTTCAGCAGCTCGTATTACTTCGAAGCACAGGAAATTGCCGACCTGTTCCGCAGGAGCAATCCGGGCATCCCGTCAGACGGCATCGCCGTCATCTGCAACGGCCCGGAACTCTCGGAAGTACGGGTGTGCATGGGCAAGGACCTGCAATTCGGTGCATGCGGCAAGGGCGTGAAAACCCAGTGCCGGGCGGGGGATATTCGAGTACCGCCATCGCGTTGACCGGAGCGGATACCGTCCCTAGAAAACAGGCGCCTTTTCAGGCGCCTGTTTTTTTGCATGCGGGTTTGAACAACGCCGCGACTTTGTTCATGCTTGCGCGCCAATGGATGATGACGCGACACCGCAAGGAGCTTTTCATGAGCGGAAAACCCGCTGCCCGAGTGACCGACCCGACGGCTTGCCCGTTGCCGGGGCATGGCACCAGCGGTAAGAAAACCTTATTGCTTCTTCTATTGACCATCTTGTGTTCAGCCTGCGCTAAAAACCATACGGTCCAGCCTGCAAATCTCAATTTTCTGACGATAGAGAGAAAACCCAGCAGCCTGTATTACGAAATTTACTACGCCTCTGATGTAAACCTTTTGGATCTGTTTGGGAGAGGAATGAGGGAAGGCGCCGCTTCGACAATGTTGGAGTGTGCGCTGGGTGACGATCAGGACTTCTCTATCACTAACCGATTCAGGTATTCGGCGTACGGGCTGATTGATGTAGATGAGGCCAACAAAGCCGGCGGGAAATACAACTACGTGACCAGTGCAACTTTAAGGCAGACCGTGAATAACGGTTCAACTCAGGAATTTCTTTCAACTCAGGAATTGAATGGCCTGTTGTCCGGAAAGCTCCAGGTCCCCTGCAAAGTCGTCATTACCGCCTGGGGCTACAAACCCTACTACTCAAACACCATGAACCTCCCGGTCGCAGACCTGTTGCGCGAAGTCAACAAGCCCTGAGCTCAGCGCCCATCGGGGGGATCAAGCCAATCCCCCCGCATCCACCCCCAGTTCCCCCCTCAGAAACTCCACCAACCCTCGCTGCAACCCACTCAACACCCCCTCGCGGCTGACCAGCGCCAGCTCTGTCGGTGGAAGCGGCGGCAAGTCTGTGCACACCTGATGCTCCGGCAATACCGCTGATGCCGGCAGCACCGAAACCCCAAGCCCTGAGGCGACCGCCGCTTGAATGCCGGTCAGACTGTGGCTGCCGAAGGCTACACGCCATGGGCGTTGCGCCACGTCGAGCAGGCGAATCGCTCGTTGTCGGTACAGGCAGCCTTGGGGAAACAGCGCCAGCGGCAATACACCATTGGAAGAATCGAACTCAGCACCCTTGACCCACACCAGTCGCTCCGGCCAGGTCGCCCAGGCGGGGCCGCTGTCGGGTTCGCGTTTGATCAGGGCGATGTCGATTTCGCCGCTGTCGAGGCGTTGCCTCAGATCGAGGCTCATGCCGCTGACGGTTTCCAGCCGCGCTTGCGGGTGGCTGCGGGTGAAGCCGGCGAGGATCAGCGCCATGCGTCGGGCGTCGAAGTCTTCCGGCATGCCGATGCGCAGGATTTCCAGATCCAGATCGCTGGCAAGGGCTTCGCTGGCCTCGGCGGACAAGGCCAGCAGGCGGCGGGCGTAGTGGATCAGCAGTTCGCCGTGCTCGGTGACGCTGACGTTCAGCCCGGTGCGGTCGCGCAACAGCAAGGCGTGGCCGACCAGGTCCTCAAGTTTGCGCACTTGTTGGCTGACCGTGGATTGGGTGCGGTGGACGCGTTCGGCGGCGCGGGTGAAGCTGCCTTCATCGACCACGCAGACGAAGGTTTTCAGCAGTTCCAGATCCAGCATGGCAGCGGTCTCGATATTTGTTTGGCAACTGAGGGTTGGCTATTTATTTAATTTCACACTATCACCCCGAGTTCATAAGCTGAAGCCCTCACTTGCAGAGGAATGCCCCCATGACGTTGATCAATACACCACGCCCGCAATGGCTGACCTTCGATTGCTACGGCACCTTGATTCAATGGGACGAAGGCCTGCGCGCCGTGGCCGAGCAGATCCTGAGCGAGAAGGGCGAACACCGGGTCGATGCCGGGCGCCTGATCGAGGTCTATGACCGCCACGAACATCGCCTGGAACAGACGCCGCCGCACCGCTCGTTTCGCGAGCTGAGCACCCTCGGCCTGCAACTGGCCCTGGAGGAACTGGGGCTGGCGAGTGCCAGCCAAGACAGCAAGCGCCTGGCCGCCGCGATCCCGCAGATGCCGCCGTTTGCCGAAGTCGTCGAGACCCTCGGGCAGCTCAAGGCCAAGGGCTTCAAGCTGTGCATCGTCTCCAACACCGATGACGACATCATCGCCGGCAACGTCGCTCAACTCGGTGGCCATATCGACCGGGTGATCACCGCGCAACAGGCCGGCGCCTACAAACCGGCGCCGAGGCTGTTCGACTACGCTCATGAGCAATTGGGCGTCAGCCGTGATCAGGTGGTGCACATCTGCGCCAGCCCGATGCTCGACCACACGGCGGCCCGCGACCTGCATTTTCGCTGCGTATGGATCGACCGCAGGACCGGTCGTCAGTTACTGCCGGACTATCGGCCCGACGCGATCCTCAACACGCTGGACGAAGTGCTGCCGATGTTCGCGTCCCTTGGCTGGGAATAAAGGAGTTTCGCCATGGCCCACACCCTGACTGGCTGCGCCCGACCTGCGCGTTCCGGCTCGTTGAACCTCGACAGCGAAGCCATTACCACCGCCCGCCACGAACTGGCAGCGTGCTTTCAACTGGCGGCGCTGCACGGGCTGGAGGAGGGGATCTGCAATCATTTTTCGGCGATGTTGCCGGGGCACGATGACCTGTTTCTGGTCAATCCCTACGGTTATGCGTTTTCCGAAGTGACGGCGCACAACCTGCTGGTCTGCGACTTCGAAGGGAACGTGGTGGACGGCGAGGGCCAGCCAGAGGCAACGGCGTTCTATATCCATGCACGCCTGCACCAGCGACTGCCAAGGGTGAAGGTTGCGTTCCACACTCACATGCCGAACGCGACGGCGTTGTGCCTGTTGGAGGGGCCGCCGCTGTTGTGGCTGAGTCAGACCGCGCTGAAGTTCTACGGGCGCACGGCGGTGGACGAGCACTACAACGGGTTGGCGCTGGACGAGCGCGAAGGCGACCGGATTGCCGGGGTGATGGGTGATGCCGACATTCTGTTCCTGAAAAATCACGGGGTGATTGTCGCGGCGCCGACCATCGCCGAAGCCTGGGACGATCTGTATTACCTGGAGCGCGCCGCGCAGGTGCAACTATTGGCGATGGCCACGCAACGGGTGCTGGAACCGGTGCCGCATGCGGTTGCGCAACGGGCGTACGCGCAGATGCGCGAAGGCGATCCGCAAAGTGCGCGGGCGCATCTGCGCAGTGCGATGCGGCGTTTGGCCCGTCAGGGCTGATGCGGGCAAAAACGGACAGGCAAAAATAATTTGCGTCGCAGGTCATCCAATTGCCCTGCGCGCCGATAGTAACTGGGTCGGGATGTCTCGAAGGCACTTGGTTGCCCCGTACAACCCGGTGGGCTACGCTCACAAAAACAAGGGTTTCGGGCTTTTGCCCCTGTCGTACCTGCCCAGGACACGCTTTTGCCTATCCCCATTCACGATCCGAACCAAGCCCCCGGCGGCACCCTCAAGCGTTTGCCCCTGCGCAAGGCGGCGGTACTGTTCATCGTTGCCGTGTGTCTGTGCCTGTCCGGCTTGCTGTATCTGCAGATCGAGCAGTCGCGGCGCCAGGATCTGGCGAATGCTCAAGTGGCCTCGGCCAACCTGACCCGGGCGATGGCGCAGCAGGCCGAGGACACCTTTCTGGCGGCGGATCTGGTGATGACCAGTCTGGTCGACTGGATTCAGGAAGACGGCTATGGCGCAGCGCAGAGACCGCGCCTGCAGAGGACTTTCGCGCGCCGGGTGCAGCAGCTGGAACAGTTGGACGGCATGTTTCTGTTCGATCGCGAAGGGCAGTGGGTGATTACTTCGTTCCCGGATCTGCCGCGCGGCAATGGCGTGGCCGATCGCGAGTACTTCAGGTTTCACCAGCAGAACGTCTCGATCGTGGCACACATCGGGCCGGCGATCCGCAGCCGCGAGAACGGCGAGTGGATTATCCCGATCTCGAAACGGGTGAACGACCACGCCGGCCATTTCCAGGGCGTATTGCTGGCCGGGATCAAGATGTCGTACTTCGACAAGTTCTTCAAAAGCTTCAGCCTGGATGACAACGGCACGATGTTCCTCGGCCTGACTGACGGCACGTTGCTCGCCCGTCGGCCATTCGATGAGGCTTTGATCGGCACCTCGATGGCCAAGGGCGAGATCTATCAGAAGCTGTTGCCCAATGCCCCCGCCGGCACCGCGATGATCGATTCGGTGGTTGACGGTGTGACGCGGCTTTACGGTTACCGGCAGCTGGAAAGTTATCCGCTGGTGGTGTCCTCCTCTTCGTCCCGGGACACGATTTTGCAGGGCTGGCATGACCGGGCGTTCCAGTCCAGCGTCATCGTGGCGCTGGTGGTGCTGGGCGTGGGGTTGTTTGGTTGGGTGTTCATCCGTCAGGTGCGCGACGGCGAACGGATCGAGAAAAACCTGCGCAAGGCCCAGCAGGCGCTGGAGGAGATCGCTACCCACGACAGCCTGACCGGGCTGGCCAACCGGCGTCTGTTCGAGCGCTCGCTGGAGGTGGAATTTGCCCGGGGGGCGCGGCAGTCGAGCCCGGTCAGCCTGATCATGCTCGATATCGATTTCTTCAAACGCTACAACGATGCCTACGGCCATGTGGCTGGCGACCATTGCCTGACGCAGGTCGCGCAGGTGGTGAAGAACTGCTGCCAGCGCCAGTCCGATCTGGCGGTGCGCTATGGCGGTGAAGAGTTCGCGGTGTTGCTGCCGGACACCGACATCAACGGCGCGCTGACAATTGCCGGGCAGATCCGCCGCAGCGTCATGGACAAACACATCACCCACAGCGGCTCGCCCACCGGGTATCTCACGGTGAGCCTGGGCTGCTATGCGTTTATTCCGACTGGCAACGACAGCCCGGAACTGTTCATTCAACGGGCGGATGCGGCGCTGTATCAGGCCAAGAACTCCGGTCGCAACCGCGCGGCGGTGTTGTCCATGGACGTTGGCGTTGGCGAATTGATGCGTTCGGATCGCTGATTAAACCGAATCGGTTCAGACACAGGCCATGGCCTTCACCATGACCTGCTCTTGTCCGTCCAGCCGCCCGCACCACTGCCGGGCCGGATGACGAGCGGTCAGAAGTCCACGGTGGCCGACACCTTCAGGGTGCGCGGCGTGCCCTGAGTCAGGTAACCGCCGTTGGCCGAGGCCCAATAGGCTTCGTTGGCGACGTTCTCCAGGTTGGCCCGCAGGGTGATCTGCTTCTCATCCAGCTTGAAGGCATAGCGCGTGCCCAGGTCGAAACGGTTCCACGCCGGAATGCTTTGAGTATTCGCCGCGTTCAGGTACTGGCCGCCGGTGCGCAACATTCGCGCGCTGAGAGCGGCGCCTTCGAGGCCCGGAATGTCCCAGTCGGCGCCGAGGTTGAACTGGAAGCGCGGCACCCCGACGGCGCGGTGGCCGTCATTCACGCCGTTGCTGCTGCCTTCCAGTTCAGTCTTCATCAGCGTCGCGCCGCTGAGCAGGCGCAGGCCGTCGAGCGGTTCGCCGTAGACGTTGAGTTCCACGCCTTTGTTGGTCTGCTGGCCGTCAACCCGGAAGATCCCGTCCTGGGTGTAGCTCGACGGTTGCTCGATGCGATAGACGCCGAGGCTGGCGCCGTAGCTGCCCATGTCCAGGCGCACACCGGCTTCGACCTGCTTGCTGCGCACCGGGGCGAAGGTTTCGTCGCGGTTGATCGCCGTGGTCGGCGGCGTCGGGCCTTTGGCCAGGCCTTCGATACGGTTGGCGTAGAACGACACGTGTTCCCAGGGCTTGATCACCAGGCCGTAGACCGGGGTGGTGATCGACTCTTCGTAACTCGAGGTGCGGGCGCCGGTGGCCGTGGCCCAGCCATCGACTTTCATCTGCTGGCGACGCACGCCGAGGGTCAGCAGGATGCGGTCATCGACGAAGCCGAGAGTGTCGGAAATCGCCTCGCTGCGCAGGATGTTCTTGCCGGTGATGCGCGGGTCGTTGATGTCGCTGGCGAACGAGGTGGGTGCCGGGCGCGGCTTGTCGGTGACGTTGTACAGGTTGGTGCTGTAGCGCCCGGCCGCGCCGACGGTTTCGAACGCCGAGCGCTGCTCGCCCCAGATGCCCGCCCAGCCGAGGTTCAATTGATGGGTGACGGGGCCGGTGTCGAAGCGGCCGTTGAGCCCGGCCATGGCGCTCTGGTTATCTTCATCGTGGGGCGAATAGAGCATGCCGCCACGGGCGTTGCCGTTGAGGTCGGTAACGGTCAGCGACGAGTACACGCCGTTTTCCCGGGTGTGCTTGGCGCCACCGGAAATGTAGGCGGTCCAGTTGTCGTTCAGATCATATTCGGCGCGGGCCATGCCGAAGGTGTCTTCGAGCTGCGAATAGCTCCAGCTCTGGGCGTAGCTGGCATTGGCGTGCGGCACCTTGGGGGCTTTGGTCAGGCTCGAATCGACATAGACCACCGAGCGCCCTTGATTGATCACCTGCTTCTGATAGCCGCAGTCGCTCGAGACCCGCAGGCGCTCACCGCGATAGTCCAGGCCGAGGCTGAACAGCGACGAGCGCTGGTCTTCGTCATCGACGGCGGTGTCGCCTTCGCGCTGCATCAGGTTGACCCGGGCGCCGAAGCGGTTGTCTTCGCCAAAACGCTGGCCGAGGTCCAGATGCGTGCCGACCCGGCCGTCGGCGCTGTAGTCGAGAGTGACGCTGCGCGTTGGCGTGTCCATGGCGCGTTTGGGTT
This sequence comes from Pseudomonas fluorescens, assembly GCF_012974785.1. GTDB lineage: Bacteria > Pseudomonadota > Gammaproteobacteria > Pseudomonadales > Pseudomonadaceae > Aquipseudomonas > Aquipseudomonas fluorescens_BT. The sequence goes on along the minus strand of NZ_CP027561.1, from coordinate 4,136,297 downwards.
GCAGGTTGATCCCGCCGCCGATGCCGCTGCCGCTCGGGGTCACGCCGTTGACGAAGGCGTTCGGGCCTTTGAACAGTTCCACCCGGTCCAGCGCTTCGACGGCGATGATCTGCCGCGGCAGCACGCCATAGAGGCCGTTATAGGAAATGTCATCGGAGGCCAGCGGCAGGCCGCGGATCATGAACATTTGCGAGAAGTTGCCGAAGCCGTTGGACTGGCGCACCGAGGCATCGTTGAGCAACACATCGCCAATGGTTTGCGCCTGCTGATCGGCCATGGTCCTGGCGGTGTAGCTGGTGACGCTGAAGGGCAGGTCGTTGACCGCTTGATCACCGAGCATGCCGACCTGCGCGCGACGGGCGACCTGTTCGCCACCGTAGGTTTCATCGCTGCTGTCGTGCAGGGCGCTGACGGTGGTGGCGCCGAGTTCCAGCGCACCGTCCGCCGCGACTTTCGGCGCCACGGTGTAACCATTGTTGCCGGTGCTGATCAGTTCGAAGCCGCTGCCTTCCAGCAATCGGGCGAAACCGCTTTGCGCGGTGTAATTGCCTTGCAGGCCCGGGCTCTGGCGATTGCCCAGTTGTGCCGGGTCGAACGACAACGGCACGCCGACGCTCACCGCAAATTGCGCCAGTACATGGCTGAGCAGGCCGGGGCCGATGCTGACACTTTGGCTGGCGCTTTCGCGGGTGCTGTCGGCGGCCTGGCCGAGGGTCGGCAGCAGCGCGCCGAAGGCCAAGGCAAGACTCAGGTTTAGGGCCTTGAGCGGTAAAGTGGCAGGGCGGGGCGTGGGCAATGCGGTCATTCGGCGATCCTGTCGGGCGCGTGGAATTGAAAGGTCTATCCACTCACCGAACGTGGCGCGAAAAGGTATCAGTGAACATTGAAAATATTTTCCGAAGGCTCAGACGCGGGGCTCCACCGACAGCCAATAGCGGGTCAGGCTGTTGATGTTCAGCGGCAGGGTGTCGCTGAGCAGGCGCAGGCTGGCGTCGGTGTCGCGCAGGGAAAACGCCCCGGACACACGCATCGCCGCGACGTCCGGATGACAGCGCAAGACGCCGCGACGATAACGGCTGAGTTCGCCGAGCAATTCGTCCAGACGCATGTTGCTGGCCAGCAGCATGCCCTTGTCCCAGGCCAGGCTGGCGGTGTCGAAGGTTTCAGCGCTGTCTAAGCCGTTCAGCTTGAAGCGCTGGCGTTCGCCGGCCTTGATGATCGTATTTTGCTTGAGCAATTGCGGGGTGATTTGGACTTGCCCCTCCAGCACCGACACCAGGCTGCGCGAACCTTCGGTGCGCACGCAGAACCGCGTGCCGAGCGCACGAGCGAGACCTTGTGGGGTTTGGACCATGAACGGGCGGGCGGCGGCATCGCTGGCAGTGGTGATCAGCACCTCGCCGTTGAGCAGCAGCACCCGGCGCTCGACCGGGCTGTAAGCGATGTTCACGGCGCTGTCGGTGTTGAGCAGCAATTGGGTGCCGTCCGGCAGTTGCAGGTTCTTCTGTTCGCCGACGGCGGTGCGCTGATCGGCCGTCCACTGCTGCCACGGAACATGTTGCGAGGCGATGCCCACCGGCCCGGCCATCAACAGCAGACCGAGGCGGGTAAGGGTCTGGCGACGGCTGAGGCCTTCTTTGCGCGAAGCCCGTTGCAGGGTCTGGATGGCGACGTTGGCCGGCACGCTGCGCAAGTCCCCCAGCAGCGCTTCGGCCCGTTGCCAGGCAATGGCGTGTTCGGCGCTGCGGTTGCGCCACTGCGCGATGGCCTGATGATCGGACGGCGAGGCGGTGCCCGAATGCAATTGCACCAGCCAGTCGGCGGCTTCACCGAGAATCTGCGGATTGATCATCGATGAATTCATCAGGCGACACTCAGGCAGGCAATGAACGCGGCGCGCATGTGGCGTTTCACGGTGATCAGCGAAACCCTCAGCCGCGTGGCGATCTGCGCATAGGTCAGGCCTTCGATCTGCGACAGCAGGAAGGTGTCGCGGGTCTGCGCAGGCAGCTCGCGCAGCAACGCTTCTATGCGCCACAGGGTTTCAAGAATCAGATAGCGGGTCTCCGGCGACGGCACTTCGGCAGGCGGCAGATGGGCGATGGTTTCCAGGTAGGCGCGCTCCAGGTCCTGGCGCCGCCAGCGGTCGATCACCAGACCTTTGGCGATGTGCGTCAGCAGTGCCCGGGGTTCGCTGCCCAGAGGCTTGAGCACCTGACGGCTGAGCAGGCGCAAAAACGTATCGTGAGCCAGGTCGGCCGCATCGCAGCGATTACCCAGCTTGCGTTGCAGCCAGCCTTGCAGCCACCCGTGGTGTTCGCTGTAGAGCGTCTGGACTTGCTGATTCAATGGCGGATCGAGAGACGACATGAGCGGCAGATACTCGTTGCGGGCATCCGATGCCTGGCTGCAATTAGAGTGCAATTAAGAATTGATCGCATTCTAGTGGCACCGAACGAGCGCTGGCAATTGCCCCTTTGCACTTTCTTTTCTGGCGCCAGAAAGGAGTGGCCTACACGTCTTCCGGGAGATTGGCTATTTGTTTGGCCCGGCCCCGGGACTAACGTAGCCACACATTCACTTGCCCCGGAGAACCACCATGAAACCTCGTGCCGATTTCTATACCGCTTCCCCAGACGCCCTGAAAGCGATGATCGCCCTGGAAACCGCCGTCTCGAAACTGCCGCTGGAAAAGACCCTGATCGAACTGGTCAAACTGCGCGCTTCGCAAATCAACGGCTGTGCGTTCTGCATCGACATGCACACCGCTGACGCGATCAAGGGCGGCGAAACCCCACGCCGGTTGTTCGCCGTGACCGCCTGGCGTGAAGCGCCGTTCTTCACCGACCGCGAACGCGCCGCGCTGCTGTGGACCGAGTCCCTGACCCAACTGAGCCTGACCCATGCCCCGGACGAAGATTACGAAGCGGTCGCTGCCCAGTTCTCGCCAAAAGAAATGGTCGACCTGACCGTGGCGATCAGCACCATCAACAGCTGGAACCGTCTGGCCGTGGGCTTTCGCAAAATCCCGCAAGCCTGATCGCTCAATGTGCATCGGCACTCGGCGCCGCCGGTGGTTGCACCTTGCGCATCAAGGGCACCATCGCCGTGGCGATGACGAAGCACACCATGATCATCAGGAACGTGTCGCCGTAGGTCTGTGTCTGTGCCTCGCGGTAGGTCAGCAGCCATAGCTGACGCAGGCTGGCGGTAAGGCCTGCATCGCCGCTCTGACCCAGTGCGGCGAAGTTGCCGCCGACCTGGGCCAGCCACTGATTCACTGCTTCGTTGCTGCTGTTCAGATGCTCCGCCAACCGCGTGAAGTGCAGGTTGGTGCGGTCGTTGAGAATGGTCGCGCACGCCGCAATCCCGATTGCACCGCCCAGATTACGCATCAGGTTGAACAGGCCCGAGGCGTGCTTAAGCCGCGCTGGCGCCAGACCACCCAACGTCAATGTCACCGCCGGCGGTACCGCCAGTTGCTGGGCAATCCCGCGCAGGGCTTGCGGCAACATCAATTGCCCGGCACCCCAGTCGTGGGTGATCGGACTGAATTCCCACATCGACAAGGCGAACAACGCCAGGCCCGCCATCATGATCCAGCGCAGATCGAGGCGATTGGCCAGAAAGGCGTACAGCGGAATCGCCATGATCTGGAACACCCCGGTAGAGAAAACCGCCAGACCAATGTCCAGCGCGCCGTAACCACGCACCCGGCCGAGAAACAGCGGCGTCAGGTAAATCGTCGCGAACAGGCCGATGCCGGTGACGAAGGAAAAGAAGCAGCCCAGGGCGAAGTTGCGATCCTTGAGGGCGCGCAGGTCGACGATCGGATTGGCCACGTGCAGCGTGCGGCCGACAAACGCCACGCCGGCCAGGGCGCTGATCCACGCGGTGGTCAGGATGGTCTGATCGCTGAACCAGTTCCAGCGCGGGCCTTCTTCGAGGGTGTATTCCAGGCAGCCGAGAAACAGCGCCAGCAACACCATGCTCAGATAATCCGCGCCCTTGAGCAGCGACAGTTCCGGCTGATCAATCTTGACCAGCATCGGCACCGCCACGGCAACGAAAATCCCCGGCACCAGGTTGATGTAGAACAGCCAGTGCCAGGACGAAATGTCGGTGATCCAGCCGCCGATCACCGGACCCAATGTCGGTGCCAGCGAAGCCACGGCGCCAATGGTCGCAGCGGCAATCACCCGTTGCTTGCCGGTAAAGAAAAAGAATGCGGTGGTGAACACCAGCGGAATCATCGAGCCGCCGAGAAAGCCTTGCAGCGCGCGAAAGGCGATCATGCTCTGGATGTTCCAGGCGATGCCGCACAACAGGCTGGCGAGGGTGAAACCGACTGCCGAAGCGCAGAACAGCCAGCGCGTGGAAAACACTCGCGACAGCCAGCCCGACAGCGGAATCACGATGATTTCGGCGATCAGGTAACTGGTCTGCACCCACGCCGTTTCATCGGTGCCGGCGGACAACCCGCCGCCAATATCGCGCAGCGAGGCCGAGACGATCTGGATGTCCAGCAGCGCGATGAACATGCCGATGCACATCGTGGCGAAGGCGAACACTTTGGTCGCCGTCGCCATCTCGGCGGCATTGAATGGCTGCGCGGAGGCGGTGAGGGCGGTGCTCATGGCGCGCTGGCCACGGCGGTGGTTTCAGGTTGGGCGCGGGTGTCGACTTCGGCCGTCACCGACAGGCCCGGACGCAGGTGACCGAGTACGCCGTCGGCGGGGTCGAGCAGGATTCGCACCGGCACACGCTGGACGATCTTGGTGAAGTTGCCGGTGGCGTTTTCCGGCGGCAGCACGCTGAACTGCGAACCGGTGGCCGGGGCGAGGCTGTCGAGGCGGCCGTGGAATTCCTGGCCGGACAACACGTCGGCGCGGATGCTCACGCGCTGGCCGGGTTTCATCCGCGCCAGTTGGTCTTCCTTGAAATTGGCATCGACCCACAGACCGCTGGCCGGCACCACCGACAACTGTTGCGAGCCGGCCTGGGCATAAGCGCCGACCCGCGCGCGGCGGTTGCCGATCACGCCGTCGACCGGGGCGCGCAATTCGGTGTAGCCGAGGTTGAGTTGCGCCAGATCACGCTCGGCCCGGGCTTGCTGGAGGGCGGCGCGGGCCTGCTGTTTCTGGGTTTCGATCACGTTGAGCTGGCGTTGCGCGGCCAGCAGTTCGGCCTGGGCCTTGGCGCTCAAGGCTTGGGCGGTTTTGAAGGTGGCGTCGGCCCGTTGTGCGGCTTCCACCGAAACCGCATTGGTCGTTACCAGACGTTTGTAGCGTGCGTTGTCGTCCCGGGAACGGGCGGTTTCGGCGCTGGCGGCATCGATGCCGGCGCGGGCCTGACCGATTACCGCCTGTTGCAGTTGTTCGGTGGCATCGAGGTTGGCCAGCAGCGCTTCCTCGGCGGCAACGGCGCCTTCAGCCTTGGCCAGATTGGCGCGGTAGTCGCGGGCGTCGAGGCGAATCAGCACGTCGCCGGCCTTCACCTTCTGGTTGTCGCTGACCAGCACTTCCTCGATGTATCCGGCCACCTTCGGCCCGATGACCGTGACGTCGCCGCCGATGTAGGCATCGTCGGTTTCTTCGAGAAATCGCCCGGCGCCCCACCAATGCACGGCATACAACCCGGCGAACACCAGCGCGGCCAGGCCCGCAGTGGGCAACAGCAAGCGTTTGAACAGGGGAGGTCGGGGGGCGCTGACCGGAACGGCGAGATCGGGTTCTACGGTGGGCATGCTGGTCATGGCGTAATACCTGAGGAAGCGGAATGGCTATTACGACCGTAATATGACGCGAGTAATATTTTGTGGCAATTGGTTTTTATCGCCGGTCGTCAGATGGGGGGTGTTGAAAGAAAAGCTGATCATTTGTTTAAGAAATGTAAGCGCTGTAGGAAGCGTCTTGCAATTGCGTAGGAACGCTCTGACTATCACCGCTATTGATGGGGTGGCATTAAGCCAGTTGATTGCAAGGATGTTGAGTGCCGTATTCGCTTTGCGCTGTTTCTCGTAGTCGTTTCCTGCCTCGCCCGCTGTTGTCGGCCTTGTTGTTGAGTGTGTGTGCGCCCAGCATTTTGGCCGCCGAATCGTCGAACCCGGGCCAGGAAGTGCTGCGCCAGCAGCAACAGCAGCAGCGCGATCTGCAACAACTGCAAATCGAACAGCGCAAGCGGCAACTGGAGCGTGGCGCGTTCGGCGCGCCGCCTGCCGCTCCGGCCATCCCCGAATCGATCAAACCCGACGAACGCTGCTGGCCCCTGAGCGGCACGCGCATCGGCGGCGTCACGCTGATCGATAAGGACAAGCTCAACGCCCGGCTCAAGCCGCTGCTGGCGCCGTGCATGGGCGTCGGTCAGATCAACCATCTGCTGGCGACCATCACCGCGCTTTATGTGGAGAAGGGCTACATCGCCAGTCGCCCGTACCTGAGCAGTGCGCCGGCGGCGGGACAGTCGCTGGATATTCTGGTCGACGAAGGCTACATCGAGTCCATCGAACTGGCCGACCAGAGCCTGCCGGTGTCGCTCGGCGGCGCGTTCCCGGGCATGCTCGGCAAACCCTTGAACCTGCGGGATCTGGAGCAGGGGCTGGATCAGTTGAACCGCCTGCGCTCGCTCGATCTGACCGCCGACATCGCTCCCGGCAGCCAGCCCGGCGCGTCGAAAATCATCCTGCGTTCGCGGACCTCGGGGCAGTCGCGCTGGGCCCTCGGTGCCGGTTTCGACAACCTCGGCAGTGCCAGCACCGGTCGTGACCGTGACACGCTGAGCCTGACCCTCGACAGCCCGCTCGAACTCAACGACCTGTTGAGCCTCAGCGCCAGCGACACCCTCAATCAGGGCGACCGCTACAGCCGCAACGCCAGCCTCTATTACGCGATTCCCTACGGTTACTGGACGTTCAGCACATTCGCCAGCCATGCCGAATATCGTGCGCCGTTCAAACTCAGCGCGGCGACCCTGCACAGCACCGGCATCACCAATCAACTCAGCCTGCGCGCCGACCGGGTGTTGTGGCGCGACCAGAGTCATCAGCTCAGCGCCAACCTGCAGCTGGCGCACAAGGACGTCGACAGCTATCTGCAAAACGTCCGCCTCGGCATCCAGAGCCCGACCCTGACCGTGGCCGAGGCCGGGCTCAATCTGTTCTGGCTCGATCGCGCGGTGTGGAACCTTGACTTCAATTACGCGCAGGGGCTGCGCTGGCTCGGCGCCGACGACGATGCCGATCATCAGGTCAGGAACCTGCCCAAAGCGCAGTTTCGCAAGTACCGCGCCGGCCTCAGCCAATGGCGCAACGGCCAGCTCGGCACGCAAGCCTGGCAATGGCAGAGCCAACTCAATCTGCAATACAGCCCCGATCCACTACCCGCCATCGAACAACTGCTCGGCACCGACGATTCCGCCGTGCGCGGTTACCGGGTCAGCAGCGCGTCCGGGGCCAGCGGTGCGATCTGGCGCAACACCTTGCGCCTGCCGCTACGCACCGATTTGCCGGTGCAGCTCACCCCGCGTGTCGGACTCGACCACGGCTGGATCAAGGCCGACCACGGCGCCTCGGTTCAACGCCTGAGCGGCGCCAGCATCGGCCTCAACCTGGGCTGGAAAAACCTGCAAGTGGATGTCGATTACCAACGCAGCCTGAACACTCCGACCGGCCTGCACCGCGAGCCTGAAACCTGGCTGATGCGCGTCGGACTGCAGATATGAACGTCAGTGAACAACAGCCATCGGATCTGAGCGCGACAGCCGTGGCCTTTAACTCAACGCGCAACGTGATGCCGCACTACATGGAGAGTTTTTTATGCCAATGAACACCTTTGCGTTTCACCTTTCCCCACGGGGCAAACTGCGCTGGGCCATCGCCAGCCTGTTCCTGGTCGCTCACCTGCCGGGCGCCATGGCCGGCGGTGTGGTGGTCGCGCCCGGCCCCGGCGGCACCGCGCAATTGCAGACCCAGGGCGGCGTCCCGATCGTCAACATCGTCGCGCCCAACGGCTCGGGCCTGTCGCACAACCAGTTCCTCGACTACAACGTCGACCGTCAGGGCCTGGTGTTGAACAATGCCTTGCAGGCCGGCCAATCACAGCTTGCCGGGCAACTGGCGGCCAACCCGCAATTGCAGGGCCAGGCCGCAAGCGTGATCCTCAACGAAGTGATCAGCCGCAACCCGTCGGCCATCAACGGCGCCCAGGAAATCTTCGGTCGCGCCGCCGACTACGTACTCGCCAACCCGAACGGCATTTCGGTGAACGGCGGCAGTTTCATCAACACGCCGAACGCCAACCTGGTGGTCGGCCGTCCCGAGCTGAATGACGGCAAGCTGCAAGCCCTGAGCACCCGCGATGCCACCGGTCAGTTGCAGATTCAGAGCGGTGGCCTGCGCAATGGCGAAGGCTCGATCAACCTGATCGCACCGCGCATCGACAGCCTGGGTGCGATCACTGCGCGTGACCAACTGAACCTCACGGTCGGGCGCAATCAGATCGACTACGCCAGCGGCCAGGTGAAAGCCGTGGACCCGGCGGGCGGCACCACCGATCAGCGGATCGACGCCAGCCTTTTCGGCGCGATGCAGGCCGGACGCATCAACATCGTCAGCACCGCTGAAGGCGCGGGCGTGAAGGTCGGCGCGGTGCAAGTCGCCGGGCGCGACGGCGTGCAGATTGGTTCGGCGGGCGACTTAAGCGTCAGCGGTCAGGCGATTCCGGACAGTCTCGATGTGACCCGTGCCGGCATTCGCAGCAGCCAGGGCGACGTCGCCCTGCACAGCGGCAAGGACCTGACGCTGGCCGCCACCGACCTCAGCGGTCGTGATGTGAAGGTCGATGCCAAGCGCAATCTGACCCTGACCACCGTCGAGAGCCGCAAGCTCCAGGAACAACGCGAGAACTGGAACAACAGCACCATCGGCATCACCTGGGAAACCTACGAACGCACCAAGACCGACAGCGATTCGCGCCAGCACGGCAGCCAGATCGTCGCCAGCCGCGACGCGCAACTGTCGTCCGGCAAAGACACCGAACTGAAAGCCGCCAAGGTCGACGCGAAGAACAATCTCAGCGTGCAAAGCGGCGGCGACCTGCGCCTGACCGCCGCCACTGAAAGCCACACCCAGACCGATCAGGGCAAGCATCGCAAGCACCTGTGGAAAGCCGATTGGGACAGCAGCAGCGAAGAGCAGCGCAGCGTCACCAGCCAGTTGAAGGCCGGCAACATTGCCCTGCAAACCGCTGCGCTGCTGCGCTCCGAAGGTGCCGAACTGAACAGCACCGGCGATCTGCGACTGGCCGGCAAACAAGTGGAAGTCACCACCGCGACCCGCACCAACCGCAGCAGCGACAACCGCTATTCCGGTGATCTGGTCGGTGGCGGTTTCTTCGGCAAGACCGGCGACGCCGACAAGGGCCAGACCCAGCATCAGGGCAGCAAGATCAACGCGGCCGGCAAACTGCTGGTCAAGGCGGACGATGTGCGCATCAGCGGCAGCCAGGTGCGTGGCGGCAAGGATGCCAGCGTGATCAGCGACAACGGTTCACTGACCATCGATGGCGTGCAGGACACCTCGCACAGCAACAACCACGACAAGGACAGCAAGTTCTTCGGCATCACCAAGGACGAGTCCCGGCAGAACAGCAAGGACAGCACCACGGTGCGCAGCGAGCTGGCTTCCGACAGCAACCTCAAGCTGAAAAGCGCCAAGGACATCGAAGTCGCCGGCTCCACGGTCAAGGCCGGCGGTTCGCTGACGGCGGATGCGGCCGGTGATGTGAATGTGCATTCGACGCAGAACACCCACGACAGCAACAACAGCACGCAGACCCGTGGCTTCGACGCCTACGCCAAGGAGCAAACGGCGGAGCAGTATCGCGCCGGCGTGCATTACGAAGACAAGGCGCAAACCGTCACCGCCAACGACGTCACGCAGCAGGGTTCCAGCCTCAGCGGCGGCACTGTGCAAGTGAAGGCGGGCGGCGATGTGACGCTCAAGGGCACCGAGGTGAAATCCACCGCCGGCGACACCACCCTGAGTGGCAAGAACGTCTCGTTGCTGGCCGAGCAAGACAGCCACAGCACCTCGACCGAAACTCGCAGCACTGGCGGTGGTTTCTACTACACCGGCGGCCTCGACCGCGCGGGCAGCGGCGTGGATTTCTCGCACAGCACCTCGCAAGACACCACCGCTAAAACCACCGCGCAAACCACGGGTGTGCAGAGCAGCGGCAGCCTGAACATCAACGCGGACAGACTCGCCACCGAAGGCGCGCAACTCAAGTCCGGCAACGGTCTGAACGTCGCCGCCAACGAAGTCGACAACCGTGCTGCCAGCAACACCGAGAGCAGCACCCACAAGGAGAGCAACTGGTCGGCGGACATCGGCGCCAACGTCGAGTACAAAGACATCGCCCGGCCGATTGCCGTCGCGGTGAAAGACGTGCTCGACGGCAAGGTGCCGGACAAGGACGCACTGGCCAATCTCGGCCAGCCGAACGTCGGTATCGACGTGGCGGTCGGTCATGCCAGCGCCGATAAAACCGAGCAGAGCAGCAACGCCGTGGTCAGCCGGTTCGACGGCCAGACCGTGGACGTGAAGGTCGGCGGCACGCTGCACGACCAGGGCACCCAGTACAACGCCAGCGCCGGCAAAGTGAACATCAGCGCTGACAAACTGGTGGCCGACGCCGCGAACAACACCCGCAGCAGCACCGACAACGCGGTGGATGCCAAGGTCGATGTGCGCGTCTACACCAAGACCGGTGAAGACGTGAACGTGGCCGGCAGCGGCGCGGGTGGCAGCAGCCAGTCGAGCAAGAACAGCGCCACGGCGGTGGTCGGCGGTTACGCCGGTAGCCAGGGCGTGAATATCAATGTCGGCGGCGACGCACAGTTCGAAGGCAGCCGTTTCGACGGCGGGCAGGGCGGTGTCAGCGTCAAGACCGGCGGTGACCTGGCCCTGAATCAGGCCAACGACCGCCAGAGCAGCGACAGCTCCAGCCTGCGCGGCAACGGCTCGCTGACTGTCGGCACCTTGCCGGGTACCGATGGCACCAACGTCGATCTCGGCGCTGGCTTCCAGCTCGATCACAAAGGCAACCAGACCACCGACAGCCAGGCGCACGTTGCCAGCCTCAGCGGCAATGGCCCGGTGCAATTGAGCAGCGGTGGCAATCAGGTTCAGCAGGGCACGAAGATCGACAGCGCTGGCGCTATCGACCTGAAGGCTGGCGGCAAGCTCGACCTGCAAGCAGCCATCGATTCGCACATCGCCACCGGCAGCAATCTCGGCGGCGGCCTGAAGGCCGGCGGCAGCAAGACCGGCAGCGAGAAGAGCCGCGATCAGGGCGGTAACCTCAGCGGCAACTTCAACATCGGTCGGGTCAACGAGAACACTCAGCCCCTCACCGGTGGCCAGCTCAACAGCCAGAACGGCATCGCGTTGAGCGGCGATTCGGTGCACCTGCAAGGCACCCAGGTCAGCGCGCCAAACGTCACCATCGACGCGCAGAAGGGCGGCTTCGTTCAGGAGTCCGCGCAGTCCACCGACAACCGCAACAACTGGAATGTGGCGTTGAGCGCCGGTGGCAATCTGAGCAAAAGCACACCGACCGCCGCCGATGAAAAAGTCAGCAGCGATCACGGCTTCAATGCCGGGGCCAAAGTCGGCGTGGATTACCTGCAAGGCACCACCCAGCAGAACAGCCAGATCAAGGCTGACACGGTGGTGTTGAACAGCGGCGGTGATGCGAGCCTGAACGGTGCGCGGATTGATGCGCGCAATGTCAGCGGCAAAGTGTCGGGTGATCTCTCGGTTGAAAGCCGTCAGGACTCCAGCACTCACGCCAAGGTTGACGTGGATCTGGGCCTGACCGCCAAGAAGACCCCAGCCGACGACAAAGGCAAACTCGCGGGCACCGACTACAAGCCAACGCTGAAAGTCGATGGCGAATACGCACACAAGGACAGCGTGAAACAGGCCTCCGGCATCAGCGGTAGCCAGGGTGTGAATCTCACGGTCGGCGGCGCTACCCAACTGACCGGCGCGCGGATTTCCACGACTGAAGGCAAGGTCGATCTGGGCGGTTCGAAGGTCAGCAGCAGCGACCTGAGCAACCTCGACTACGGCGTTAAAGCCGGTCTGGACCTGCCACACAAAACCGAAGAAAACGCACCGAAGGTGTCCCTTGAAAACGGCAATCTGAAAGTTGGTCCGGTGACCCTGAGCGGTCATCTGGACAGTCAGCCCCTGCAAGCGGGGATCGACGAAAAAGGTTGATTCACCGTTAGTGAAACCGGCGGGGGCGAGCCTGCTCGCTCCCGCTTCTAAGAGGTACCCCGCTCAAAACGGCAGCCACTGTCGTTTCACGTCAAGTCGAAAAAAGCATGGTGACGGATTCGATGGCATGGGACTGGGTGAAGAAGCGGAGCGCGTGAACAGGCTGCTCGGTGACAAGCCGATCCTGCTGATGGGCAATCAGGGCTTGCTGGTCGCGGCACCGAACGTGAATTGCGCGTGGCCCGTGATGAAGTGGCGCGCAAGACCTGTCGGCAATGGCTGGATTATCCGGGGTTTGCGGAAAAGCATTTCAACTCGTTGATGGGCATCCTCGACGAAGAGGAACCCGTCTACCGCCAGCAAAATGAGTGCTGCGTTTTCGGATGGTCGATCCAGAACCGCGCGGGTTTGTGCCCAGTGAAATCGAGTTTGGCTGGAAAGAACAAATTGTTATAGCGAATGGTTCTTGCTGGACTGTCAGTTCTGACAGTGTGCAAACAGCTGCCAAGGGGAGACGATTGGCTTGCGGTGTGTGGTTCCGATTGAACCTGCGCTGACATCAAACCGATCAATTCAGGGAGCTGAAAATGAGCGACATTACTTTTCCAGGCGCAATTAACGGTGTGATCACTTGCCTTTCTGACCCAATGAACGGCATCAGGGTAAAAATTGGACCACTTACCGGTGCGCAAATCGGTGGTGTTTTGAAAATCACATGGCAGGGATACAGTGATCCAAGTGGCACGGTGCCCATCCCCGGCACTCAGACCTCGCGGAATCATTTTATTACCCAGAATGACGTCGACAACGGGTTGGAAAAAACCATCGGTGACTGGCACGCACATATCAAACCCATTCAAACCGGCTCGGCTCGCGTTGGCTACACGATCAATGGCGGTGGTGAGAAAAATGCGTTGGCAGCGGTCCGGTTATTGAACCCAATTGGCCAATCGTGCGACGAGGTCTGAACGCACAACTGAACGTTCGAGTTTCAACAGTGCCTGCCTGTTGCGGGCATTTTTTTGCCGAAAGCCGGCCCCGGGGAACAGATCCCGCAGCGACAGTGCATTCGGGTCGAGGTTGAAGTAGATGAAGCCGCCGAGTTCTTCGGTGTGCACTTGGGAAATGTTGAACTGTGCCAGCTCGAAACTCTTTATCCACTTGCAACGCGGCGTACCGTGCGGAACGGGTGTGGGGTTGATGGATTGCGACCAGTCGATGGGCGGAATGATCAATCGCCTGCTTCACGCGAGAGCCTTGACAGCCCTGCGATAATGAGACTTCACCGCGATCTGCGCGGTGCACTCGATCATGATGCAGAGGAAGGTTTTCCATGGACAATCAAGCACTCAAGGCCCTGTTCGACCAGCAGTCCGCCGTCTATGACAAACAGTGGAGCGGAATGGCGCCCCTGCGTGATGCCCTGTATTTGCTGCTGAATTCAGTATTCGCGGGCCTGCCGGAGAATGCCCGGATACTCTGCGTCGGCGTGGGCACGGGTGTGGAAATGGCCCATCTGGCGCAGCAGTTTCCCGGCTGGCAATTCACCGCAGTCGACCCTTCGGGCGCCATGCTCGACGTGTGCCGTCAGCGAGCGACAGAGGGCGGTTTTCTCTCCCGCTGCCGTTTTCACGAAGGCTACCTCGATACGCTGACGGATGAATCCGGTTACGACGGTGCGACCTGTTTTCTGGTGTCGCAGTTTTTGCTCGACCCCCAGACCCGTATCGATTTTTTCCATGAGATTGCCCGTCGTCTGGTACCGGGCGGGGTTCTGGCGAATGCTGATTTGGCCTCTGACACCGAATCTCCGGCCTACGAAGCATTGCTGCGTCACTGGATGACGCTGATGGCGTCGGCCCAGGTGCCGGCGCAGATGCTTGAGCGAGCGCGTTTGGCCTATGCCCGGGATGTGGCGATTCTGCCAGCGCCGCAGGTCGCCGGTCTGATCGAGTCGGCCGGGTTCGAGGCGCCGGTGCAGTTCTTTCAGGCGGGTTTGATGCACGGGTGGTTCTGTCCGCGCAAGGCAGAGATTGCCGCGGGTTAGAGCGCTGGGTTGATAGGGGGAAACAGCTTCGTCGGCATTCCCGAGGAATCCATTGCCTCGGCTTAATGGGAAGTATTACCATTCGCTCCCCTTTCCTCAGCACACCGCAATGATCCCCATGCTGCCCCGCAGACCCGGCTTTCTCGAGCATTACGAAGAGTTGATCGGCACCTGGACCCGCCGCCTGCGCAATCGCTCGCAGGCCGAGGATCTGGCGCACGACACCTTTGTACGGGTGCTCGAATCCGATTCGTCGGCGGTGCAGCAGCCCCGGGCGTATTTGCACCAGACGGCGCGCAATATCGCGGTGGACGGCTATCGGCGTGAGGACCGGCGGGGTGCCATGGAGTCGGAGGCGATCGATCTCAGTGAGTCGCCGACCGGCGATCCGGAGCATTACATGCATGCGATCCAGCTGGCCGATTCCATCGAACGGGCGCTCTGCGAATTGCCGGTCAATTGCCGGCGAATCTTCGTCTGGCAGAAGATCGAAGGCCTGACCCAGGCCGAAATCGCCGAGCGCCTGGGCCTGTCCAGGAACATGGTGGAAAAGTATATGATCCGCACCCTGCGGCATCTGCGTGATCGCCTGGACGGGGCGCAATCATGAGCCGCGGCGTCTTTTCATCCCCAGCCAGACAGGACATTCCATGATGGATACTCGTGATTGCGCGTGCGGGCAAACAACGGTGCGTGATGAGGCGGCACGCTGGTTTGTGCGTTTGCAGGAGCCTGCTGTCGACGCTGAACAATATCGCAGCTTCGAAGCCTGGCTGAACGAACATCCCCAGCACCATGACGAATTCCAGTTGCTGCAAGGCCTGTGGACGGCGGCGGATCTGCTGCCGGCGCCGCGGCTCAAGGCCCTGTGCGAAACTCCGCCAGCACGGCGCGAACGCCGTCCGTTGTTGCGTTATGCCGTGGCGGCCAGCGTGGTCGCGGTGGCGCTGGGGCTCGGTCTGTTCAGTGGCTTGAATCATCCGCAAGGTTACAGCGCCGAATTCGCCACCGCGCTGGGTGAGCGCAAGCATGTGGCGCTGCCGGACGGTTCGGTGATCGACCTCAACAGCCGCAGTCGCTTGCAGGTGCGTTTCGAGAAGGATCGGCGACTGATCCAGTTGACTGAAGGCGAAGCGATGTTCAGCGTCGAGCACGATACTTCGCGTCCGTTCGTGGTCGAGGCCGGCAGCGGCAAGGTGACGGTCACCGGGACTCGTTTCGATGTGCGCCGCGACGTGACGCAGACCCGGGTCGCGGTGGAGCAGGGGACGGTCAAGGTGCAGGGGCGTGATGCGGCCGATGCCGATTTCATCAGCCTCACTGCCGGCCTCGGCACGCGGATCAATGCCCAGGGCAAAGTGGCACCGGCCTACGCGGTCAATCCGGCAGAGCTGACGGCCTGGCGCAGCGGCAAACTGGTGTTCAACAACGCCAGCCTCAGCGAAGTCGTCGAAGAGGTTTCCCGTTATCGCGACAAGCCGTTGACCGTCGCCAACCCGACCGTGGCCAACCTGCGCCTGACCAGTGTGTTCAAATCCGACAACACCGATGCCTTGCTCAAGGCCTTGCCGAACATCCTTCCGGTGGCCGTGCGAACACTCGCCGACGGCAGTCAGGAAATAATTTCAAAATAAAATTCAGGTTTTTTTCGAGTTCGTCGTCTTCCTGTTCAACTGCAACTGGTTTGCATTAACAGCCGCACACTCTTGCGATCCACAGGACTCCGTTCGACGTGAAAAACTCCACCGCCAAAAACAATAAATCCCCTTGGTTACCGCTGGCGCTCGCGCTGGCGGTCAACGCTGCGATGCCGCTGGCCTTCGCCGCCGACCCCATTCATATCCGCGCGCAGCCACTGGGCCAGGCGCTGAGCGAACTGGGACAGCAAACCTCGCTGCAGGTGTTTTTCAGCCCTGATCTGGTGGCCGGCAAGCAGGCCCCGGCGGTCGATGGCAACCTCTCTCCCGAGGACGCGTTGCGCCGGTTGCTGCAAGGCAGCGGCCTGGACTATCAGATCAATGAAGGTTCGGTGACTCTGTCGCCAGCGCCGAGCGCAGCCGCCAACGGCCCGCTGGAACTGGGCGTGACCGACATCAAGATGGTCGGTGACTGGCTCGGCGACGCCGATGCCGCGGTGGTGCAGAACCACCCCGGCGCACGCACGGTGATCCGCCGCGAAGCCATGGTCGAACAGGGCGCGATGAATGTCAGTGACGTCCTCAAGCGTGTGCCGGGTGTGCAGGTGCAGGACTCCAACGGCACCGGCGGCAGTGATATTTCGCTGAACGTCGGCGTGCGTGGCCTGACTTCTCGTCTGTCGCCGCGCTCCACCGTGCTGATCGACGGCGTGCCGGCGGCGTTCGCGCCGTATGGTCAGCCGCAACTGTCGATGGCACCGATTTCCTCCGGCAACCTCGACAGCATCGACGTGGTGCGCGGCGCAGGTTCCGTGCGTTACGGGCCACAGAACGTGGGTGGCGTGATCAACTTTGTGACCCGTGCCATCCCGGAAAACCCCACCGGTGAAATCGGCACCACCCTGGAAACCACGCGCTATGGCGGCTGGAAACACATCGACACCGCGTTCCTCGGTGGCACCGCCGACAACGGGATGGGTGTGGCGCTCTTGTATTCCGGGGTTAACGGAAACGGTTACCGCGAGCGCAACAACGGCAACGACATCGACGACGTGCTGCTCAAGACCCACTGGGCGCCGACCGATCAGGACGACTTCAGCCTCAACTTCCACTACTACGATGCCAGCGCCGACATGCCGGGCGGGCTGACGCAGAAACAGTACGACGACAAACCGTACGACTCGGTGCGCGACTACGACAACTTCAGTGGCCGTCGCAAGGACGTGTCGTTCAAGTGGATCCGCCAGATCGACGAACGCACCCAGGCCGAAGTGCTGACCTATTACACCGACAGCTTCCGTGGCAGCACCATCGCCGCCCGCGACCAGAAAACCCTGAGCTCGTACCCGCGTTCCTACTACACCCTGGGCATCGAACCACGTGTGTCCCGGGTGTTTGATGTGGGCTCGACCACTCAGGAGGTCAGCGTCGGTTATCGCTACCTGAAAGAAGCGATGCACGAGCAGTCGAGCCGCCTGGCGCTGATCAACAATGAGCCGGTGGTCACCAAGACTTCAGACGGCCATGTGTTCCAGGACCGTACCGGCGGCACTGAAGCCAACTCGGTCTACGTCGACAACAAGATTGACGTCGGCAAATGGACCATCACCCCGGGTATTCGCTTCGAGCACATCAACACCGACTGGCACGATCGCGCCGTGCTCGACACCGCCGGCAAACGCGTGCCGGAAAAAAACCGCAGCATCGAGAGCAACGAACCGCTGCCGGCGCTGAGCGTGATGTATCACCTGTCGGATGCATGGAAGCTGTTCGCCAACTACGAAACCTCCTTCGGCAGCCTGCAGTATTTCCAGCTCGGTCAGGGCGGCTCGGGTGACCAGACCGCCAATGGCCTGGAGCCGGAGAAGGCCAAGACCTACGAAATCGGCACCCGCTACAACGATGACGTGTGGGGCGGTGAAGTGACGTTGTTCTACATCGACTTCGATGACGAGCTGCAATACATCAGCAACGACGTGGGCTGGACCAACCTCGGTGCGACCAAGCACCAAGGCATCGAGGCTTCGGTGCACTACGACATGGCGGCGCTTGATCCGCGCCTCGATGGCCTGACCGCCAACGCCGGTTTCACTTACACCCGCGCTACATACGAAGGCGAGATCCCGGGCTTCAAGGGTCGCGACCTGCCGTTCTATTCGCGTCAGGTGGCAACCGTCGGCCTGCGTTACGACATCAACCGCTGGACCTACAACATCGACGGTTTCGCCCAGTCCAAACAGCGCTCGCCGGGCACCGGCGTGAATGCCGATGGCAGCTTCAACGGCAATTACATCACCGAAGGCACGGCGGACGGTCAGTACGGCGACATCCCGGGCTACATGACCTGGAACGTGCGCGGCGGCTATGACTTCGGTGCGCAGCTGTCGAACCTGAAGCTAGGCGCCGGGGTGAAAAACATCTTCGACAAGCAGTACTTCACCCGCTCCAGCGACAACAACTCGGGGATGTATGTCGGCGCGCCGCGGACGTTCTTCGTGCAGGCCAGCGTAGGCTTCTGATCGGCTGAGCAGGCGGCCGGCAACAGCCGCCTGTTATTCATTCGGTTTGAACGGGCCAGTTGCCGAGCATCACTGATCGGGCAATGCAAAATCAGTAATTGGAGAGGGATTGCCTGCCATGTCTGTGGTCTTGAGGCAGACTTTCTTCGGGCCGTCCTCCACCGAAACCTGAAAGTCCAGTAGCGGTGGCCTGACTAACGTGTAACCGTCACTGTCCTGGCAGTCGACCGCTCCTGGTTCACCACTTTTGTATTGGTAGTGACTGACGTCCAGATCCGGCGTTATCCCGATCGGTTTTACGGTGAACTCATCCTTTGTACTTTCAAGTACACGATAGGTAGGCGGCGTCTTGACGGGTTCTGCCAGAGCCCAGCGGTAATAGATCCTTGCATTGCGGCCGTCCCACCTCTGCGCAGGGCCTGCATTGTGTGGCTGCCCCACCACGCACATGAAATACAGGCCCGGCCCTTCACGTAATTCCTGACTTGAACTGTCTGATCCGTCTCCACGGCTTGGCTGAACCGGACCATAACCGACGTCGAGCGCACAGTCAGCCAGTGTACGTACGAGTTTCACGCGATAGAACGGTTGATCGCTGGTAAACGACTGCGTCCATTGCACCGGAATGAGCTCGCCATTTGCGTCACGGATCAACCTTGTGTAGACGTCACCAAATGCATGCTCGAAATTGGTCGCGCGACCCAGCTGGCACGCAGAGTTTTTCGGTTCGAAACGGGTAGCTGCAAAGCACTGCTCCAATTGCACTGCGCTTGTCGCGTAGTTGGTCTCAGGTATTTTTATCGAGTCACCGTTTCTGACTTCGCAGGGGGCGTTGCGAGTGCAACGTGAAAGCCCGCTGCCTTGCGTCGTGGTACCGACGATCGCCACGATTTCATTGCTGTAGCGATTCAAGACCGGTGAACCCGAGATGCCGGGGCGTACATCCCGACAACGATTGCTGAGCTGCCCGAGCCATGCCCAACCCGCTTCGAAAACATCCGCACTATGTTCCTGGAGGCAGGCGGCGCGTTGCACATGGCCATCCATGGGCGCGCCCACCACCAGCACATCGCTGTCGACGGCAAGGGGCCGAGTTGCAAGCTTGAGCGGTGTGATGCCATCGCTCATCAATTGGCCCAGGGAGCGGTCGAGTTTGAGAATCGCAATGTCGATGCCGCGCATGGTGCTCCACGCGATTTCTGTAATCGGGTAGGGCTTCTGCCGGTGCTGAGTGTCCTGGAAATAATTGAAAGTCACGACGCCGGAAGCCGGGGCGTTTTCGATGTACCGGTCAGCGTCACCTTTGGCGCAATGTCCCGAAGTCAGGACATAGGCCGGGCCGCTGCGGTCATCGTTTGCGCTTCGGGTGTCAATCAGGCTGCCCGAGCAGTCAGCCCCGTCTTCAACCTGGACACGAGCGATGGCTTGCCAGTGATCGTAACGCCCGGCTGCATTGTTCAGAGGTTGCGCTGGAGAGAGGTTTGCTGCGCCTTCTCCCCAATCCTGAGTGGCCGTTCGGTCAGGCGTAACGCAACCGCTCGTACTGATGAGAAGCGTCAAGGCGATGGACTTTTGCAGGCTGGAACACTTCATGGCTTCAGCACCCGAGAAGATTTCTCTGATGCTGGAGCCTCAGACGGTTGGCGTCTACTGTCAGATCTGACAGTCAACTGCGCCGCTGGTCGTTCTTTGATTCACACCTTCAGCGCTTTCCCGCCAATCGCCACCGCCACCAGCAGCGTCGCCATCAATCCGAAGGCGAAACTCAGGCTGCTGGCATGGGCGACAAACCCGATCACCGCCGGCCCCGCGAGAATCCCCGCATAACCCAGCGTGGTGATCGCCGGCACCGCGATACTTTCCGGCATCACCGTCTGCTTGCCCACTGCGGTGTACAGCACCGGCACGATGTTCGAGCAGCCGGCCCCGACCAGCGCATAGCCGACCAGCGCGGCTTCCCAGCCCGGCGCGAACGTTGCCAGAAACAGTCCCGCCGCTGCCAGCAGGCCGCCAAACAGAATGATCCGGGTCGCGCCCAAGGCGCGGACGATCCGGTCACCGGTCAATCGACCTGCGGTCATCGTCAGTGCGAATGCTGCGTAGCCCAGGCCTGCATAGGCGGTGTCGATCCCGCGTTCCTGCGCCAGGAACACCGCACTCCAGTCCAGCGCCGCGCCTTCGGTGAGGAACACGATAAAGCACATCCCGCCGATGAACAGCACGACGCCGTGAGGCACGGCAAACGCCGGCCCCGAGCTTTCACTGCCGTAAGGCAGCATGTGCGGCACAGCTTTGAACAGCGCCGCGATCAGCACCACGACCACCACCAGCATTGCCGCCAATGGCGACAAGCCGAGACCGAGCAGAGCGCTCACGCCCGCTGCGCCGACGATCCCGCCGAGGCTGAACAGACCGTGAAACCCCGACATCATGTTCTTGCCGCTGGCCCGCTCGACGATCACCGCTTGCAGATTCACTGTCGAATCCACCGTGCCCAGTCCGGCGCCGAACATGAACAGTGTGGCGATCAACGCGGGTATCGACGACACCGTCGCCAACAACGGCAATGCCGCACAAATCAGCAGCGTCCCGCCGGTGGCCACGCGCCGGCAGCCAAATCGCGTGGCCAGAATCCCCGCCAGCGGCATCGCCAGAATCGAGCCGACGCCCAGGCACAGCAGCAACAACCCCAGCGTGCCTTCATCGAGCCCGGCCCGTGCCTTGGCGTAGGGCACCAGTGGCGCCCACGCAGCGATGCCGAGCCCGGCGATGAAGAAGGCGATACGCGTGGACATCTGTTCGAGGCGTCCGGGAACGAACGTGTCTTGAGGGGTGAGGCTGGTCATAACGATCCTTGGCAAAAAAAACGTTTCCGCAGCGGGCATCCTTGCACAGCCCTTTCGCTGGAGCGAGCCTGCTCGCCTCTGCATGGCGTTGCGATTTACAGTGACGCTTCTGTCGACAGGAAAAACAAGGGCGGGTTCATGACGCAGTTCTACGATGCACGGGGCAATATCTACGGGGTCGTTTCGCCGCGAGTGCTACGCGATGCGGGAATCGATTTGCCGACCAGCGCCGCGCAGTGCGCGTTGTCGCGCCAGACGTGGAGTACCGCAGCCATCGCGCAGTGTTGCGATTGGCCCGACGGTCAACGTCCCGTCGGCAGCAAGTCCCATCGCAGCGATGGTTTGCTGATCGGCCCGTTTCAGGCCTCGCCACCCTTTGACCTGCTGATCGTCAACACCGACGGCACGCTGGCCGAGCGCAGCGGCAACGGCCTGACGATTTTTTCCCGGGCACTCTTTGAACAAGGGCTGATGCCGCAGGAGGGCGCGACGCTGCGGGTGCATCACGACAAACAGGATGCACAATCGCCAGTGTCGACCTCGGTGAAACCGGCGCAGCTGGCAAGCGTGCAGGGCTTCTGGCTGGACCTCGGCCAGCCCGGTTTCGGCCCGGCGGCCGTCGATGCGCTCGGCGTTGAACCGGTGCCGTTCAACGGTGTGGAGCTCAGCCGTGTTCGGCCGTTGGCACAACTCGATCCCGCCTGGGCCCACAGCCAGTTCGTGCGTATCGGCAATCCGCATTGCGTGACTCTGGTGCAGGATGAAGCCGCATTGCCGAGCAACGCACAGATGCTTGAATCGCCGCTGACGGACTGTCTGACCGCCATCGCCTACGCCATGCCCACCGGCGCCGGTCAGCCGTGCCGTGCCGGGGTCAACCTGCAATGGGCGACGCGCGCCGGCGATCAACGCATTGTGGCGCGGGTGTTCGAACGGGGCGAGGGGCCGACGGCGTCTTCCGGCACCAGCGCCAGTGCGGTGGCCAGCGCTGCGTGGCGAGTGGGTTGGGTGTCGGCGGGAGAAGTTCAGGTGGTGATGCCGGGCGGTACGGCGCCGATTTTACTGGAGGAGTGCGATGGCGAGTTGGCGTGCGTGCGTCTGTTCGGTACCGCGCAGCGGACAAAGAGGTGAAGTCCCTTTCATGATCGTCCCCCCGGGAACGATGGATCCCTTGGGGCTTACTGTGAGCCGGATCACAGCGCTTGTCGCCTGTCAGATCTGACAGGTCGGCTCTATCGTTTTGCGATAAAGCCGCCCCGATCCATAACCATGGAATCGTTCATTGGGCCTTGAACAATTTCACGGCGACAACAATGTCATCGACCACCGTCACATACAGCAGGGCTTTCGGCTGCGTCTCGGGGCTTTGAAAGCACTCGACGATCACAGCCTGCGCTGCGCAGGCTTGCAGCGCCAAACGGTCCGCCTGGCGTAACTGGCGTTTCACGGCGGCACTCAGTGGAATCGGTGAATGGCCCGCGCGAACGTCTGCGCAAAATCTTGAAGTGACGTCTCTCGGGGTGGGGGGCGGTGGTGATTCAAGGCCCGCGTCTGCAAACAGATGATTGAGTTGCTCTGCCGCACTGACGGCCCGCGGGAAACCGGCGAAGGCCGAAGCCTGCAGCAGTATTTCAGTCAGTTCACCCGGTGCGAGGCCCGATGCCAGGCCGGTTTTGAGGTGCACGCTCAGCGGAGGCCCGACCATGCCCGAGGCGATAATGGCGGCAAATGACACCGCTTCGCGCAATCGCGGATCAAGGCCGGGGCGCGAGTGCAGATGTCCGTACACCACGCCAACGGCAAGTTCGCGCAGTGCGGGAACGGTATGGAACAAGGTATCGAGCCTGGCCTCGCCATCGGGTACGAGTTCGACAAACGTATGGCGGCCTTCCTGGTAAAGCGTGGCCATCGGATCGGAAGTGGTCTTTTGATTCATGTCGCGTCCTCACGGATCAATGAGGATGGCAGCGGAGCAACAGCGCGCGAACTACGGCATGACAGGCTTCCATCGGAAGAAGTCGGCGCCGTTGCGACGCCGACTTCTACACCTTAGACGAACTCCACCACCGGCATCTGCCGCTTCATCAACACCTTGCCGTTGCGGATTGAATATAGCGGCAGGCCCTGGCTGCGGATCACTTCGTAATCGCTGTCCGCCGACAGGATTAGCAGGTTCGCCGGGCGGCCCTGTTCCAGGCCGTAGCGTTCACCGAGGTGCATGGCCTTGGCGCTGTTGTCGGTGACCAGATCCAGCGCGCTCTGCAGGTTGCGGTAACCGAGCATGTGGCAGATGTGCAGGCCGGCTTCGAGCACCCGCAGGATGTTGCCGTTGCCCAGCGGATACCACGGATCGACGATCGAGTCCTGGCCGAAGCAGACGTTCATGCCGGCTTCGAGCAACTCGTTCACGCGAGTCACGCCACGGCGTTTCGGGAAGTTGTCGAAGCGGCCTTGCAGGTGAATGCTTTCGGTCGGGCAGGAGACAAAACTGATCCCCGAATGCCCGAGCAGGCGGAACAGTTTGGCGCAGTAGGCGTTGTCGTAAGAGCCCATCGCGGTGGTGTGGCTGGCGGTCACGAGGGCGCCCATGTCGCGGCTGCGGGCCTCTTCGGCCAGCACCTCGAGGAAGCGCGAATGCGGGTCGTCGGTTTCGTCGCAGTGCACGTCCACCAGGCAACCGGTGCGTTCGGCCAGGTCCATCAGGAACTTCACCGAGCTGACGCCCTGATCGCGGGTGTATTCGAAGTGCGGGATCCCGCCGACTACATCGGCGCCCATGCGGATCGCTTCTTCCATCAGTTCGCGACCGTTGCGGAACGACTCGATGCCTTCCTGGGGGAACGCGACGATTTGCAGGTCGATCAGGTGACGGCTTTCTTCGCGCACTTCGAGCATGGCCTTGAGCGCGGTGAGTTGCGGATCGGTGACATCGACGTGAGTGCGCACGTGCTGGATGCCGTGGGCGGCGAGGGTCTGAATGGTTTTCCTGGCCCGGGTCTTGGTGTCTTCCTGGGTGATGGTGACCTTGCGCTCGCCCCAGCACTCGATGCCTTCGAACAGCGTACCGCTCATGTTCCAGCGCGGCTCGCCGGCGGTCAGGGTGGCGTCGAGGTGAATGTGCGGCTCGACGAAGGGCGGCACCACCAGATTGCCGCCGGCGTCGAGGTCGTCGGGCCCCAGGGTCGGCGCTTCGGTCTGGCGTGCGATGCTGCGGATCAGGCCGTCTTCGAGGTGCAATTCGTGCAGACCTTCCTGGTTGCGCAGTCGGGCGTTGATGATGTGCATCGGGCGAATCCTTTTATAGATCTTGTAGAGGGGCGGCCGCGTTGCGGGCGCCGAGCAGGCCGGTCACTGCGATATACGTTAACGCGGCAACGGCGATGCCCACCAGCGGCGCGACCCATGGCGAGCCGAACGCCGCGACGGTTCCGGCCGCGTAAGCCGCGAGCCCCGGCCAGTTGAACGCCGGTAACCGTGCGTCGGCCAGACGCGGATAGCGCCCGCGCCAGCGGAAGAAAAAGTCCGCCATGATCACCCCGCCAATCGGTGGGATCACCGTGCCGAGCAGGATCAGATAAGGCACCAGCATGTCGTACATGCCCAACAGTGCGAGCACCGTGCCGATCACGGCACCGGCCAGGGTCACGGTCTTGCGGCGCCCGGTGCGCAGCAGGTTGCAACCGGCGACGGCGAAGTTGTAGATGGTGTTGTCCTGGGTGCTCCAGATGTTCAGCAACAGCATCGCCATCGCTGCCATGGCGAAGCCCTGCAACAGCAATACTTCGACCACGTCGGGCTGTTGATAAACGATCGCGCCATAGGCGCCGATCAGTACCATCAGGCCGTTGCCGATGAAGAAACCGATCAGGCTGGCCAGCACCGCGACCCGCGCCGAACGGGAAAAACGCGTCCAGTTGGTGGCTTGGGTCGCGCCGCTGACGAAGGTGCCGAACACCAGTGTGATGGCGGTCGACCAGTCCAGCGAACCCGTCGGTACGACGCTGAGCAAACCATCGAGGCCGCCGACTTTCACGGTGGCGACCCACATCGACAGCATCAGCAGCAACATCATCGCCGGTACCGCGATGTACGACAGAATCTCCAGCCCGCGATAACCGACATACGCCGTGGCGCAGAACACCAGGCCGAACAGCACCATCAGCCCCAGCACCGTGGCTTCGTTCAAGTCGAAATACTTGCCGAGCACCACCGCCGCCGTCGCGGTGCCCCAGGCGTACCAGCCGATCTGGGTGAACCCGAGGATCAGGTCGCTGAGCTTGCTGCCGACTTCGCCAAAACAGAAGCGCCCCATCAGCACCGAATTCAGCCCGCTCTTGAAAGCGATGTAACCGAGACCGGCGGCGTACACGCCGAGCAGCAGGTTGCCGATGACGATGACGGCGAGCATCTCACCGAAGTTGAACGCCACACCGAGCTTGCCGCCGGCGAACATGGTCGCGGTGAAAAAGGTAAACCCCAGCAGCACCATCGCCGTGGAGGCCAGGCCTTTGCGCGCGTGCATCGGGACTTCGCTGAGGGGGTAATCGTTGCCGGGATCGTTTTGCGTCATGGGGGCGTTCCTTGCTGGAAAGGGGGAGGACGCGAAGAGGTTGCAGTGGTCGTGCCAGTCACGGATTGACGGGGTTATGTATAGACGAGGTGGCGGATTTGGCGCGAAAGCGGTGCGCCTGCATCCACCAAAGCACAATGTGGGAGCCAGCCTGCTGGCGAAGCCGGTGTGTCAAACAGCGCAAGCGTTGAATGTGCCGGCCCTATCGCCAGCAGGCTGGCTCCCACGAGTTATGTTTCGGCTCACAGGAACCGCAGCAGCGCAGCGACAATGGCTTCAGGCGCATCTTCCTGCACCAGGTGCCCGGCATTCGGGACCGGATGAAACTGCGATCCCGGAATCATCTTGTGCAACTCGCGTCCGCGTTCGATGGGAATCCACTGATCGTCTTCACCCCAGAGAATCTGCACCGGGCAGCGGATCGTCGGGTACAGCGGCTGCGCTTCCAGCGTGTAGCGCTGGTCCATCTGCGCGATCTGCCGGTAGAACGCCGCTTGCCCCGGATCGCCGAGCCACGGCTGCACATAGGGCGCCAGTTCATCATCCGGAATGTTGCGATGAATCGCCCCACGAATGTAGGCCGGCACGATGGCACGCTGGATGTAGTCCGGCAGACCACTGAACGCCGCCTCATGCTGGCGCACGTGCTGCACGAACGGCGAACCCCATGGCGTCAGCGCCACCGGATCGATCAGGGTCAGGCTGCGGTAGTCCTTGCCATTGAGCAGATGCGCGCGCAGGGCGGTGGCGCCGCCGAAGTCGTGGGCAACCACGTCCGGGCGTTGCAGGCCCCAGTGATCCAACAGTTGCGCGAGCAATTCGTTTTGCACGCCGAGGGAGACATCGGCGTCCGGTTGCTCGGATCGTCCGTAGCCCAGCAGGTCGAAGTAATGCACCCGATGCGTGGCGAAAAAGTGCGGCGCGATGCGGTGCCACACGTAGGAAGAGAAGGGCGTGCCGTGCACGAACACCAGCGGCGGGCCGTCGCCGCGCACCCCGTGGCGAATCTGTCGCCCGTTGAATTCAAAGACCTGATCCAGCAGCCAGTCCGTCATGGGGCCTGTCCTCTTGGCGGGTTCGAGCCAAAAAGCATAGGCGTAAAAAAACCACCGGTCTCGGTGGTTTTTTTGTCGCGGGATTCACTCGCCGCGATAGATGCAACCGCTGGTGCAGGTCTCGTGGATGCGGATCGCACTGAGTTCCGGCAGCAGGGGTTTCAATTCATTCCAGATGAATTTGGCCAGCACTTCGCTGGTCGGGTTTTCGAGGCCCGGAATGTCGTTCAGGTAGTTGTGGTCCAGACGCTCGTACAGTGGCTTGAAAATCGCCTTGATCTCGGAAAAATCACGGATCCAGCCCGTGTGCGGGTCGAGGTCGCCGCTCAGGTGAATCGCCACTTTGAACGAGTGACCGTGCAGGCGTCCGCACTTGTGGCCGTCCGGTACGTGGGGCAGGCGGTGGGCGGATTCGAACGTAAATTCCTTGAAGATTTCCACAGTGATTTCAGCTCTGTTCAGATGGCGTTCGCCGCAGCGAATTCGGGCAGGCGGCGAGTTTACCAGCTTGTCCAGGGCTGTGCTGACTAAAGGGTCAGCAAGCGCTCGGCGAGGCGACCATTGGCAGTCAGTTCGAGAAACTCGTCGCCCAATCGGCGGCTCTCGTCCATTGCCGCCCGCCAGTATTTCTGCCGGCTCGGTGCATCGCCCATGAAGCGCTTGAAGTCGTTGCGGTCGGGGAGTTTGCCGTAGGGCAGGCGCGCCAGGTATTCCTTCGACGGTGCGAGCAACAGCACGTCCTGCAAGCGCTCGGTCGAGGCTTTGCGCCACGGCAGGGTCTTGTCGAACCAGCCCGGGATCACCCGGTCGGTGAAGTGCGGATAGAGCACGATGCCGTCGCCGCTGTAGGGCAGGTCGAGGTGATAGTCCAGCAGGCCGCCGTCGCGGAATGTGCCGGCGCCGGCGCCCGGCAGGTCGCGCACGCCTTCCATGACCATCGGGATCGAGCCGGAAGCCAGCAGCGCCTGACGCAGATTGCCGGCATTGAGGGCGACGAAGCGCGACGGGAAATCGTTCAGCGCATGCACCGGCGGCGCCAGGCGCGGGTCGTGGATGATCAGCCTTTCGAAGTGCCGCGACAGCCGTGCGCGACCCCGCAGGTTGTCGGCGATCACCGAACCCAGTGCCAATCCGAGCCGGGCACGATGGTCGTCGGCCAGCCCGCCGTGGCTTTTGACCACCATGATGTTCAAGCGGTAATGGGCGTTGTCGAGCAGTACCGCATCGCGCCCCTCGAGCAGGTCATCGAGCATGCGCTGCGAACTGCGGCTGACGTCGCTGATGGTCACGCCTTTGTTGAAGTTCTGCTCGGTGTACAGATGACCGAGGCGGCGAATGCCTTCAGCGGCGTCCGGCAGACAGGCGCTGGCGAAGCGCCAGGAGCCCACCGACGCACCGATCAGCGAACGTTCACGGGGAGCCGCCGGTAGCCACTCGCCGAACAACGCCAGATCCAGCCCCTGAATCCCCAGCGCCTTCGGCCCGCCGGCCGCACCGGGCAGCGTGCCGACGTCGGCAGCATTCAGACCCTGGGCGCGAATGCGTGCCATCGCCCGTGGGCCGGCCTTGAGGGTCAGGGAAGGGAACTTGATGTGGATGGCTGTCATACCGGTCTCGATCGTTAGCAAGCGAAAGATTATAAGCACATGTTGCCGGCCCTGCTGAAGCTGGCCCAGTGATGGCCATTCAGTTTCAGTTAAGTTCGCACCGTTATGGTGCTGTCCGTAGCGGCACTGAAAACACGGAGACCCCATGAAAACCCTGACTGCTCTGAGCCTCGCCTCGTTCATCGGTCTGGGCGCAAGCCTGGCTCACGCTCGGGATCTTGGCCCGGATGAAGCCCAACGTTTGCACGACGCTGGTACTATCGTGCCCTTCGAGCAGCTCAATGCCACGGCGCTGGCCCGGCATCCCGGCTCCACCATTACCGACGCCGAACTGAAAGAGAAGTACGGCAAGTACCTTTACCAGGTCGATCTGCGGGACCCGCAGGGGGTGGAGTGGGATGTGGAACTGGACGCGGTCAGCGGGCAAGTGCTCAAGGATCATCAGGATACGTAATGAAGGTGAATGCTCGCGCCACCGGTCGAACCGCGTTGGCGCTTTTGATTTTCTGCTCAGTGGCCGGGGCTCGTGATCTCGATCAGGACGAAGCCCTGCGCCTGCGCCAGCAGGGGGTGATTCTGCCGCTGGAGCAAGTGCTGCATAACGCGCTGGATCGCTACCCCGGCGCGAAACTGCTGGAAGTCGAGCTGGAAGAAAAGCACGACGTCTACATTTACGAAGTCGAGTTGCTGACCGTCGACGGGGTGGCCCGCGAACTCCATCTCGAAGCCGCCACCGGCCGTTTACTGAAAGACAAGGAAGATTGATCGATGCGTTTGCTTCTGGTGGAAGACCACGTCCCTCTGGCCGATGAACTGATCGCCGGCCTGCAACGCCAGGGTTATGCCGTGGACTGGCTGGCGGACGGGCGCGACGCGGTCTATCAGGGTCGTAGCGAGCCGTACGACCTGATCGTTCTCGACCTCGGTCTGCCGGGCGTGCCCGGCCTTGAAGTGCTGGCGCAATGGCGCGCCAGCGGGCTGGCAACGCCGGTGCTGATCCTTACGGCCCGGGATTCCTGGGCCGAGCGCATCGAAGGCCTGAAGGCCGGCGCCGATGATTACCTGACCAAACCCTTTCACCCGGAAGAACTGCACTTGCGCATCCAGTCGCTGCTGCGCCGCTCCAAGGGGCAGGCCAACCAGCCGACGCTCAAGGCGGCAGGGCTGCACCTGGACGAGGGCCGACAGTGTGTCGTGCGTGACGGCGCCGATATTCAACTGACCGCCGCCGAGTTCCGCCTGCTGCGCTATTTCATGCTGCACCCGGAGCAGATCCTTTCCAAAAGCCACCTCGCCGAACACCTCTACGACGGCGAGACCGAACGCGATTCCAATGTGCTTGAAGTCCACGTCAACCACCTGCGGCGCAAGCTTGGCAAAAGCGTGATCGAAACCCGGCGCGGCCAGGGTTATCTGTTCGGCGGGCAGGCTTCGTGAGATCGATCCAGCGCCGCTTGAGTCTTGGCCTGATCAGCGTGATGGTGGTTGTCGGCGTGGTACTGGCGCAAACCAGCCTGTGGTTGTTCGAAGTGGGTTTGCAGCGCTACCTCGAAGCCGGCCTGCGCAATGACAGTGAGAGCCTGCTGGTGGCGCTGGTGCGTGGCCCGCAAGGCCTGCAACTGGATGAGCGACACCTGTCGCCGGCCTACCAACGGCCATTTTCCGGCCATTATTTCCGTATCGACTTTGCCGACAGTCACTGGCGTTCGCGTTCGCTGTGGGATCAGGACCTGCCGCTGCTGCCGCAGCCGGGCCTGCACAGCAACCTGCAACTGGGGCCGGACGGGCAGCAACTGCTGGTGCTGCGCTCGGATTACCGACGGCTCGGCCAGTCGATCTCCATCAGCGTGGCCCAGGATTACACCCCGGTGCGCGAGAGCTTCCAGCGCATGCGCCAGATCGGTCTGGGTCTTGGTTTGGCCGGGTTGCTGCTGATCCTGATCCTGCAACGACTGACCGTGCATCGCGCCTTGCGTCCACTGGAAAAGGCTCGCGAACAGATCGCCCAATTGCAGCAGGGCCAGCGCTCGCAGCTTGATGAGCAGGTGCCGGCGGAGCTGGAGCCGCTGGTGGCGCAGATCAATCATCTGCTGGCCCACACCGAAGACAGCCTCAAGCGCTCGCGCAATGCCTTGGGCAATCTCGGGCATGCGCTGAAAACCCCGCTGGCGGTGCTGCTGAGTCTGGCGTCGAACGAAAAGCTCGATGCCCATCCCGAGTTGCGCAAGATCCTCAAGGAACAACTGGAGCAGGTTCAGCAACGGCTGAATCGCGAGCTCAACCGTGCGCGGCTTTCCGGCGATGCGCTGCCGGGGGCGCTGTTCGATTGCGATACGGAACTGCCGGGGTTGTTGGCGACGTTGAACATGATCCACGGCGAACATCTGGCGCTGAGCTACGTTGCGCCATCGGGACTGCAATTGCCGTGGGATCGTGAAGACCTGCTGGAACTGCTCGGCAACCTGCTGGACAACGCCTGCAAATGGGCGGATGCCGAGGTGCGACTGAGCGTGGTCGAAACCGCCGAAGGCTTCGCATTGAGCGTGGAAGACGACGGGCCGGGGATTCCCGAGGCGCAACGCGATCAGGTGTTCAGTCGGGGCACGCGGCTGGATGAACAGACCGACGGGCATGGCTTGGGGCTGGGGATTGTGCGGGATATTGTCGAGACGTGGGGCGGGGTGCTGGTGTTGGGCGAAAGCGAGTGGGGCGGGTTGAAGGTGGAGATTCAGTTGCCTCGGCGATGAGCCCGCCCCCACAAGGCTGTGGTGAGCGGGCTTGAGCGTCAGACCCGGAACTGGTCCATCAAACTCTGCTGCTGATTCGCCAGACTATTGAGCGACTGACTCACCCGCGCCGATTCGTTCGCCTGTCCCGACAACGACTCCGTCACATCACGAATCGTCGCCACGTTGTTGTTGATCTCTTCGGCCACTGCGCTTTGCTCTTCGGCAGCGCTGGCAATCTGCAGGTTCATGTCGCTGATCACCGTTACCGCATCGCCGATCTGGCGCAGTGCGGTCACGGCCTGGCCGACCTGTTCGACGCTGCCCTGAGCCTGACGATGGCTGTTGCCCATCGAGCCGACCACGTCCTGGGTGCCGCTTTGCAGCTGCTCGATCACCTGGCGGGTTTCTTCCACCGATTCCTGGGTGCGGCGGGCGAGGTTGCGGACCTCGTCGGCGACCACCGCAAAGCCACGACCGGCCTCACCGGCGCGGGCGGCTTCGATGGCGGCGTTCAGAGCCAGCAGGTTGGTCTGCTCGGCGATGGCGCGGATGGTTTCCAGCACGGTGCCGATCTTCTCGCTGTTGGCGGCCAGGCCTTCGACTTGCACCATCGCTGCACTCATGTCGGCGGCGAGGTGGTCGATGCTGGTGGTGGTGCGGTCGATCACGGTCAATCCTTGGCGGGTGGCGCGGTCGGCATCCTTGGCCGCTTCGGCGGCTTGTGCGGCGCTGCGGGCCACGTCCTGGGCGGTGGCGCTCATTTCGTGGGACGCGGTGGCCACCTGATCGACCTGACGGTATTGCTGTTCCATGCCGGCGCTGGTCTGGGTGGCGATGGCCGAGGACTGGTCGGCGGTGTTGCGCGCATCCTGCACCGAGCGTTTCACCTCGGCGATGATCGGTTGCAACTTGTCGAGGAAACGGTTGAACCAGCCGGCCAGTTGGCCGAGCTCGTCCTTCTTGTCGTAGGCCAGACGACGGGTCAGGTCGCCTTCACCGCTGGCGATGTCTTCCAGCATGTGGGCCACACCGAGGATCGGTCTGGTCACGCTGCGCGCCATCAGCCACACCAGCAGCAGGCCGACCAGCGCGGCGAGCACGCCCAGGCTCAGTTCGATCAGGGTGCCCGAGGTGTTGCTGGCATCCAGTTGTTGCTTGAGTGCTTCGGCGCGACTCACCAGCACTTTCTCCGGCACATCGAGCAGCACGCCCCACGACGGGCCGCCGGGAATCGGCTGGAACGGCGACAGCACTTTCAGTTGCGCGTTGCTGTGCAGGCTGCTGACGGTGTGGCTCGAAGCGAGCAGACGCAGCAGCTCGGCGCCGCTGGCGGTGTCCACCGCGTCGAGGCGCTGACTGAGTTTGCCAGCGTCCGGGCTGTAACCGGCGAGCAGGCCGGCGGGGCTGACGATGCTCACGGCGGTCTGGCCGTCGTAGAGCTTTTTGCTGGCGCTCTGGCTGATCGCTTGCAGGCTGTTGAGGTTGATGTCCACCGACAGCGAGGCGATGACTTTGCCGTTGACCATCAGCGGGAACACGATGCTGGTCATCAGCACCTTTTGCCCGTCGATCACATAGAAGTAGGGTTCGATCACGCACGGCTTGAGCGTGGTGCGCGGGCAGGTGAACCAGGCGTTGGCAGCCTGGCCGCTGGGCCCGGTGCTGGTGTCGGCCATGTCGCTTTCCGGCAGGGCCATCGAGGTCACTTTGCCCGGGGTCGGCTGCGACCAGTACAGGGCGAAGCGGCCCTTGTCGTTGCTGCCTAATTCATTTTGCCCGGCGAATAGTTCGTCCTTGCCGTCCAGTGCGTTGGCTTCGAACACCAGCGACAGGCCGAGCAGTTCCGGGTTGGCCTGCAACGCGGATTTCACCTGACGGGTCATGTCTTCGCGCAAGTCGAAGGCATCGAGGAAGCGCTTCTCGGCCTGTTCGCGCAGGAACAGCACCTGACGCGAGAAGCCGTGGCCATATTGATAGGCGTCCATGAACTGCTGGCGAATGCCCGCTGCCTGAACTTCGCCCTGGGATTCGATGCGAGCCTGGGCCGATTCGGTGAGCATTTCCATGCTCGAAGCTTTCACCAGTTCGGAACTGTGCTCCATGCGATACAGTGAAAGACCCACCAACAGGGTCACGATACCGGCCAGGCAGAGCCCGGCGAGCAGGGTGATTTTCCATTGGATGGAAAGTTGTCTGAGCGACATGGAAACGTCCTTATTCGATAAATATCTGAGACTTTGCACTGTAACGGCCGCGTTTCGGCTTTCTTTATGGCGCAAATGCAATATGGCGAATTGACGCATGTTGTGGCGGATATGCCCTGTTCAGCGGCTTGATCATGGAAAGTTACACAGTGTTACGACCAGTCGCTTTGACACTGCGCCCGCGCTGCGGCACAGTGCGCGCCCTTCTAATAAGACCCTCTATGCAAATCCGCTGGCGACCCTCGTGGCTTGCCGGCCGGACTCATCCTGTCTGGCGGTGAATGGCTTTACCGTCGTGTTTTCGAGGTAGTGAAATGAATGCAGTGATTGCTGCGGTCGGCGTCATGCTGATCCTCAGCCTGTCCCGGGTGCATGTGGTGATCGCGTTGATCGTCGGTGCGCTGGTCGGTGGCCTGACCGGTGGTCTGGGTATCGACGCCACGCTCAAGGCTTTCAACAGTGGCCTGGGTGGCGGGGCGACGGTGGCGTTGTCCTACGCGTTGCTCGGCGCTTTCGCCGTGGCGATTGCCAAGTCCGGTCTGGCCCATGCGCTGGCCGACAAGGCCCTGGCGATGGTCGACCGTCAGCATGCGACCGGTGGCGGCAGCGTCAAATGGCTGCTGATCGGTCTGCTGTGGGTGGTGGCGATTGCTTCGCAGAACATCCTGCCGATTCACATTGCGTTCATTCCATTGCTGGTGCCGCCGCTTTTATATGTGCTGACCAAGCTGCAACTGGATCGTCGGCTGATCGCCTGCGTCATGACCTTCGGCCTGATTACGCCGTACATGTTCCTGCCAGTGGGCTTCGGCAATATTTTCCTCAACGAGATCCTGCTGGCCAACGTTGCCCGCAGTGGCGTTGACATCAGCGGCATCAACGTCACCCATGCCATGGGCATTCCGGCGCTGGGCATGCTGGTGGGGCTGGGCATTGCTTTTATCAGTTATCGCAAGAAGCGCGTCTATGACCTGGGGAAAATCGAGCAGGTCGAGCAGGTGGCGGTGCAGTACAACCCGCGAAGCCTGGTGATCGCCGGTGTCGCCATTGCCGCAGCCTTCATTATTCAGTTGCTGCTGGACTCGATGATTATCGGGGCGCTGGCCGGTTTCCT
Source organism: Pseudomonas fluorescens (assembly GCF_012974785.1). Lineage (GTDB taxonomy): Bacteria > Pseudomonadota > Gammaproteobacteria > Pseudomonadales > Pseudomonadaceae > Aquipseudomonas > Aquipseudomonas fluorescens_BT. The sequence continues at coordinate 4,101,686 of NZ_CP027561.1, read as the reverse complement.
GATCTTCTCGGCGTCGGGCATCGTCAAATGGCGCGAGACGGATGACCTGTTCACCGAGGGCATGAAGATGATGGCGATGATCGGTTTCATCATGATCGCCGCCTCCGGTTTCGCCGAAGTGATGAAGGCCACCGGCGAGGTGCAGACGCTGGTCGAGTCTTCGGCGTCGTGGATCAATCACAGCAAGGGCATCGGTGCCTTGCTGATGCTGCTGGTCGGTCTTCTGGTGACCATGGGCATCGGCTCGTCGTTTTCCACGGTGCCGATCCTGGCGGCGATTTTCGTGCCGCTGTGCGTGCAACTGGGCTTCAGTCCGATTGCCATTGTCTGCATCGTCGGGACGGCCGGCGCGTTGGGCGATGCCGGTTCGCCCGCGTCTGACTCGACCCTGGGCCCGACCTCCGGCCTGAACATCGACGGTCAGCACCATCATATCTGGGACACCGTGGTCCCGACCTTCCTGCACTACAACCTGCCGTTGCTGGCGTTTGGCTGGGTGGCCGCGATGGTCCTGTAACACTACAAATCCCCCTGTGGGAGCCAGCCTGCTGGCGATGACGCCGGATCAGTCAGCACATTGGGCGGCTGATACATCGCTATCGCCAGCAGGCTGGCTCCCACAAGGTGCGGGTTAATCCGAAGCTCAACTTTTGCTTTCGCGTGCCGTTAACGCCTTTAACCACGCCAATAAAACCAAAAGAGTGAGCCCCCATGCGCCTGAGTCTCAAGGCTAAAGTCCTGTCCCTTGCCGTCCTTCCGGTCTTGCTCTTTGCGCTGGTCATCAGCCTGACCACGCTGTTCATCCTTCAGGAGCAGGCGCACAAGGAAGTCGAACAGACCCGCGAACGCCTGCTCGGTGACGCCAAGGCCACGCTGGCCAGCTATGTCGCCGTGGCCATGACCACCATCAAACCGCTCTACGCCGCCGCCGCCCCCGGTGACACCGACGCACGGGCGCAAGTCATCAAACTGCTGTCGGGCATCAAGTACGGCAAGGACGGCTACTTCTTCGGCTACGACTCCGAGACCGTGCGCCTGTTCAAGTCCACCGATCCCGAAGGCGTGGGCAAAAGCTTCAAGGACAACCGCGACCCGAACGGCGTCTACGTCAACCGCGACCTGGTGAAAGTGGCGAAGGACGGCACTCATTACCTGCAATACAGCTCGCCGCTGCCAGGCAATGCGCAAGTGTTGGTACCGAAACTCGGCTACACCGAATACCTGGCGAAGTGGGACATGGCGGTTGGTACGTCGGTCAACCTCGACGGCATCGAGGCGCAAGTGGCGCTGGTGCAGGCTCAGGTTCAGGAACGCATGCAAGGCGTGGTGCTGAGCATCGTTGGTGTGGCGGTGGTGGTGCTGCTGGTGATCGCGGCAGCGGGGCTGCTGCTGGCCAACACCATTCTGCGCCCGCTGACCCTGATGAAAGCCAACCTCGATGACATCGCGGCCGGCGAGGGCGACCTGACCCGGCGCCTGAGCATCACCAGCCAGGACGAACTCGGCGAACTGGCCGGCTCGTTCAACCGTTTCGTCGACAAGATCCACGGCCTGGTGCGGCAAATTACCGAGATGACCACACAACTGACCGGGCTGGTGACGCAGGTCTCGGATCAGGCTCACCGTTCCGATCAGGCCATGGAGCGTCAGCGCCATGAGACCGATCAGGTCGCCACGGCGATCAACGAGATGTCCGCTGCCGCCCAGGAAGTCGCCAAGAGCGCACAGAACGCCGCCGTCGCCGCGCAGCAGACCGACGAAGAAGGCCAGACCGCCAAGCGTGTGGTGGCCGGCAGCATCAAGCAGATTCATGCGCTGGTGGACGACATCCGCAGCAGTGGCGTGTCCCTCGATAGTCTGCAGCAGGATGTGTCGTCGATTGTCGGCGTGCTCGGGGTGATCCGCTCGATTGCCGAGCAGACCAACCTGCTGGCGCTCAACGCCGCAATTGAAGCGGCCCGGGCCGGCGAGGCCGGGCGCGGGTTTGCGGTGGTGGCGGACGAGGTGCGGGCGCTGGCGTCGCGCACGCAGATCAGCACTCAGGAAATTCAGGGGATGATTGATCGCTTGCAGGCGGGGACACAGTCGGCGGTGGAAGCGATGCGCCGTTCCAGCGAAGCGGGTGACGGTACATCGGCGCAGGCCAACCAGGCGGGGGCGTCGCTGGATGCGATGGCGGATCTGATTGCGACCATCAACTCGATGAACGCGCAGATTGCCAGTGCTGCCGAGGAGCAGACGGCGGTGGCCGAAGAGATCAACCGCAGCGTGCATCAGATTGCGGTGGCGGTGGATAACGTGGCGGATGAGACACAGTTGGGGGCGCAGACTTCGCGCAGTCTCGCGGAGTTGGGGCAGCGGCTTGGGAAGTTGGTGGGGCAGTTCCGGATCTGACCCCCAAAGGCCCCCTCACCCTAACCCTCTCCCGGAGGGAGAGGGGACTGACCGCAGTGTCTTGCGTCATACATCGACCTGAAAAATCGTGTCGATTATGGATTCACAGCCGATCGCTCATGTCGGCGTATCTCTCGAATTTCCCCCGTTCGGTTCCCTCTCCCTCCGGGAGTGTATGTACCGGAGACATGGTGGACAGGTGTTCGGAGACATGGTGGACACTTTTAAATAGACACATTGCTCATCGCGAAGGAGATGGCCTGTGTCTTGGGAAGAGGTGTCTACCGTGCAGCTACGTACAGAATTCGTGCTTTTGGCTCGGCAAGAAGGGGCCAATGTTCGGCAGCTTTGCCGTCGATTCAACATCAGCCCAAGCACTGCCTACAAATGGCTCAGCAGGTTTGAAAAATCAGGGCCGAGGGGCTGAACAATCAGTCACGACGACCGAAGACGTCCCCAAACGTTGTGCTGACGAGGTGGAGAAGCAGATTCTGACCGTGAGTCAGGAGTACGCGGCTTGGGGCGCTCGCAAGCTCAAACGCGTGCTGGAAGACAAAGGTTTAGCGATGCCTTCCGTCAGTACTGTGCATGCAGTTTTACAGCGTCATTCGCGCGTTGATCCAAAGGCTGCTGAGATCAAACCGTTTATCCGGTTCGAGCATGAAGCGCCCAACGATCTCTGGCAGATGGACTTCAAGGGCCATTTCAGCCTGAGTCAGGGGCGTTGCCATCCATTGACGATACTGGACGATCACTCGCGGTTTTCGATGTGTATCGCCGCGTGCGCCAATGAGCAGCGCGACACCGTCCAGGAGCATCTAATCCGGGTCTTTCGGCGTTACGGCTTGCCTTTGCGCATAACGATGGACAACGGTTCGCCCTGGGGTGACCAGACTGGGGTTTATACCGCGCTGGAAGTCTGGCTGATGGGTCAGGGCATCAAGGTAGGTCACTCCCGGCCTTATCATCCGCAGACCCAGGGAAAACTGGAGCGTTTCCACCGCAGCCTGAAGAGTGAAGTGCTGCAAGGTCGGCACTTCACGGACCTCAACAGCGCACAACAGGCATTTGATATCTGGCGTGATGTCTACAACCAGAAACGTCCTCATCAAGCGCTGGATATGCAGGTGCCGGCGACTCGCTACAGCAGCAGCCCTCGGGAGTATCAGGAGCAGCAAATGGCGCCGGAATACGCCGACGGAGATGTGGTCAGAAAGGTCCAGGTGAAGGGCGAGATTTACTGGAGGAACCGTGAATACTCAATCGGAAAAGCATTTCACGGGCTGTCGATAGCGATCAGGGAAACAGCGGAGGATGGCATCCACGATGTCTACTGGAGTAGACATCGTATCGCCCGAATCGACTTGAACTTGCAGATTGTTACGGCAGGTAAGAGGATCTAAAAACCGTCCACCATGTCTCCGAACATGTGTTCACCATGTCTCCGGTACATACAGGGAGAGGGCTAGGGTGAGGGGGCTTTTGATCTTCAGGGACGATCCCAATAAGGAACCTCCCCAAAACACTCAACAAAGAAATCAATCACCGTCCGCACCTTCACCGACAACCGCCGGCTCCCCGGCCACAGCACCGCAATCTGCTGCGGCTCCACACTGTTCGACACCTGATACTCCCCCAGCACCGGCACCAGCGTGCCTTCGCGCACGGCTTCACCAATCAGCCATGACGGAAACATCACCAGCCCCAGGCCTTGTTCGGCGGCCTGGGTCAGGGTGTCCGCATGGTTGCCAGTGATTGGACCTTTGACCGAATAGGGTGTCCATTCGCCCTGATCCTGCCGGAAGAACCAGCGCTGCTGGCCGGCCGCACCCTTGTAGGCCAGGCACTGGTGGTGGGCGAGGTCAGCGGGCTGCTGTGGCGTACCGAAACGCTCGAGATACGCCGGGCTGGCTGCGACCTGAAAGCGATGTGGCGCGAGGATCCGCGCCTGCATGCTCGAGTCGTGCAACGGGCCGATGCGAAACAGCAGGTCGGCGCCTTCCTGCAGCGGGTCGATGTAGTGGTCGGTTTGCTGGATGTCCAGTTGCAGCTTCGGATAGCGCTCGCACAAGCGGCCCAGCCATGGCGTCAGATGGCGCTGGCCGAACACCACCGGGGCGTTGATCCGCACCAGTCCGGTCGGTTCGCTTTGCTGTTCCTGCAGCGCCTGCTCGGCTTCCTCCAGTTGCACCAGCACCAGCCGCGCGTGGTGGCCGAGCATGCGCCCGGCCTCGGTCGGCGTGACCGCGCGGGTGTGGCGGTAGAGCAATTGCTGGTTCAGCGCCTGCTCCATCAACTGGATCTGCCGGGAAATCGAGGAGGGCGCCACGCCCTCGCGGCGGGCGACTTCGGAAAAACTGCCGTGATCGAGCACCGCCACAAACAGCCTGAGTGCCTTGAATCCCAGTTCGTTAAGCCCGTGCATTGTGTGTCCTGCTGTGCGAGTTGCGCAAAAGTGTTGTCCGGATGCTCCCATTTATCGCACAGCTGCACCAGCCGATAATCCGCGCCATCGTTTACTTGTACGGGTTTGGGTTATGCAGACGTTGGATGAGGTCAGTGTGGCGGCGCCGGTGAGCAAGCCGGGGTTGCGCCTGTTGTTGCTGCCGCTGGTGATTCTGGCCGGCATGGGCTTGTCGGTGGAGGCCGGGTTGCTTGGGCCGTTGGGTGAGCAGGTCGGTCACTTGTGGGCGACCTTGAGCATCTTCGGGGTCGGTTCGGCGATTCTGTTTTTGCTGTTGCTGTTTGCGGGACCACAGAAGGGCCCGGCACTGACCGATCTGCCGCGCTGGCAGTTGATCGGCGGATTTCTGGGGCCGATGTATGTGGTGGTGCTGACCCTGGCCACACCGCATATCGGGATTGCCATGACGATGATTGCGATTCTGTCGGGGCAGGTTGGCAAGAGTGTGCTGATCGACCATTTCGGCTGGTTCGGGGCTACGCGCAAGAAGGTCAACGGCGAACGCTGGCTGGCGTTGGGGTTGATTGTGGCGGCACTGGTTTTGATTGCGCGGGGTTGATGCGATGAGTCTGGTTATTTTGTTGGCGGTGGTGGTGTTGGCCGGTGCGGTGTTGAGTGTGCAGGCGGCGATCAATGGGCGTCTGGGTGAAACCGTTGGGGTGTTGCGCAGTAGTTTGTTGACGTTCGTGGTGGGGGCGGTTTCTACGGGGTTGTTGATTTTGTTTTTTGAGCCTGCTCAGGCGGTGAGTCTGCTTGAGGTGCCGAAGTGGCAGCTCAGTGGCGCTTTGTTTGGTGTGGTTTACATGATGGTGATGGTGGGGGCGGTGCCTCGGGTGGGGACTGCTGTGGCGACGGTGGCGGTGATTGTCGGGCAGTTGGGGATGGGGATGTTGATTGATAATTTTGGGTGGTTGGGGAATCCCGCTATTGAGTTGTCTTCGAGTCGGGTTTGGGCGATGGTTTGTTTGGGGCTGGCGCTGGTTTTCATGTATCGCAGTAGCGTGCGTCAGGCTGTTTGAACTTGGCGGCCTTTGGGCCGACCAGGCTCTTGTTCGTTTTGCGTGTATATCCGTTTCTTCGGGGGTTGCGGCTGGCGGTTTCGCTCTTACAGCGAGTCACTTTGGCAAACGCCCCAAAGTAACCAAAGGTCTTGGGCCCTGACGTACGGCCCTCGCTGTGGCTCGGGTTCCTTCGCTCCGGGATTGATCTGGGGGCATCGCCTACGGTTTGCTTCGCTGCACCTCCTCTCGATGCATGCGGCTGCGCCGCACGGTCGCTGCGCTCCCACCCCCGGATCAATCCCTCCACTCAGCCTGCCGACGGGCCTTGAGATCAAAAGCTTTACTCGAGCTAACGCTCATCGTGGTGAGTGGTGGGGGGATGGTTGAAGGGGGAGTGGTGAGTTGTGAGTGGTTTGGTTGTTGGGTTGTTTTCACCTTCTACACTGGTAGCACGGCTTGTTCCTTCAGCCTCAGACAACCACCACCAAAGGAGTCTGTTCCATGGCCGATAGAAAATGCGATTGCCCGGGATGTAGCTGCAAGATCAAGGAAGGTGAGCATTCCTATGTGGCGCACGGCAAGCACTATTGCTGTGAGGCCTGCGCTCATCACCACAAGGGCGGTGAGGAGTGCTCTGGCAAGGGTTGCCATTGCGCGCACCCGAAATAACGCACTGCATGAAAAAGTGGAGCCTAGTCAGGCTCCACTTCCAGTTTCAGGCTGTCGTCGTCCAGGCGTTCGGTGTGGCGGACGTTGCCTTGCAGGCGGCGGCCTTCGACGTTGACGACGATGGTCTTGGCCTTTTCAAGGTCTTCCGGCAAGGGGGCCGGGACGCGCAGGGCGAAGCGGAAGGGATCGTTTTCGACCGGTTCCAGGCCAACCGGGCAGTCGACGCTTTTGGTGATGCGGCCGAAGAGGGTGTCCAGGCCGTAGTCCAGGTGCGCCGGGCTGTTGATGGTTGTCATGTGTGTTCCCCCGAAATAGTCCCCACCTGCGCCAAAGCTTAGCTTGCCGGTCGCCAGGTGACGTTTTCCACGCCGAATTTTTCCGCCATCGGCTTGCTGGTCTTTTGCACTTTCTCCCGGCCGAAACGCGGGATGCGACCCACCCCTGCGTCGCAGCTTGCCCAGTGCCACGCCTCGGTGTTGTCCATTTTGTCCGAGCGGATAATGAACGACTTTGGCGTGCCGTGAAGGGTGTAATCGATGACGTACAGTTTTGCGTTGTTCATAAAGCCCATCTTCCTCCCTGTGGTAATAGAAGGATCGCTGGGCTGCGGGAAAATTCACTCGGATTGTCCGACGGTATCTATCAATGGCGAGCGAGGGGGCGCACTGGTTACCATGGCGCTCTCGTCAATCCCGATGAATGTTCGCCATGGCCCTCGCTGCGCCCCCCGATCTGAGTGATACCGATGTGCCGGTGCAGCCGCTGGCGCGTACGTATCCGCGTGGGTTGTTCATCGAGCCCCATGAGCACGTCTGGGGGCAGTTGCTGTATGCGATGAGCGGGGTGATGTGGGTCGAGACGCCGCACGAGGCGTTGGTGGTGCCGCCGCAGCGGGCGGTGTGGTTGCCGCCGGGCGTACCCCACGGGATTCGCGTGGTGTCGGATTTGCAGATGCGCAATATCTACCTGCGCCCGGCGCTGGCGGCGACGCTGGATGAGACGGTGCAGGTGATCGAGGTCGGTGGGCTGCTGCGCGAGTTGATTGTCGGGCTGGTGGCGCAGGGCGACAGCGGTGATGCCGAGTATTACGAGGCGCTGGTCGGGCTGGCGTTGCTGGAACTGAAACGCGCAAGGCGTTCACAGTTGAAGATTCCGCTGCCGGACGATGCCGACCGGCGGCTGATGAGTCTGTGCCAGGCGGTGATGGCGGCGCCGTCGCTGGATATTCCCTTTGAGCAGCACGCCGAAAACGCCGGGGCCAGTGTGCGTACCCTCGCACGTCTGTTCAAGGAAGGCCTGGGCATGGGCTTCGCCGAGTGGCGGCGTCAGGTGCAATTGGCGACGGCGGTGGCGGAGTTGATTCAGGGCGTGCCGGTCAGCGCGATAGCCCGTGAGCTGGGTTATTCGCCGAGCAGTTTCAGCGACATGTTCCGTCGTGAACTGGGCGTGGCGCCTTCGCAGTTCAGTGCCGGTCAGCTTCCAGGCTGATTTGGCCGAAATTCAGAAGTCCTTGGCCGGTATCGGTCTTAGCCTTTCCCTAGACTTTGCCCATTCTCTTTATGTGGCGGAGTGATCCCATGAACTACCTGATTTCCCTGGGCATCGGGCTGGGCGTCGGCCTGTTGTATGGCGCGCTGGATTTCCGTTCCCCGGCACCACCGGCCATCGCGCTGGTCGGCCTGTTGGGCATGCTGGCGGGCGAGCAGTTGTGGCCGTTGGGCCGGCAACTGGTCAGCGGCTGGTTGTCCTGAGAATCCCTTTTCATTCGGTGGAGATATCCATGAAAGCACTGCAATTCGATAAGACCGGCGATCTTTCCTCCCTGCGCTTCGTCGAGGTGCCGACGCCGATGCCGGGCGCCGGCGAGGTGCTGGTGCAGATCAAGGCTGCGGGCCTCAATCCCAGCGACGTGAAGAACGTGCTCGGGCGTTTTCCGTACACCACGCTGCCGCGTATTCCCGGTCGGGACTTTGCCGGGGTGGTGGTCGAAGGTCCGCAGGCGCTGATCGGTCAGGAGGTCTGGGGCACCGGGCGCGAGCTGGGCTTTTTCGCCGATGGCTCCCATGCGCAGTTCGTCAAACTGCCGGCCAACGGCGTGGCGCACAAACCTTCGCATTTGAGTTTCACCCAGGCCGCGAGCCTCGGGGTGCCTTACACCACGGCGTGGGATGCGCTGGAACGCAGTCTGGTCAGCGCTGAAACCCGTTTGCTGGTGATCGGCGGCGGGGCGGTGGCGACGGCGGCACTGGCGCTGGCCAAAGTGCGCGGCGCGCAGTTGCTGGCAGCGGCGCGGCGGCCGGAGCAGGTCAAGGATTTGCAGGCGCAGGGTTATCAGACAATTCAGCTGGATAAACCCGAGGATCTGGGCGCGCAGGTCAACGCGGTGTATCGCGGCGGCGCCGATGTGATTTTCGACACCACTGGCTTCTGGCTGCCGGCCTCGGTCGCGGCGCTGGCGACCTTCGGGCGGATCGCGATCATCGCTGCGCCGGTGGACGGGCATGTTCAACTGCCAGCGCTGGCCCTGTATCGCAAGGGCGGCTCCGTGGTCGGCATCAACTCGTTGCTGTACGGCGTTGAAGCCTGCGCGGCGATGCTCGAGCAGTTCGGCCGGTTCTTCGACGAAGACCTGCTGCCGCTGCCGCAAGGGCTTGTCGAAGCGCCGCTGGCCGAAGGGCTGGCGCGGTATGCCGATGTGAATCAGGGCAGTGGCGACAAATTTATTCTTATCCCCTGACGGTCTCTGTTCTTCATGACATCCCAAAACCGTGGGAGCGAGTTCGCTCCCACGGTTTTTTGGGGTCTCAGGATTGCGGGACGCCGTTCTCCCATGCCGACCAGTTTTTCAGGATGTCCTGCACCAGCGGATGACCCGCGCGGTAGAGGTTTTCCAGTGCCGGCACGAATCCGCCCTGATCGGCGTACTTGAGCAGGTTGTCCACTTCGCTGCCGCCCGGCGCCGGGCGGTCGAAGTCGGAGCCGGCGCGCACCACGGCCAGGCGCTGCACGTCCACCAGGCCCTCGCGGCTGGCGCGCAGCAAGGCTTCGTAGGTGGAGTTGTCTTCCTGTTGGGTGGTGCAGTATTCGCCCTTGTTATCGGTCAGCAGTTTGGTCCAGACCTCGGCGCGTTCGCTCAGACGCGTGCCGGAGAACCAGGTGTTGCCCGCCAGCGTGTCGCAACGGGTGACCACGGGGGGCTGATTGGCCGGCGCTGCCGGGTATTTCTGGCGCCACGCGGCCGATTCCTTGCTCTCGCTCAGTTCGACCTTGTGGCTCAGGGCGAAGGCCTTGGCCTGCAGTTTCGGGTTGAGTTCGAAGACTTCGGTCTTGTAGTCCAGCGGCGGTTTTTCGTTCGGGCCTTTCGTGTTGATGCCGAGGTAACCGGTCGGCCAACTTGAGGGCGCATCGCGCGAATCCAGCTCCCACTGGGTGCCGAACTCGACCAGGTAATGGGCCCAGGCGGCGGTGCCGATGGTCCCGTGTTTGGGGCTGATGCCGGCAATCCCGGCAATCAGGAAGTAGCTTTTGCGCAGGTCGAATTTCGGCGACAGCGCCAGTGCCAGGGTCGAGGCGGCGGCGTTGGTCTGGCCCATGCCGGTGGTCATCAGGCACACCTGCTGCGTGTTGCAGCGAATGGTCGGGTATTCGGCCGACAGGCCCGGCACGCGGATTTCCTGCTTGAGCTCGAGGCGATCGATCCAGTGCTGCGCCTCCGGGGCGAACATGGTGATCAGCACCACTTTCGGTTGAATCGGCGCCTCGCCCGACCAAGCGTTGGAAGAGAGCAGGGCCGCAGCGGCCAGTGATACACGCGTCATTGCTTTCATGATGGCTCCTGGATTCAGAACTGATAACCGATGCCGGCGTAGTAACCCCAGCCATTGGAACGTGCGCGGAAATTGCCGTCGCCAAAATTCAGCTCGCTGCCGTCCTCCCAGTTGCCGCCGTTGTGGAAGTAGCGGCCGACCAGGGTGAAACGCAGGTGGGTGAACGAGTACAGCAACACATTGGTCGCCACCGTGGCATTGGCGGTGCGCGCCGGGTTGTCCTTGTGCAGGTCCGAACCGAAATCGAAGTTGGTGAAGCCGATGTAGGTCAGCGAGGCGCCGTTGCTGAATTTGTCGATCGGCACGATGTACTTCAGCTGCGCGCGGTAGCCGTCCCACGAATATTCGTTGCTGGCGCCGTAGTTTTCCCACTGGTAGCGCCCGTACAGGTTGGCCGACAGGTTGACCCGCGAGTGGGTGTCGATGTCGGTACCCAAACCGCTGTACAGCGTGTTGGCGCGGTTTTCCTTGCGGCTGCCGTGGTCGTAGATCCAGTCGAACGCCACGTACCATTCCTTGAACGGCCCGATGGCCAGGCTGCGGCCGGCGAGGTAGTCGATGGAGATGCGCGGTTCGTGCTCCATGAACACCGGCGAGCCGTGATCCCACACGCCTTTGTCGTGGCTGTTGCCGATGTTGAAGATCTTCGGAATGTCGATGTAGCCGTACAGCTCGAACGGACCCTTGCGCCCGAAGTACTCGTATTCCAGGTAAATATCATCGGCCGGCTGCGGGCCGAAGCTGATGTCCTTGCTGCCGATCAGCATCAGGTCCTGGTTGTACCAGTCCGACAGGTACGCGCCTTTTTTCGGCGGACTGGCTTCGGGGCTGAGGGCTTCGCCCTGGGCGGATTCCTCAGGCAGGGCAGGCTGCGCCAGCGTGGTCTGACTGAGAACTCCGGTAACGCCGGTCAGTAGCAGGGAAACAGCAAAGGTGCGCACACCGCGACGGCGGTGGCAGGAAGAAACGTGCATTCAAAGTCCTTTTTGCGGATCAAGGCCCGGAGCGGCGGGCCTGTACGGGTGTGTTACGAAAGTGGCGGCATTGACGCTTCGCAAACGTTTGCACAAGCCGTACCAATTATCAAAGTTGAAAACTGAAAAAGTTCGCAATGGCTTTGATTTTTGAAAGTGGGGTATCGCTTGGATTCGGATGGGAAACTGTTGCTGAATGTTAGAGATCTGCTTGATTAGTCTGTCGAATCTGCCTACTTTCGCACGCCTCGAAGGACGAAATTGACCACATAGGGAGTTGTTTGTGGAAGCAAGGTTTGGTGTTGGCCTCGGATCACGTATTTCCCCCCTTTCTCTTGCTGTTCACCTGAGCGTCGTCGGACTCCTGTTTGGCGGTTTCAGCGCACCGGCGTTCGCCAGTTGCGCAACCGTCGGCTCGTCCGTGACGTGCACCGGTGTGCCGACCTTGCCGCTGCTCCTCAACACCTACGCCAGTGCTGCCAACGGTCTGACGGTAAATGTCGATGCTGGCGCAGCGATGAATGCCGTTCCGGGAGGCTCCGCGATAGCCCTGACGGGAAGCAACGTCACGCTGAACAACTCCGGCACCATCGACCCGGCGTACACCGGCCCCATGTCGCAATTGAGCGGTGCTCTGTTGCTGGGGGCGAGTGGCGCGCCAGGCGTGATCAACGTGCTCAACAATGCCGGCGGTATCCTCCGTGGCACCGGCATGGTGCAGGGGCCGAACCTGACTGATCTCGGTGGCCTGGCGATCAATGTCGTCAACCCGGCGGGCGGCGTCACCCGAATTATCAATAACGGCACCATTACCTCAACCGGAGTCCAGCCCGGCATTCCTCTGGCCGATACTCCCGTGGTCGCGGTACACGGTGGTGGTTCCCAGGTGAACATGGTCAACGGCGCCACAGGCCAGATTACCGGGCGGGTGGCGTTCGAATCGTCGGCGGGTGGCAACGCATTCACCAACGCCGGCAGCATCAATGGCAGTGTTTCGCTGGGTGCGAACAGTCACAACACCTTCACTGCGGTGACCGGCTCCAGCGTTGGAATCGGTGATGGCGTGCAGAGTGGTGCCGGGCTCGGCGGCATGGCAGGCGTCAATCTGACCTTTGCCCCCACCGGGCAGATCGACGGCGGCGCAGGTGGCACCAACAACCTGATTCTGCAGAACACGGCCGGTGTCGGCGGCGGCACCAGCGGTGTCGGCACGGCATCGAGCGCCACCTACGTCAACTTCGACAACCTGACCGTCAACAGCGGCAACTGGACCTTGGAGGGGGCATTGGTCAGCGGCAGCACCACCCTCAATGGCGGTATTGCCCGGTTCAATGACAACGCCACGTTCGGTAACGGTGTCCTGACTTCCAACGGCGGAACTATCGAGGCCGGCAATGCCGGGTTGACACTGACCAACGAGATCAGCCTCGGGGCCGACGGCCTGACCGTGCAGGGCAGCAACGACATAATCTTGAGCGGGATGATATCCGGCAGCGGCGGTCTGACCAAGACCGGCTCTGGCAATCTGACGCTCGGGGCTCTGTACAACATCTTCAAAGGTCCTTTGAATATCGTTTCCGGCAACGTCTACACGCATGACGGCGGCGCGGTCGGCAGCTATCCCATCGTCAACCTCAGTGCCGGCACCAATCTCTACGTTGAACGCAATCTCTCTCTCGGCGGGCTGAATGGCGCCGGTAACGTGTACGTGTCGGGCTACGGCAGCCTTTACGTGGGCAATGACGTCAGCAATACCTTTGACGGCGAGATCCATACGTCTCGCTTGATCAAAGATGGCACCGGTACCCTGACGCTCACCGGTAACAACGACTTTCATAATGGTTCAAGCATTGTCGATGGCGGTACCTTGAACGTCGGCGGATTGCTGAACAGCTCGGTTGACGTCAAAAGCGGCGCCATCCTGACCGGCAGTGGTTCGATTCAGCAACAGGTGCACATCGACGACGGCGGACACCTGGCATTGTCCTCAGGCACCACGATGTCCGTAGGCCGACTGATCCTCGATTCCGACAGTAATGTCGATGTGCGCCTTGCAACTCCATCGAGCACGCCGGTGTTGAACATCGGCGGCAACCTGACCCTCGACGGCAACCTCAATGTCAGAGACGCCGGTGGTTTCGGCGTCGGTGTCTATCGCTTGTTCAACTACACCGGCACGCTGACCGACAATGGCCTGACCGTGACCGACGTACCCTTGGGTTACCGTCTCGGCGACATGGTGGTGCAGGCGCTGAGTAACCAGATCAATCTGGTGGTCGCGGCACCGAACAGCAACCTGCGCTTCTGGGACGGCAGCCAGACCATCGCCAATGGAACGGTGGACGGTGGCAGTGGCACGTGGAGCGCCGGCGGCACGAACTGGACCCGTTCCAACGGCACGCTCAATCAGTCCTGGGGTGACGACTTCGGCATCTTTCAGGGCGCGGCCGGCACGGTGTCCGTCAATGGCACACAACCGTTCGCCGGTCTGCAATTTCTCACCGATGGCTACAACCTGGTGAACGGCACAGCGGGGCAACTGACCGCTGTCAACGGCTTCAGTGGCACTACGGTGATGCGGGTCGATCCGGGGGTGACCGCAACGATTGGTGTGAACATCAACGGCAGTGGCATTCTCAATAAAGTCGACAGCGGTACGCTGGTACTCAACGGCGACAACAGTTATTCCGGTGGAACCCGACTGGATGGCGGCACGCTGGTGGTCGGCAGCAACACGGCGCTGGGCAGCGGCGCACTGGTCGCCAATGCGGACACGCAACTGGAGAGCAACAAGGCCGTCGCGCTGGACAACGCGATCACTCTCAACAGCAACCTCACAGTGGGCGGCAATCACGACCTTGCGCTCAACGGCGTTATCAGTGGCACAGGCGGGCTGACCAAGAATGGCGCCTCCGTCCTGACGCTCGCCGGCAATAACAACTTCCTTGGGCCGGTGACGTTGAATGCCGGTGGCCTGCTTCTGGCCTCGAACACGGCGCTGGGTTCCGGCGCCCTGAAAGTGGCGAATGACGCCACGCTGGAAACGACGGGTGGCTTGAATATCGGCAATACGATGTACCTCACAGGCGACCTGCACCTGCTTGGCAATAACGATCTGACGTTGAGCGGTATGATCCTTGGCGAGGGTGGCCTGATCAAGGACGGTACAGGCAACCTGACGTTGATCGGAAGTAACAGCTCCTTCCGTGGAACGGTGTTGAATGGCGGGACACTGACTCTGCAAGACTATCGCTCTACGGGCCCAGGGCCTATCGTTGTCAACGGCGCATCGGTTCTCACCGCTATTGATCGGGTCGAGCTTACCAACCGCCTGGTGCTCAACGCTGACCTGACGCTCCCCGGCGACGTACCGACATTTCTGCGCGACGTCAGCGGCAGCGGTCGGCTGATCAAAAACGGTTCGTCCAGACTGAGCATCGTTGAGGCCAGAAACTGGACCGGTGGCCTCACGTTGAATGGCGGCTCGCTGAGCGCATTTTCCGGTGCTTTGGGCACTGGCAAGCTGATCGTAGGCGGTGATTCGAGTCTTGAATCGGGTAATCCGACGACTTTTGACAACGACATCGACCTCAACGCCAACCTGACGGTGACTCGCAGTCAATATCTGACCTACGGTATGGTCTTCAACGGAGTGATTGCCGGCACCGGCACGTTGACCCATCTGAGCAAAGTTGATCTGAAACTGACGGGCGCCAACACGTTCAGTGGTCTCCTGGATTTCCGGGCCGGCAGCCTGACAACCGTCGGCGACTCGGCACTGGGCAACGGCGCCAGTCTCAACCTTGAAGCGCCTGCGACGCTCAATCTGGGTGGCTCGGCGAATCTGGCCAGACTGACCGGCTCCGGCACTGCATTGATCGGCGCTGGCCACACCTTGAGCATCGGCAGCAACGACGCCAGCAGCGCCTTCAACGGTCGCCTCGGCGGAGCCGGTGCGCTGGCCAAACGCGGTACCGGGACCTTCCTGTTGACCGGCGATCAGCCGTTCAACGGCGCGGTCTCGGTGGATCAAGGCATGCTGCAGGTCGGCAGCCGCGCGGCGCGGGGCTCCCTGGGCGGGCAAGTGAGCGTGGCCAATGGCGCAATCTTGAGCGGTAACGGCAGTGTCGGTTCGGTGGTCAACCACGGTGTGCTGGTTTCGGGTGCCGAGGCCGGCACCCTGAGCGTGGCCGGCAACCTGACCAACGCCGCCGACGGCGTGTTGGCCCTGACCGTCAGTTCGCCGACCGCTACACCTCTGGCCGTTGGTGGTACAGCGGCGCTGGGTGGAAGCCTGCAAGTGAACAGCCTGACGCCGTTCACCGGCAACACGGTGTATTCGCTGATCACTGCCGGCGGTGGAGTGACTGGCACCTTTAGCGCGGCCGATCTGCCGCAGTACACGTTCCTCAATACAGCGCTGGTGTATGACGCCAACGCAGTGAATCTGGTGGTCAGCCGTAACGACACCTCGTTCGCTGACGCTGCGACTACCGGGAACCAGCGCAACACGGCCTCGGCGTTGACGCGCAATGGCCCGGCGGGCGCGGCGTTGCAGAACGAAATCGCCAACCTCAACGTGGCAGGTGCTCGGCAGGCCTTCGACAATCTGTCCGGGGAGATCCATGCGAGCACCGCCAGTGCGGTTCTCGAGGATTCGCGTTTCCTGCGTGAAGCGGTCAATGACCGTATGCGCCAGCCAACCTGCAGCGCTGCGGATGATCCACGCCGTACGCTGGCCCCGAGCGATACCCAATTGAGCAGCAACGGCTGTCACGGTGAAATGGTCGGCTGGGCCCGTGCCATTGGCGCATGGGGCGATATGGGCGGCGACAGCAACACGGCCAGTGTCGATCGTAGCCTCAGCGGTTTCATGCTCGGCACCGACAAGCAACTGGACGAGCAATGGCGCGCCGGTATGGCGGCCGGCTACACCCGCAGCAATCTCAATGCCCATGATCGAAACTCCGATGCCAAGGTCGACAGCTACCACCTGGCGACTTACCTGAATTCGCAGTTCGATGCCCTGGCAGTGCGACTTGGCGCCGCCTACAGCTGGCACCGTCTCGACACCAAACGTGAAGTCAACGTCGGCAGTTACAATGACCGCTTGAAGGCTCGCTACGATGCCCGCAGTGCCCAGGTGTTCGGTGAAGTGGGTTACGCCATCAATGCGGCAGGTGTGGCCATCGAACCGTTCGCCGGTCTGGCTTACGTCAACTACGACAGCGACACCGCCAGGGAAAAAGGTGGAATGGGGCGGCTGAAGGGCGATGCCGATCAGGACATCACCTATTCGACCCTCGGTGTGCGTATCGGCAAGTTGGTGACACTGGCCAACGGCAGTCAACTGACCCCGCGAGCGGCCATCGGCTGGCGGCATGCCTATGGCGATACCCAGCCTGATGCCGACCTGACCTTCATCGACGGCGGCGCTTCGTTCAGCACCCAGGGCGCGCCGATTGCCAGAGACAGCGCGCTGCTCGAGGCCGGTGTGGACTTCCAGATCACCCCGACCGGCAAACTCGGCATCGGCTACTCGGGCCAGGTGTCCAGCGACAGCCACGACAGCGCGATGAGCATCAGCTTCAGCCAAAGCTTCTGATCGTTGCCGAAGCACTCAGACCGCCCGCCAGGGCGGTTTTTTGTTTCCGGGGGCAGAACGCGAAAGCGTTGAAGATCCCTCTGTCTGGCGCCTGAAAAAGCCCCCAACCCCTTGCTCAGAACGGCTGGAAGTATCCAAGCAGGGCCTTATCGCACAAAAGTATTAACACTATTTAACCGGTGCCCCATCGCAGGGCATCAACTAGCGTGTGTCTGGAATAGACGGTTTATCTGATGACCGTCATACGCTTGATACGTGTGCGGTATCTCGCCGCCGTTGCACGCCTTCAAGGACGAAATCGGCCACGAAAGGAGTAGCCCGTGGAATCAAGGTTTGGTGTCGCCCTCGTTTCGCGCTTTTCCCCACTGTCCCTTGCCGTGCATCTGAGTGTCGCCGGGCTACTGTTCGGTGGTGTCAGCGAGCAGGCGTTCGCCACCTGCTCGGCGGCAGGCTCCACGATTACCTGTTCGGGTGTTCCGACGCTGCCGCTGTTTCTCAACGACTACAGCAGTGCGACCAGCGGGCTGACGGTCAACGTCAGCTCCGGGGCGCAGATGAACGCGACCCTGGGCGGCAAGGTGATCAACCTGACCGGGGCCAACATCAACCTGAACAACTCCGGCACCCTCGATCCTGCCTTGCTGGGCCTGGTTTCTATCCTCAGTGGCGGTGCGTTCATCGGCACCGGCGCGACCAGCACGGTAAGCATCGTCAACAACACCACCGGGATCATTCGCGGCACCGGCATGTTGCTCGGCCTCAACCTGACCAGCATCGACGGTCTGGGGATTGGCGTGAACAACTCCGTGTCGGGCACTACGACCATCACCAACGACGGCACGATTACCTCGACCGGGCTGTCGGTCGGCGGCATCACCCTGGCCGATACGCCAGTGGTCGGGGTGTATGGCGGTTCGCAAGTCAACATGACCAACAGTGCCAGCGGCACGATCAACGGCCGGATCGCGTTCGAGACGTCGGTGGCGGGCAACACCTTCACCAACGCCGGTAACATCACTGGCGGCGTGTCGATGGGGGCGGGCAGTACCAACACCTTCTACGCGATCACAGGTTCCAGCGTTAACGTCGGCGACGGTGTGCAAGTGTCCGTCGGCCTCGGTGGCCTGATCGGCATCAACCTGACCTTCGCTCCGACCGGGACGATCGATGGCGGCGCGGCCGGTACCAACACGCTGATCCTGCAAAACCCGATCGGCCTCGGCGGCGGCACCACCGGGACCGGCACGGCGTCCAGCGCGACGTACGTCAACTTCAACAACCTGACCCTCAACAGCGGCACCTGGACCTTGCAAGGGCCGTTGGTCAGTGGTGCGACCACGCTCAATGGCGGTGTCGCGCAGTTCAACGACAACGCGGCATTCGGCAGTGGCGTGCTGACGTCCAACGGCGGGATCCTGCAGCCGAGCAATGCCGGTTTGTCGCTGGCCAACCAGATCAATCTAGGCGCCGGTGGCCTGACCCTGCAGGGCATCAACGGCACGACCCTGAACGGCGTGATTTCCGGTACTGGCGGCTTGACCAAGATTGGCAGCGGTCAGCTCAACCTCAACGGCATCAACACTTACACCGGCAACACCGTGCTCAACGGCGGCACAGTGCTTGTGGGTAACAACTCGGCATTCAGCACTGGCGGCATTACGGTCGGCGGCGCTTCGAGCATCTCGGCAACGACGCCGATTTCGCTGGCCAACGCGATCACGCTCAACAGCACCCTGACCGCGACCGGCACCGGTGCGCTGACTCTGGGCGGGGTGATCAGCGGCGCCAGCAACCTGACCAAAACCGGCAGCGGCAGCCTGACCCTCAACGGCATCAACACCTACACCGGGACCACCAGCCTCAGTGCCGGCACCTTGCGCGTCGGCAACAACAACGCCTTGGGCACCGGTGTACTCAACACCAGCAACGGCACCAGCCTCGACAGCACCGGCAACGTGACCCTGGCCAACAACGTCGGTATCACCGGTACGTTGAACGTGCTCGGCAGCAATGCCCTGACCCTGGCCGGCGTCGTGTCCGGCACCGGGGCGATCACCAAGAGCGGCAGCGCCAGCCTGACCCTGACCGGCAACAACACCAACAGCGGCGCCACCGCGCTCAACGGCGGCAGTTTGCTCGTCGGCAGCAACACCGCCCTCGGCACGGGCGCACTGAATGCGGCGGCCGGCACCACGCTGGATGCGACCACGGCGGTGACTTTGGCCAACGCCGTGGCGCTGGCGGGCGGGCTGACCATCGGCGGTACTCAGGCGCTGGGCTTGAGTGGCGTCATCAGTGGCGCCGGCAACCTGATCAAGAACGGCACCGCGAACCTGACCCTCAGCGGCAACAACACCTTCTCCGGCGGCACCGCGCTGAACAACGGGACGCTGATCGTCGGCTCCAACACTGCGCTCGGTACCGGCGCACTGACCACGGCAGCGGGCACCACCCTCGACGCCAGCACCAGCGTGGCGCTGAGCAACGCCGTCGCCCTCGGCGGCAATCTGAACATCGCCGGCAATGCCAACCTGACCCTTGGCGGTGTGGTCAGCGGCAGCGGCGGGTTGACCAAGAACGGCGTGGCGAACCTGATTCTCAACGGCGCCAACACCTTCAGCGGTGGCACCACCCTGAACGCCGGCACCCTGACCGTCGGCAATGCCGCCGCGCTGGGCAGCGGCGACCTGACCGTCGCCAATGCCGCGACTCTCGACAGCAACACCTCGGTCATCCTGAACAACAACGTTGCACTCAACGGCAACCTGGCCATCGGCGGCAGCAACGGCATGATTCTGGGTGGCGTGCTCAGCGGCGCCAGTCAGTTGATCAAGAACGGCACGGCCAACCTGACCCTCAACGGCGCCAACACCTTCACCGGCGGCACCGCGCTCAACGACGGCAGCCTGACCGTCGGCAACGGCGCGGCACTCGGCACCGGCACGCTGACCGTAGGCGGGGCGGGCGCAACGCTCAACAGTAGCGCCAACGTGACACTGAACAACGCGATTGCGCTGAACGCCAACCTTACTGCCGGCGGCGCCAACCCGCTAACCCTCGGTGGAGTGATCAGCGGTGGTAGCAGCCTGATCAAGACAGGCGCCTCGACCCTGACTCTCAACGGTAACAACACCTACAGCGGCGCTACATCGCTAAACGCCGGGACGCTGATCGTCGGCTCCAACACCGCCCTCGGCAGCGGCGTACTCAACGCCGCCAACGGCACCACGCTGGATGCCGGCACCGCGACCAGCCTCGCCAACAACGTCAACCTCGGCGGCAACGTGACGGTCGGTGGCAGCAACGCGCTGACCCTTACCGGCGTGGTTGCCGGGGTTGGCGGCCTGATCAAGAGCGGCCCGGCCGACCTGATCCTCAACGGCGCCAATACCTACTTCGGCAACACCGCACTCAACGTCGGCAAGTTGATTGTCGGCAGCAACACCGCGATCGGCAGCGGCGCATTGAACGCAGCGGCTGGCACCACGCTGGACACCAACACCGCCGTAACCCTGGGCAACCAGGTCAACCTGGCCGGTGCGATGAACATCGGCGGCAGCGCGGATCTGACCCTCACCGGGACCGTCGCCGGAGCCGGCAGCCTGGTGAAAAACGGCGCGGAAAATCTGAACCTCAACGGCACCAACACCTACGTCGGTGGCACCACGCTAAACGCCGGTACAGTGACCGTCGGCAACAGCTCCGCACTGGGCACCGGTGCCTTGACCGTCGGCGGTGCGGCAACGCTCGACAGCAGTTCGCCGCTGGTCAGCCTGGCCAACGCGGTGGTGCTCAATGCGGCGCTGAGCGTCGGCGGTACCCAGGACCTGACCCTCGGTGGCGTGGTCAGCGGCGCAGGCCAGTTGATCAAGAACGGCGCGGCCAACCTGACCGTCAACGGCACCAACACCTACAGCGGCGGCACCACTCTCAATGCCGGTACGCTGACACTGGGCTCGGCCGCTGCCTTGGGCAGTGGCGGTCTGACCGTCGGTGGTGCGTCGACGCTGGACACCAGCACCGGCATGAGCGTCGGCAACAACATCACCCTCAACGCCGGCCTGACCCTGGCCGGCAGCAACACCCTGAACCTCAGCGGTGTGATCGATGGTGCAGGTAGCCTGACCAAGGACGGCTTTGGCGACCTGACGCTCAGCGGCAACAACACCTTCACCGGTGCACTGAACATCGCCTCCGGCAGCGTCACCACCGTGAGCAGCGGGGCACTCGGCAACACCTCCGGCGCCAATATCAGCGCCGGTGCCAATCTCTATCTCAACAGCAGCACCAGCCTCAACGGGCTGAGCGGCAGCGGCAGTGTGCAGATCGCTGGTGGCAACACCCTGACGGTGGGTGGCGTGAGCAGCACCAGCACGTTCGACGGCGACCTCGGTGGCAGCGGTGCGCTGACCAAAGTCGGTACCGGCACGCTGAATCTGACCGGCAGCAGCGGCCTCACCGGCAACACCAACGTCAACGCCGGTACGTTGAATCTCACCGGATCGCTGGCCAGCACCCAGCTCAACATCAACAACGGCGCGACCCTCACGGGCACCGGTTCGGCGCTGGGCGTCATCACCGTCAACAGCGGCGGTCATCTGGCGTTGTCCTCGGGCAATACCTTGTCCGCCTCGTCACTGATTCTCACCGCTAACAGCAATGTTGACGCGAGCCTCGCCACGCCATCGACCACGTCGCTGATGAACATCGGCGGCAACCTGACCCTGGACGGCAATCTCAACGTCACCGATGCCGGCGGTTTCGGTGTCGGTGTCTATCGCTTGTTCAACTACATCGGCGCACTGACCGACAACGGCCTGACCGTGGCCGGTGTACCGGTGGGTTACGGCCTCGGCGACATCCTGGTGCAGACCCTGGGTAATCAGGTGAATCTGGTCGTGTCGGCGCCGAACACCAACCTGCGCTTCTGGGACGGCAGCCAGACGATCCCCAACGGCACAGTGGATGGCGGCAGCGGCACCTGGAATGCCGGGGGGACCAACTGGACCAATTCCAACGGCACGTTGAACCAGACCTGGGCCGGCGACTTCGCTGTGTTCCAGGGTACGGCCGGTACCGTTTCGGTCAACGGCACGCAACTGTTCACCGGGATGCAGTTCCTCACCGATGGCTACAACGTGGTGAATGGTTCCTCGGGGCTGTTGACCGCGGTCAACGGCACAGGCGGCACCACCGCGATGCGGGTCGATCCGGGCGTGACCGCCACGGTCGGGGTGAACATCGACGGCAGCGGTATCCTCAACAAACTCGACGCCGGCACCCTGGTGCTCAACGGCGCCAACAGCTACACCGGTGGCACACAACTGGACGGCGGCACCCTGGTGGTCGGCAGCAACACCGCACTGGGCACTGGCGCGTTGATCGCCAACGCCGGCACGCAACTGGACAGCAACACCGCCGTGACCCTGGCCAACGCGGCCACGCTGAATGGCAACCTCACCGTGCTCGGCAGCAATGCGCTGACCCTCAACGGTGTCATTTCCGGCACTGGCGGCTTGATCAAGAACGGCTCGGCCAGCCTGACCCTCGGCGGCAACAACGCCTTCCTCGGGCCAGTGGCGTTGAATGCGGGCGGACTGGTTCTGGCGTCGAACAGCGCGCTGGGTTCGGCCACCCTGAACGCGGCGAACGGCACCACCCTGGATGCCAGCGGTGCTTTCACGGCGGGGAATGCAATCAATCTGGCGGGCAACCTCGGCATCGTCGGCAGCAACGATCTGACGCTGAGCGGGGCCATCAATGGCGCCGGCAGCCTGACCAAAAACGGCGCGGCCAACCTGATCCTGAGCGGTGCCAACAACTTCCTCGGCGGCGTTACCCTCAATGCCGGCACCCTGACCGCCGGCAGCAACGGCGCTCTGGGCCTGGGCAACCTGACCGTGGCCGGTGCGTCCTCGCTGGACAGCAACACGTCGGCGTCGCTCGGCAACAACGTAGTGCTCAACGCCAATCTGACCAACACCGGCAGCAGCGACGTAGCGCTCGGCGGCGTGGTCAGCGGCACCGGCGGTCTGATCAAGAACGGCGCGTCCAACCTGACCCTCAACGGCATCAACACCTACAGCGGCGGCACCACGCTGAACGCCGGTACCGTGACCCTCGGCACCTCGTCGGGCCTGGGCTCCGGCGCGGTGACCGTGGCGGGCGCTTCGACCCTCGACACCACGGCGCCACTGGTGCTGGCCAACAACATCAACGTCAATGCCAACCTGAGCGTGGCCGGCAACAACAACCTGACGTTGGGCGGCGTGATTGCGGGGGCGGGCACCTTGACCAAGAACGGTCTGGCCGACCTGACGCTGTCCGGCAACAACAGCTTCAGCGGCACATTCGACGTGCAGTCCGGCAGCCTGACCACCCTGGGCAACTCGGCGCTGGGCAGCAACGCCGGGGTCAATCTCGGCAATGCCGCGACGCTGAACCTCGGCGGTTCGGGCAGCCTCGCCAGCCTGACCGGCAGCGGTACCGCACTGATCGGTGGCGGAAACACACTGAGCATCGGCGGCAACAACGCCAGCAGCATTTTCGGTGGTGTGCTCACCGGCACCGGCGAGTTGAGCAAACTCGGCACCGGCACGCTGACCCTGACCGGCCTCAACAGCCTGACCGGTAACACCACGGTCAACGCCGGGACCTTGAACGTCAGCGGCTCGCTGGACAGTGCCAGTGTGCTGGTCAACAGCGGCGGCACCCTGACCGGCGGCGGCTCGCTCGGCGGGGCCGTGACCGTGGCGGACGGCGGTCATCTGGCGGGCGCCACCGGCAGCACGCTTTCGGTGAATTCGCTGGTGTTCAACGCCAACGCCAACTTCGATGTCGGCCTCGGCACACCGGTCTCCGGTGGCGGCAACGCGCTGGTCAACGTCGGCGGCAACCTGACCCTGGACGGTACCCTCAACGTCAGCGACATCGGCGGTTTCGGCAGCGGCGTGTACCGGTTGATCAACTACACCGGTGGCCTGACCGACAACGGCATGCTGATCGGCACCGTGCCGGGCAGCGTCACGCCGGGCGACCTGACCCTGCAAACCGCGCTGGCCAACCAGATTAACCTGCTGGTCACCGCACCGGGCGTCACCGTGCAGTTCTGGGACGGCAACCAACTGGTCGCCAACGGTTCGGTCGATGGCGGCAGCGGCACCTGGGGCACCGGCACCACCAACTGGACCGACGTCAACGGCACCACCAATCAGGCCTGGACCAACAACTTCGCGGTGTTCCAGGGCACAGCGGGCACCGTCACGGTGAACGGCGCGCAAACCCTCACCGGCATGCAGTTCGTCACCGATGGCTACAGCCTGCAGAACGGCACGGCCGGTTCGCTGAATCTGGTCAACGGATCGCTGGGCAATGCCACCGTGCGGGTCGATCCGAACGTCACCGCGACCGTGGGCGTGGCGCTCAACGGTGCCGGCACACTGGGCAAATACGACACCGGCACCCTGGTGCTCAACGCCGCCAACGGCTACACCGGTGGCACCGCACTCAATGGCGGCAAGATTGTGGTCGGCAACAACGCCGCCCTCGGCACTGGCGTGTTGACCGCTGCCAACGGCACCGCGCTGGACAGCAACACCGCCGTCAGCCTGGCCAACGCGGTGGTGCTCGACGGCGGACTCACCGTCGCCGGCTCCAATGCATTGACTCTCGGTGGGGTGGTCAGCGGCAGCGGCAGTCTGATCAAGACCGGCGCATCGAGCCTGACCCTCAATGGCAGCAACACTTACAGCGGCGGTACTCAACTGTCCGGCGGCTCGCTGATCCTGGGCAACAACAGTGCGATCAGCAGCGGCGCGCTGAATGTGTCGGGTAACGGAACGCTCGACAGCACCTCTGCGCTGCAACTGGCCAACACCATCAACCTGGGGGCGCAACTGACCTTGGCCGGCAACCAGAACACCACGCTGATCGGTGCGATCACCGGCAGCGGCAGTCTGGTGAAAAACGGCAGTGGCGACCTGCTGCTCAGCGGCGCCAACACCTACAGCGGCGGCACCACGTTGAACGGCGGCAACACCCGTGGCGACACCAGCAGCCTGCAGGGCGCCATCGTCAACAACGCGGCGCTGACCTTCGAGCAGAACAGCGATGGCAGCTACACCGGCAATCTGACGGGCGCCGGCACCCTCAACAAAACCGGCGCCGGCGCCTTGCTGCTGACCGGCAACAACACCTTCACCGGCAACACCGCGGTGCAGGCTGGTGCGCTGAACGTCAACGGTGTGCTCAACAGTGCCAACGTCAACGTTGCCAGCGGGGCGGCCATCGGCGGCAGCGGCGTGATCGCCGGCACCGTGCAACTGGCCAACGGTGCGACGCTGACCGGCGGCGGCATTGCAACGCCGTTGTCCGTCGGTTCGCTGGCGTTGTCGTCGGGGACCAACCTGGATTTCAGCCTTGGCTCGGCCGCCAGCTCCACCACCGTGGTCAACGTCGCCGGCAACCTGACCCTCGACGGTACGTTGAACATCAGCAATGCCGGCGGCTTCGGCACCGGTGTCTACCAGCTGTTTACCTACGGCGGCAGCCTGACCAACAACGGCCTGGTCTTCGGCAGCCTGCCGGTTTCAGCGTCAAACCTGACCCTGCAAACCGCCTTGGCCAATCAGATCAATCTGCTGGTGCAGGGTACGCCGGGTGAGGTGCAGTTCTGGAACGGTGGCAAAACCAATCCGGATGGCAGCATCGGTGGTGGCAGCGGCGTATGGGGACCCGGCACCAACTGGACCGACGCGACCGGCACTCAGGCGCAAGGCTCCAGTGGACAGTTCGCGGTGTTCGGCGGGCAGGGCGGTACGGTCACCGTGCAAGGCAATCAGAACTTCACCGGGCTGCAGTTCCTCGTCAACGGCTACAGCCTGGTGCCGGATGCCGGCGACACGCTGACGCCGGTCAATGGCGCGGGCGGTACACCGGCGCCGATCCGCGTCAATGCCGGTGCCAGCGCGCAAATCGATGTGCCGTTGATCGGCGCTGGTGGTATCGAGAAACTCGACGCCGGCACGTTGATTCTCACTGGTGCCAACACCTACAGCGGTGGCACCACCGTCAGCGGCGGTACGCTGATCGGTAACAGCACCAGCCTGCAAGGCAACATCCTCGACAACGCGGCGCTGGTGTTCCAGCAGAATGCCGATGGCAGGTTCAACGGTCGCCTCAGCGGTACCGGTGCGCTGGCCAAACGCGGTAGCGGAACCTTGCTGTTGACCGGTGATCAGCCGTTCAGTGGCACTGTTTCGGTGGATCAAGGCGTGCTGCAGGTCGGCAGCCGTGCGGCGCGGGCTTCTCTGGGCGGGCAAGTGACCGTGGCCAACGGCGCCGGTTTGAGCGGTAACGGCAGCGTCGGTTCGGTGGTCAACCACGGGGTAGTGGCCTCCGGTGGTGGTGACGGAAACCTGAGCGTGGCCGGCAACCTGACCAACGCCGCCGATGGCGTGTTGGCTCTGACCGTCAGTTCGCCGACCGCTACGCCACTGACCGTCGGTGGTACAGCCAACCTGAGCGGTGGCCTGCAAGTGAACAGCCTGGCGCCGTTCACCGGCAACACCGTGTATTCGCTGATCACTGCCGGCGGTGGAGTGACTGGCACCTTCAGCGCGGCCGATCTGCCGCAGTACGCGTTCCTCTCCTCAACGCTGGTGTACAGCCCTGATGCGGTAAACCTGCTGGTCAGTCGCAACGGCAACTCGTTCACCGACGTCGCCGCCACCGGTAACCAGCGCAGCACCGCCTCGGCGTTGACGCGCAACGGCCCGGCGGGCGCGGCACTGCAGAACGAAATCGTCAACCTCAGTGTGGCGGGTGCGCGGCAGGCCTTCGACAACCTGTCCGGGGAAATCCACGCCAGCACCGCCAGCGCGGTTCTGGAGGATTCACGCTTTGTGCGCGAAGCGGTCAATGACCGTATGCGTCAACCTACCTGCGGTGCTGCGGATGATCCGCGTCGCACGCTGGCGCCGAGCGACACGCAACTGAGCAGCAACGGCTGTCACGGTGAAATGGTCGGCTGGGCCCGCGCCATCGGTGCCTGGGGTGACATGGGCGGCGACAGCAACACGGCGAAAGTCGATCGCAGCCTCGGCGGTTTCATGCTCGGCACCGACAAGCAACTCGACGATCAATGGCGCGCCGGGATGGCGGCGGGCTACACCCGCAGCAACCTCAACGCGCATGACCGCAACTCCGATGCCAAAGTCGACAGCTACCACCTGGCGGCCTACCTGAGCTCGCAGTTCGATGCCCTGGCCGTGCGCCTCGGTGCGGCCTACAGCTGGCACAGCATCGAGACCAAGCGCGACGTCAGCGTCGGCAGCTACAACGACCGCCTGAAGGCTGATTACGATGCCCGCAGTGCCCAGGTGTTCGGTGAAGTGGGTTATGCGATCAATGCAGCAGGCGTGGCCATCGAACCCTTCGCCGGCCTGGCCTACGTCAACTACGACAGCGACACCGCCAAGGAAAAAGGCGGAGTGGGGCGCCTGAAGGGCGATGCCGATCAGGACATCACCTACTCGACCCTCGGTGTGCGCATCGGCAAGTTGGTGACCCTGGCCAATGGCAGCCAACTCACCCCACGGGCAGCGATCGGCTGGCGGCATGCCTACGGCGACACCAAGCCTGACGCCGACCTGACCTTCATCGACGGTGGCGCGTCGTTCAGCACCCAAGGCGTGCCGATTGCCAAGGACAGTGCGCTGCTCGAAGCCGGCGTGGACTTCCAGATCAGCCCGACCGGCAAGCTCGGGATCGGCTATTCGGGCCAGGTGTCCAGCGACAACAACGACAGCGCGATGACCATCAGCTTCAGCCAAAGCTTCTGATCATGGTCGAAGCACTTTAGCCGCCCGCAAGGGCGGTTTTTTTTGCTCGACAATCGCCTCTGCTAGAATCCGCCCCATTCCCTGCCAGAGGTTGCCCCATGAGCGAACCCATCCGTCTGACCCAATACAGCCACGGTGCCGGTTGCGGCTGCAAGATTTCGCCGCAGGTGCTGGAAGTGATCCTTGCCGGCAGCGGCGCACAGAACCTCGACCCGAAACTGTGGGTCGGCAACGCCTCGCGCGATGACGCGGCGGTGTATGAAATCGATGCCGAGCGCGGTGTGGTGTCGACCACCGATTTTTTCATGCCGATTGTCGACGACCCGTTCGACTTCGGCCGAATCGCCGCGACTAACGCGATCAGTGATATCTACGCCATGGGCGGTGACCCGTTGATGGCCATTGCCATTCTTGGCTGGCCGGTGAACGTGCTGGCGCCGGAAGTGGCGCGGGAAGTGATTCGCGGTGGTCGCGCAGTGTGCGACGCGGCGGGTATTCCATTGGCCGGTGGCCATTCGATCGATGCGCCGGAGCCGATTTTCGGCCTCGCCGTCACCGGCCTGGTCGAAAAGCGCTTCATGAAGCGCAACGACACCGCCACCGCCGGTTGCCTGCTGTACCTGACCAAACCGCTGGGTATCGGCATCCTCACCACCGCAGAAAAGAAGGGCAAGTTGCGTAACGCCGACATCGGCGTGGCCCGGGACTGGATGTGCACGCTGAACAAACCCGGCAGCCGCTTCGGCAAACTGGCCGGCGTCACTGCGATGACCGACGTCACCGGTTTCGGCCTGCTCGGGCATCTGGTGGAAATGGCCGATGGCAGCCACCTCACCGCGCGTATCGCCTATGACCGCGTGCCGCGTCTGGACAGCGTCGAGTATTACCTCGAACAAGGCTGCGTACCCGGCGGCACCTTGCGCAATTTCGACAGTTATTCAAGCAAGCTCGGACGCGTGCAGGAACTGCACAAGCGCGTGCTGTGCGATCCGCAGACCAGCGGCGGCCTGCTGTTGGCCGTAACCCCGGACGGCAACGCCGAATTCCTCGCCGTGGCCGCAGAGCTGGGCCTGAATCTGGAGCCGATCGGTGAACTGGTCGAGCGACAGACCCACGCAGTCGAGGTGATTTGATGCTCCGCGACTGCACCGATTACCGCGACATTTTCCTCAACGACCGGCCGCTGATGGATGCCCGCGCGCCGGTGGAGTTTCACAAGGGGGCGTTCCCCGGGGCAGTCAATCTGCCGCTGATGAATGACCTGGAGCGGCAAAAGGTCGGCACCTGCTACAAACAGCATGGTCAGCAGGCGGCCATCGAACTGGGCCACCGTCTGGTGTCCGGCGCGGTGAAGGCCGAACGCATCGAGGCCTGGGCTGAATTCGCCCGGGCCCATCCCGACGGCTATCTCTATTGCTTTCGTGGTGGCCTGCGCTCGCAGATCACCCAGCAGTGGCTCAAGAGCGAGGCCGGGATCGACTATCCGCGAGTCGGCGGCGGCTACAAGGCACTGCGCAACTTCCTGATCGACACCCTCGAACAAGCGGTGACCCAATGTGATTTTGTGCTGCTGGGCGGCATGACCGGCACCGGCAAGACCGAACTGCTGGTACAGCTGGATAATGGTCTGGATCTTGAGGGGCACGCCAATCATCGCGGTTCCAGTTTCGGCAAGCGCGCCACCGGGCAACCGTCGAACATCGATTTCGAGAACCGACTGGCCATCGACATCCTCAAGAAGCGTGACGCCGGTATCGGCCAGTTTGTGCTCGAAGACGAGAGCCGGGTGGTGGGCAGTTGCGCGTTGCCGCTGCCGTTGTATCAGGGCATGCAGCATTACCCGATGGTCTGGCTGGAGGACCGCTTCGAGGACCGTGTGCAGCGCATCCTGCGTGATTACGTGGTGGACCTGTCGGCCGAGTTTTCGACGGTGCATGGCGAGCAGGGTTTTGCGCTGTTCTCTGAACGCTTGCTCGAAAGCCTGAACAATGTGCAGAAACGCTTGGGCGGTGAACGCCATCGACGGATGCTGCTGTTGATGGAGGACGCACTGGCCGAGCAGGGGCGCAGCGGCTCGGTGGATTTGCACCGGGGCTGGATCGAAGGGTTGCTGCGCGAGTATTACGACCCGATGTATGTGTTTCAGCGCGAGAAGAAGGGGGCGCGAATCGAGTTTGCGGGCGAGCAGAAAGCAGTCATTGAATATCTGCACGATCGCGTGAATCAGAAGGCTTGATGCGCTATTCAGCGGCCTCTTCGCGGGCAAGCCCGCTCCCACACTGGAAATCCGCTGAACCCGTCATTTGAGTTCGGCGCAAGCTTGAATGTGGGAGCGGGCTTGCTCGCGAAAAGGTTAAGGCTGGCAGCGCAAAACTCAGGTCGGGCAAGTGACCTTGCCGTTATCCAGCCCCTGCTTGTAGCTGTGGCTCTGCAGGCTGGCCTTGCCGTTGTGCCAGGTGAGGGTCAGCACGTACAGCGAGTCATAGTCGCCGGATGCCCAGTCTTCGGTGATGGTCTGTTTCTCGCCCACGGCCTTGCCCGCGACCTTGTTGATCAGCTCGGGCAGATAGCCGTGGGACCACGCGGTGTAGATGGTCGAGTTGTGATATTTGTCGGCGGTCAGCTCCCGGGCCAGGTCGTTGGTGTCGTTGGCCGAAAACTCGATGTTCACCGGCAGGCCGAGTTTGATGGCGGCGGGGCTGATGGTCATCAGGGGGCGGATGTAGCTGTAGGAATTGTCCAGCTCGCCTTCCTCGACATTGCGCGTGGGGTTGGCGGCGAATACGTAGTCGGCCTTGCCGAATTTTTCCGGTAGCAGGGTCGACAGCTCGATGGCCCGGTTCAGGCCCTGGCAGTTGAGCTGGCCGAGGCCGCCGTCGGGTTTTTCACCGTGGCGCAGGAAGATCAGGGTCTGGGTGCCATCCACCGGTTGCGCGCGGCTTTCGCTGGACTCAAGGGACAGGAACAGTGCGCTCATCGCCAGCAGCGAGGGCAGGGCCACATAGGCGCGATGTTTGAAGCGTTTGGCGACTTTCATCAGGTTCGTCATCAAATGAGGCGTCTTCAGTCTGTTCGGTTAAGGCTGACAAACCTCTGCACCGCAGGCAGTCGGGGCCGGGTGTTTTCCCTGTCTTGAATGGTTTCCTTGGAGCCCTCGGAAGGCCTTTGGTTCGATCCGCCTGGCGGGGCACACCTTAAAGGCGTCGCCGGATGGCTGGAGGCAGGTTAGCGACAGGATGTTGCGGATTTAAGTAAGTCCGGCTGCCAGGACAAAAAGAACCCGAGCCAGCGCGGAAAACGTGGATTATGCTCGGGGCTTTCATTTTGTGACTGGATGCTACCCATGACCGATCTGTCCGCGTTCCCGATCACCCAGAAGTGGCCGGCGCAGTACCCCGACTGGATTCAGCTCTATTCCCTGCCGACCCCCAACGGCGTCAAGGTCTCGATCATGCTCGAAGAGATCGGTCTGCCCTACGAGCCGCACCGTGTGGGGTTCGACATTAATGACCAGATGTCCCCGGAATTCCTGTCGCTGAACCCGAACAACAAGATCCCGGCGATCCTCGACCCCCATGGCCCCGAGGACAAACCGCTGCCCTTGTTCGAGTCCGGCGCAATCCTGATTTACCTCGCCGACAAAAGCGGTCAGTTGCTGGCCCAGGAAGGCGCACTGCGCTACGAAACCATTCAGTGGCTGATGTTCCAGATGGGCGGCATCGGCCCGATGTTCGGCCAGCTCGGTTTCTTCAACAAATTCGCCGGCAAGGATTACGAAGACAAACGTCCCCGTAACCGTTACGTCGACGAAAGCAAACGCCTGCTCAAAGTCCTCGACGGCCGCCTCCAGGGACGCGACTGGATCATGGGCGAGCGCTACACCATCGCCGACATCGCCACGTTCCCGTGGGTGCGCAACCTGATCGGTTTCTATGAGGCGGGCGATCTGGTGGGCATCAAGGACTTCCCGAACGTTACCCGGGTGCTGGAGCGTTTTCTGGCGCGACCGGCGGTGGTGCGTGGTCTGACCATTCCTTCCTGACCCTGTGTCTGCCGGGTGCGCAGATTGTTGCGTCCCCGGTAATGCACTCTTGATTGATCCAGGTTTGTACCTCATCCCCCGCAAGGCATAAGCTTCGCCCCCTACGACTTTCGTCTCATCTGCCCGTTTTTCAGGAAAGGCCCCATGTCCAGTCAGTTCCCCGAAGCACGTCCACGCCGTCTGCGTCGCAATGCGAGCCTGCGCAGCCTGTTCCAGGAAACCGAGTTTTCCCTCAACGATCTGGTGCTGCCGATTTTCGTCGAGGAAGAAATCGATGACTTCGTGCCGATCAAGAGCATGCCCGGCGTGATGCGTATTCCGGAGCGCAAACTGGCCAGCGAGATCGAGCGTTACGCCCGTGCCGGGATCAAGTCGGTGATGACCTTCGGCGTGTCCCATCACCTGGACGCCAACGGCAGCGACACCTGGCGCGAAAACGGGCTGGTGTCGCGCATGTCGCGGATCGCCAAGGACGCGGTGCCGGACATGATCGTAATGTCCGATACTTGCTTCTGCGAATACACCGATCACGGCCATTGCGGTGTGATGCACAATCATGAAGTCGACAACGACCAGACCCTGATCAATCTCGGCAAACAAGCCGTGGCGGCGGCCCGTGCCGGCGCCGATGTGATTGCGCCGTCGGCGGCAATGGACGGCCAGGTGCGGGCAATTCGCCGGGCGCTGGACGACGCCGGGTTCACGCAAATCCCGATCATGGCCTACTCGACCAAATTCGCCTCGGCACTCTACGGCCCGTTCCGCGAGGCCGGCGGCAGCGCGCTGAAAGGCGATCGCAAAAGCTATCAGATGAACCCGATGAACCGCCGCGAAGCCCTGCGTGAATCGTTGCTCGACGAACAGGAAGGTGCCGATGCACTGATGGTCAAACCGGCCGGCGCATACCTGGACATCATCCGCGAGATCCGCGAAGCCTCGAACCTGCCGCTGGCGGCGTATCAGGTCAGCGGCGAGTACGCGATGATCAAGTTCGGCGCCCAGGCCGGGGCTATCGACGAAGATCGCGTGGTGCGCGAAAGCCTCGGTGCGATCAAACGCGCCGGTGCGGATCTGATCTTCACCTACTTTGCGATGGACCTGGCCTTGGCCGGAATTTGAAGACGTTGCCCGGCCATCGGTAGCGATGGCCGGGCATTGCTTATACTTTCAAATGATTTTCTTGCTATAGAAAACCCGGTCCACATAGCCATCCGCTTTTTTGTAGTAATGCCCCAGTGTGCCAGCGAGCTCAAAGCCACAAGCGCGGACAATATCGATGCCCTGACGCTGTGTTGCCAAATGGAAGTAATACAGCAGTTCGATACCGATAGCGCGGGCTCGTTCTTCGAGTTGTTTGACCAATTCAATGCCTTCGTCCAGATGATCAGGCAGAAGCCCGAACCGGATCTCTGCAACATGGCGCTCGATCCAGCGGGGCCGACGTTCGATCTCGCCCAGACCGATGATCGCCGTGTCCTTCAAAATGCACAGGGTCACGGCATTCTGCTGTTTTTCCTTTTCTAACAAAGACTCAATCCAGAGAACTTCCTTTTCATGATCGATCGATCGGACATCCTCGGGCCTTTCCACCCGTTCCGGATCCTGTTGGACGAGCGTGTTGAAGTAATGCAATAGATCATCTGCATCCGAAGTTTGAGGTTGTCTAAATTGCATGAAGGTATTCTTTCTCGTAATAGGTCGCACAGCATTTGCAAAGGGGATTTCTAGGGATGTCATCAACTTGAAATTTGCCGCTCAGCAACAGTGATGAGAATGTCAGCCTGCGGTTAACGTACATGTTGGCTTTGTGTCCGAGAAACCATTTGAACACTTCGGCTGCACCCAGGGTTCCGGCGATGGAAGTTGATAAAACATTTACCGGGACGGGGCCGGTATGTTCCTTTCGGGAGTGGTCAGTTGGAAATAAACAAGCGAAACAGGCACTTTTCAGTTCCGGGATCATGGTGAATACATAACCATAGGAAAACTGAGCAGAGGCGTGAATCATGGGTTTGTTTGTGCGCAGGCAATATTCATTGATGGTGTTTCTACCATCGGGGGAGTCGCCGCCTTCGACAATGACTTCATATTGATCGAGCAGTCGGTCGACATTGTGTCGCGTTATTTTTTCTTCAAATAACCGGATATCAATATCCGGGTTGAGGTCGACCAGCGTTCTAAACGCTGCGACACCCTTGGTACTGCCTATGTCCGGAGTGCGATACAGCAACTGACGATTCAAGTTGGATAACTCGACCGTGTCGAACTCTACGATCCCGACTTTTCCGATCCCTCCGGCAACCAATGCCATCAGCAGCGTGGACTTGACGCCACCGGCGCCGATTACAGCAACAGAGCCTTGCGAAACCCTCTGTTGACCGGTCTTTCCCCACTCCGGCATGTTCTCCTGACGATTGTATCGCTCATCCTTGAAATCAAAGTGCATGGGCATCGGCCTCGAAGCGGGTTAGACAAGAAAGTGAAACAGACTCCCCACGGATTCTGTTTCGAATCCGCAGGGCTGGCGTTCAGGCCAGGAGGATTGCCTGTCGTTCAACAATCAACCATCGCATGCCCGAAAACTTCTTGCAGTGCAGGCGCCGCCACTGACTTCTTCAAGTTCTTCCTGAAAGAGTTCCAGAACGGGATAGTCCTGAAGGGCGGCTTCAAGAGACTCAGCTTCTATTTCCGACTTTCCTATAAGACCTTCTGGTAAACCACGCAGAAAAATTTTCATTGATATCCTATCTAATGAGTTGTTTTGGATTTGTGTTAGTTGAAGATCTCTTTCGATAGCCGCAGTCTCGGGCTGTCTAAGGGGTGTTGACTATAAAAATTGGATTCCAGTAGTGTCAATGTGAGCTTTAGATTGTATTGGTGTGGTGCGGAAGACTTTGGTTATATAGGAGGTGTGTCAGGTGGGTATTGAAAAATTAGATAGGGAAAGGCCTTCTCTTTTTCGCAAGGAGGCGATAGCGTTCGCCTCCGAAAGATTTTATGGAAACTATCTCGATATAAAAATCGATAAGTCTCTCGACGGCCTGGCATTATGTTTGGGTGTGTTTGTTTTCTTCCTGCTTGGAGTGGGCGCAAGCTATATGCAAGGACGCAATATTGAACCTGTTGCCATTACACAGCGCGTCGGTGATGTTTCTCACCTGCACCTGGTCAAATGACCAGACAAGGAAACACCCCTTTGCGCTGGGGTAACAGAAAGTTGCCGGTCTTACTGCAGACAGAAGCCAGTGAATGTGGTCTCGCGTGTCTCGCCATGATTGCCCGCTATTGGGGGCGTGCAACTGACCTGATTCTGCTTCGTCAGCGTTTCAGCGTTTCACTCAAGGGCTCTACCCTTAAAAGCCTGATATCGATGGCGCAACGGCTCGGGTTCCAGTCCCGCCCATTACGCGTGGAGTTACCGCAACTTTCGAGTCTGAAATTGCCGTGTATTTTGCATTGGGACATGAACCATTTCGTGGTGCTTGAGAAAGTGACGCGCAACGAGTTGCTGATTCACGACCCGGCAAGCGGCAAACGGAGCATTTCCTGGTCTCGGGCATCCAGTCATTTCACAGGCGTGGTACTGGAATTGACGCCCGGGGAACTGTTTGAACGCCTGCCGTCCCAAAAGAAGATTTCCTGGCAATCCATGCTCGGCAAAGTCGATGGGCTCTACGCAGGACTGGCAAGATTGTTGTTGATGGGCGCGCTGTTGCAAGCGCTTGCATTGGCGCTCCCGTTCTACTTGCAATGGGTCGTGGACGACGTGCTGACCACGGGTGATCACCGGTTGATGACTGTTCTGGGCAGCGGATTCTTGTTGCTGGTACTGCTTCAGACCGGATTGGGGTGGTTGCGATCATGGATGGCCGCGTCGTTGTCCGCCTATTTGGGGTATCAATGGTTGGGCAATGCCTTTGCCCATTTGCTGCGCTTGCCGGTTGCCTGGTTCGAGAAGCGGCATCTGGGTGATATCGCGTCGAGATTTCAGGCTATACAGGTCATTCAGAAAACACTGACCACGCAATTGATTGAAGGACTCATCGACGGTTTATGGGTGTTTTCCACGCTGGTCGTCATGTTTTTCTACAGTGCCACGCTCGCATTTGTCAGTCTGTCGGCCGTGGTGCTTTATGCAGCTTTGCGCTGGGGTGTTTTTCAAAAGCAGCGTGAAGCTACAGCGGTGCATATCGCCTGCGCGGCCAGGCAAGGCACGCTGTTTATCGAGTCTGCCCGGGGTATTCAAAGCATTCGGTTATATGGTCGCGAGCAGGAGCGACGGTGCGCTTGGAGTAACGCCCTGACGGATCAGCTCAATGCTGAGTTACGGATCGCGCGCATAGCGATATCGTTCCAGTCAGCCAGCACCCTTGTTTTTAACGGGGAGCGGATTGTCGTGGTCTGGTTGGCAGCAATGGCCGTTATGGATAGCCACTTTTCCGTCGGTATGCTGTTTGCGTTTCTGAGCTACAAGGATCAGTTCAGCCAGCGTATTGCTGCGTTGCTGGATAAGTCGTTCGAACTGCGGATGTTGCGTCTGCACAGTGAGCGCATCGCGGATATTTTGCTGACGGCACCGGAAGAGGGGGCTGACGACGCTGAAATCGACATTCGGGAGATAGAAACGGATATTGAGTTACGCAATGTCTCCTTTCGATACGCGGAACATGAGCCCAATGTCATCGACAATTTGAGTTTGCGCATCCCGGCGGGCGAGTGCATTGCGATTGCGGGGTGTCGGGTTGTGGCAAGACCACTTTGCTCAAATTGATACTGGGGCTGTTGACACCAACCGAGGGGAGATTTTTCTGGGCGGGGTTGAGCTGACGCGTCTTGGGTTGAGGAACTA
This sequence comes from Pseudomonas fluorescens, assembly GCF_012974785.1. Taxonomy (GTDB): domain Bacteria; phylum Pseudomonadota; class Gammaproteobacteria; order Pseudomonadales; family Pseudomonadaceae; genus Aquipseudomonas; species Aquipseudomonas fluorescens_BT. Next base: position 4,065,020 of record NZ_CP027561.1, on the reverse strand, counting down.
TCGCCAGATGACTGGAACAGTGATGCAGGACGATCAACTGTTCACCGGAACGCTTTCGGACAATATCTGTTTTTTCGACGCTCAGCCGGACCCGGGGCAAGTGATCAGGTGCTCGGAACAAGCGGCGGTGCATGATGAAATCATGGCGCTGCCGATGAAGTACAACACGCTTGTCGGTGATCTTGGATCAGGCCTGTCAGGCGGCCAGAGACAACGCATACTGCTGGCTCGCGCATTGTACCGATCGCCGAGGTTGCTGGTGCTGGACGAAGCCACCAGTCATCTGGATGTCTGGAACGAGCAACGGGTCAATGCCGCCATCACACAGGAGGCAATGACCCGAATACTGGTTGCCCATCGTCCGCAAACCCTTGCAATGGCGCAACGGGTAGTGACTTTGGATCAAGGGCGAATCATCGCGGATCTCACGCATAGGGTCGATGATTGCCCTGGTCGCTAGCGTTCACTGGACGGGTTGCTGCAAATAACATCTGATCCCGTGATCACGAAAGTACCGTTCGATCACCTTCGGATCCGCGCTGTTGTCGGCAATCGCCACGTAGGTATCCGGGCGCAGCAGGTAAAAACCGTTGCGCCCCAGGCCCGCCGTTTCAAACGCCGGGCGCCAGTCGAACACGTGCAGCGGCAAGTGGTGTTCATTGCACCAGGCGATCATTTCGTCGCTGGTGTCACCGTATACATGCACCTGCCAACACGGGTTGCGCAACGGTTCGTAATTGTCCCCCTCGCCATCATGGGCCCACGGCAAGCGGTCGCCGCCGTGCACATGCCCGGCCACTCCCTCGCTCAACGCCATGCCCCGATAATTGACGGTAATCTGCGAGACGGTGCGAAACAGGAATTCGCGACTGGTTTCGAATGACGCCATTTTCGGGATCAGGAACGGTGCCAGCCGCGTGCGCAACAGATCGGCCATGCGGCCTTCGGCGGTGACGAAGCTGAAGACCTTGTCGGTGGTCGACACCAGCCGCCGGGCGAAGGCGATGCGTTCGGTTTCGTAGCTGTCGAGCAGCTTCGCCGTGGCGCCGCCGCTGAGCACTGCCGCGAGTTTCCACGCCAGATTGATCGCATCGCCGATGCCAGTATTCATGCCCTGACCGCCGGCCGGGCTGTGTACGTGCGCCGCATCGCCGAGCAGAAACGCCCGGCCCTGGCGAAAGTGGTCTGCCACTCGATGATGCACACGGTAGGTGGAGAACCAGTTGACGTCCTCGATGTGCACGTTCAGATGTTCGATGGCGCGACTGCTGACATCGGAAAATTCCAGGGTTTCGGCGCGATCCGCACGTTCGTCGCGCACGGTGCCGATCAGCCGTGCGCGACCTTCGCCGGCCAGCGGGAACACCGCGAGAAAATCCGCCTCATCCAGATCCAGATGCAACTCGCCGTTGAGCGCCGGGCCGCTGGCCTGCACGTCGGCGACATAGAAAATCTGCTGATAGGTGCCACCGGGGAAACCGGTGTCGAGGGTCTTGCGCACCACCGAACGGGCGCCGTCACATCCGGCCAGGTAACAGGCCTGGCAGATCTCCTGTTCGCCATCCGGCAGACGCAAATGGGCGGTGAGACCGTCGCCGTTTTCCGTGAAGCTTTCGAGGGTGGTATTGCGCTCGACGAACACGTCGTAGTCTTCGAGGCGGTCGATCAGCAGTCGCTCGTGTTCGTCCTGCGGATAGATTTTCAGAAAGGCATAGGGCGTCAGGCCTTCGCCGATCCGGTTGAGCGGCAACTGTGCCACGGGTTTGCCCTTGACCCAGAAATTCGCCGCTGCCACCCGATGCCCGTTGCGCACCACGGCTTCGGCGAGATCCAGTTGCCGGTACAACTCCAGCGTGCGCGCCTGCACCGCCAGCGCCCGCGAGGTGGTGCCCAGCGCGGAGGTCTTGTCGATGATGCGCACGCGCACGCCCAGTTTGCTCAGCCACAGGGCCAGTACCAGTCCGGTGGGACCCGCGCCGATGATCAGAACGTCACTGCGGTTCATGGTCTGTCCTCCTCGCGTGCCCTTTGCCACTGAGTGTGCAGCACCAAGTATGGATCAGCGGGCGGGCACGGCCAGTTCGCCTGCCAAACGGGGGGATGGAACAGTGTCGCCGGCCCGCAGTCCTATCCTGCACCCTGCGATAGAGCGTAGGGTTAACCCGGCTCAACGGACTGGATGAAGCGTTATGCACACCCCTCGATTATTCGTCAGCCTTGCCGCACTGCTGGTACTGGCCGGTTGCGCCGGGCAGCGCAGCCAGGAACCGGCGCCGCGCGCACCGGCCGAGGTCAAGGCGCAGATCGTGCGCCTGCTGCCGGCGAAAACCGCCGACCGCCAGGGCTGGGCCACGGACATCTACACCGCGTTCGCCGCCCAGGGCATCAGCCCGACGACGCAAAACCTGTGTTCGGTGCTGGCCGTCGCCGAGCAGGAATCCACTTTCCAGGTCGATCCGCCGGTGCCCGGACTGGGCAAGATCGCCCGTGACGAAATCGACCGCCGCGCCGCCAAGGTGCATATCCCGAGCCTGTTGGTCAGCGGTGCCTTGCAGGTGCGCTCGCCGAACGGCAAGACCTACAGCGAACGCCTGAGCGCCGCCCGCAGCGAAAAGGAATTGAGCGCGATCTTCGACGACTTCATCGGCTCGGTGCCGATGGGCCGCACGCTGTTCAGCGGTTTCAACCCGGTGCACACCGGCGGGCCGATGCAGGTCAGCATCGAATTCGCCGAACAGCATGCCAAAGACTATCCGTACCCGGTGGACGGGACGATTCGTCGCGAGGTGTTCAGTCGTCGGGGCGGCATGTACTTCGGCATCGCCCATCTGCTGGGTTATCCGGTGAGTTATCGCGAGCCGCTGTACCGTTTTGCGGACTTCAATGCCGGGTGGTACGCCAGTCGCAACGCAGCGTTTCAGAATGCAGTCAGTCGGGCCTCGGGCGTTCCGCTGGCGCTGGATGGCGACCTGATTCGCTATGACTCGATCATGCCGGGCACCACCGAGCTGGCGGTACGCAGACTTGGCAAATCACTGGGCATGCGTAATCCACAGATCCGCGATCAACTGGAGAAGGGCAATACGCTGGGGTTCGAGGAGACCAGGCTCTATCAGCGGGTCTTCGAACTGGCGGATAAGGCAGAAGGCAAATCATTGCCCCGGGCGGTGCTGCCGGGGATTGTCCTGCAAAGCCCGAAGATCACTCGCAAACTGACCACTGCGTGGTTCGCCAAACGGGTCGATGAGCGCTATCGGCGCTGCATGGCCAGGGACTGACGAGGTAAAAAAAAGACGTTAAAAACCCGGCTGACGGGAGCCGGGTTTTTTCCGGGTTGCTGCGATGAAGCCCTTCATTCAGGCAACGCGGCGTTCGATCAGACGATCCGAACCGCCTTCGGCCACACGACGTTCGATCAGACGATCGGAGCCACCTTCGGCCACACGACGTTCCAGCAGACGATCGGAGCCACCTTCGGCCACACGACGTTCCAGCAGACGATCGGAGCCACCTTCGGCAACACGACGTTCCAGCAGACGATCGGAGCCACCTTCGGCCACACGGCGTTCTTGCAGGCGATCCGAGCCGCCTTCGGCGACGCGCTGTTCGATCAACCGATCCGAACCGCCTTCAGCGATCATGGTGTGGGCCGGTTTGGCGGCAAATGCGTTGAAGGCCAGAACCGAAAGGGCAATGCTGAGGATGACTTGGCGTTTCATGATTTTGTGCTCCGGGGGTTTTGTTTGTTGGGTATGGAGCCGATGTTACGCCCGGGATTTTTTAAGAGAACTTCATTGACGTGATGGTGAACATCGACGTCGATGATGGTTTGTCACAGCACCTTCACCGCGCGGCCAATCGCCTGGATCGGCCCGGTGGGTTTGCCGATCGGCGAGCCGTTGGCGCCTTCCAGCGTCAGCTCGAACAACTGGTTCGGTTGCAGCGGCGGCAGCTTGTCCAGCGGGATCGACAGCGCCTGGCCCGGTTTGACCAGCCCCAGCGACACCGGACCCTGCCAGCCGTCGGCCTTGGTCCAGAATTCCAGCGCCTTATCCGTCGGCACCTCGACCACGCCCAGCGGAATCAACTGAATCTCCCGTGGGTTGCTGGCCTGGATCACCCAGCCCGGCGCCTTGTCCTGCGGGGCGACAAGCACCACCAGAAAGCTTGGTTTCGGCGTGGTCTGGGTCAACAGGATCGAGCCCAATAACAAGGTTGCAGCCAGTCCGGCAGCGCTCAAGCCGCGCCACAGCGACAGGCGGTTCCACCATGAAATCTCTGGCGCCCTCTTATGGGTAAGTTGCCCGACACTGCGTTCGATGCGTTGCCACAGCTGCGACGAGGGTTGATGCGCCGGGGCGAGGTCGGTCAGCTCCAGCAGACGTCGCTCCCAGGCGTCCACGGCCGCTTGCAGCTCGGGATCGTTGGGCAAGCGCCGTTGCAGTTCGGCGCGCACTTCGGCCGAAAGAGTGCCGAGCACGTATTCGCTGGCCAGTTCATCGCGTTCCTGCGCCGATTCGGTGGTCATCCCATGCACTCCCGCAACGCATTGAGGCTGCGTTTGATCCAGGCTTTGACGGTGCCCAGTGGCGTGTCGAGGCGCTGGGCGATCTGCGCGTGGCTGTAACCGTCGACGTAGGCGTGAAGGATGCAGCGGCGGCGTTGCGGTTCCAGTTGATGCAGGCAGCGGTGGATGCGGGTCGATTGCGCCAGTGCGTCGAAACCGTCATCACTCGCCGGAAATTCGTTGCTGTCGTTGAGCGGCGTTTCCCGGTCGTGATTGCGCAACACATTCAGCGCCAGATGCCGGGTCACGCTGAACATCCAGCCCCGGGCCGAACCGCGCGCCGGATCGAAACCCGCCGCGCCGGCCCAGATCTTGATGAATGCGTCGTGAACGATGTCTTCGGCCAGCGCCGTGTCGCGCACCAGACGTCGGGCCACACCGAGCAGCCGCGGACTTTCCTGCACATACAATTCGCGCAGGGCCCCGCGCTCGCCGCGGGCACAGGCGGCGAGGCGGGCTTCGTAATCGAACGCGGTTTCGGGCAAGGGCATGTCCTGCAATCTAGCAAGCATCGGCCAAACGTCCAGCCAGGCTCAGTTCGCCGCCCAGAAAATGTAGTCGGCCTGGTACTTCACCACTTCCTGTTTGCCCTTGTTCGCCGCCGTGCATTCGCTGCCCGGCGCCACGCCGCCCTTGAGCGCGACGCGCTGGATGTAGCTCACGCCGCTCATGGCGCCTTTGCCCTCGGCGGGGTTGGCCTTGACCAGTTGATAGGGCAGGTTGCCCGGACTCGATGGCGCTACGGCCAGTTGCGTGCCGGTGACTTTCGAACCGTCCTGCGCCTGCCAAGTGGCGGGCGGGCCGAAGTAGGTGCCGACCTGTTTGCCGCTGCGATCGTTGAGCACTGCTTTCGGGCCGACGAACACCCACTCGGTCTGGCCGGCGACATTGGCCTTGTCACGGCATTCGTAGGTGATCTCGCCGACCCCGGTGGTTTCCATCGCGATCTTGTGGCCGTCCGGCACCTTGATCGCGTCGGGATAACTGCTTTGGGCGAAGCTTGTCGAGGCGACGGCGAGCAAACCGGTGAAGCCGATCAGTTGGGTGATGTTCATCAGTGTTTCTCCGAAAAGGGTAAACCGCTGACAGCCGAAAGAGGGCTGTTACAGGGACTACCCGTGACGGAGGGGTTTGGATGCAGTGGCCGGAAAATAAATCTGAAAGCACTGACGGTCAGATTGCTGTAACCCGCTCACCCCCGGTTTTTGCCAATGCCAGGCCGGAGGCTTTCAGGAGTTCCTGGGTATAGGCATGCTGCGGCGCCGCAAAAATCTGGCGCGACGCTCCCTGTTCCACCACCTTGCCGTCCTTGATCACCATCAAATCGTGCGCCAGCGCATGCACCACCGCCAGGTCATGGCTGATGAACAGGTACGTCAGCCCGTGGCGGATCTGCAACTGCCGCAGCAATTCCACTATCTGTTTCTGCACCGTGCGGTCCAGCGCCGAGGTCGGTTCGTCGAGCAGAATCAGCGCCGGTTCCAGCACCAGCGCCCGGGCGATGGAAATGCGCTGGCGCTGGCCGCCGGAGAACTCGTGGGGATAGCGATGGCGGCTCTGCGGGTCGAGGCCGACTTCCTCCAGCACGCGGATCACCGCCGCCTCGCGTTCTTCGGGCGTGCCGATGCCGTGGGTCAGCAGGCCTTCGGCGATGATCTGTTGCACCGACATCCGTGGGCTGAGACTGCCGAACGGGTCCTGGAACACCACCTGAATCTGCCGGCGCAACGGGCGCATCAAACGCTGATTGAGCAGGCTCAACTGCTTGTTGCCAAAACGAATATCGCCCTCGGATTCCACCAGCCGCAGAATCGCCTGGCCCAGCGTCGATTTGCCCGAGCCGGACTCGCCGACAATCCCCAGAGTCTTGCCCCGCTGCAGACGGAAACTCACGCCGTCCACGGCCTTGATGTATTCCTGAGTGCGGCTGAACAACGCCTTGGGCAGCGGGAACCAGACTTTCAGGTCATCCACCTCCAGCAGGTTGTGATCGTAGCGACTCGGCACCGGCGCGCCCGACGGTTCTGCCTCGATCAGCAGGCGGCTGTAAGGATGCTGCGGGGTGCGGAACAGCGTTGCGCAATCGGCCTGTTCGACGATTTCCCCGTGGCGCATCACGCACACCCGTTGGGCGATGCGCCGCACCAGGTTGAGGTCATGGCTGATCAGCAGCAGCGACATGCCGAGGCGTTGCTGCAACTCGATCAACAGCTCGAGAATCTTCTGTTGCACGGTCACGTCCAGCGCCGTGGTCGGTTCGTCGGCGATCAGCAATTCCGGTTCGTTGGCCAGCGCCATGGCGATCATCACTCGCTGTCGCTGGCCGCCGGAGAGCTGGTGCGGATAGGCCTTCAAACGCTGCAACGGTTGGCGAATGCCCACCAGTTCCAGCAACTCCAGCGTGCGCTGGCGCGCGGCGCGGCCCTTGAGCCCCTTGTGGATCTCCAGCACTTCGCTGATCTGTTTTTCAACCGTGTGTAGCGGGTTCAGCGAGGTCATCGGCTCCTGGAAAATCATCGCGATGCGGTTGCCGCGCAAGCCGCGCAGCTGCTGTTCGCTGGCGTGCAGCAAGTCCACGCCGTTGTAGCGGATGCTGCCCGTGCTGCTGACGGTTTTGCCCGGCAGCAAACGCAGGATCGAGTGCGCCGTCACCGACTTGCCCGAGCCGGATTCGCCGACCAGTGCCAGGCACTCGCCGCGGCGGATGTCGAGGTTCACGCCGTGCACCACTTCGTGCCCGGCGAAGGCGACGCGCAGGTCGCGGATTTCAATCAGGTTGTCGGTCATTTCAGCTCCGGGGATCAGGATCGCGGATCGAACGCGTCACGGCAGGCTTCGCCGATGAACACCAGCAAGGACAGAATCAGCGCCAGGGCAAAAAACGCCGTCAGCCCCAGCCACGGCGCTTGCAGATTGCGCTTGGCCTGGCCGATCAGTTCGCCCAGCGACGCGGTGCCGGCGGGCATGCCGAAGCCGAGAAAATCCAGCGCGGTGAGGGTGGCAATGGCGCCGGTCAGGATGAACGGCAGGTAGGTGAGGGTGGAGGTCATGGCGTTGGGCAGAATGTGCCGGCGCATCAGCTCGCTGTCCGTCAGGCCCAGGGCCCGCGCGGCCTTGACGTACTCCAGGCTGCGCCCGCGCAGGAACTCGGCGCGCACCACGTCCACCAGTGCCAGCCAGGAAAACAGCGCCATGATCCCCAGCAGCCACCAGAAACTCGGCGAGACGAACCCGGACAAAATAATCAGCAGGTACAGCACCGGCAGTCCCGACCAGATCTCCAGCACCCGCTGCCCGAGCAAGTCGACCCAGCCGCCGTAATAACCCTGCAACGCCCCGGCGACGATACCGACCAACGCACTGACGGCGGTGAGGATCAGCGCAAACAGGATCGAAACCCGCGTGCCGAAAATCACCCGCGCCAATACGTCCCGCGCCTGATCGTCGGTGCCCAGCCAGTTGCTGGAGGACGGCGGGCTCGGCGCCGGTTCCGTGAGGTCGTAATTGACCGTGTCGTAGCTGAACGGGATCGGCGGGAACAGCATCCAGCCGCCCTGATCCTCAATCAGTTTGTGTACGTAACTGCTGGCGTAATCCGGCTGGAACGGCAGTTCGCCGCCGAAATCGGTTTCCAGGTAGTCGCTGAGGATCGGGAAGTAGAAGGCGTTGTGGTAGCGAATCACCAGCGGCTTGTCGTTGGCGATCAGCTCGCCGCCGAGGCAGATCAGGCACAGCCCGATGAACAGCCACAGCGACCAGCGCCCGCGACGATTGGCCTTGAATTGCGCGATGCGCCGCCGGCCCAGAGGGGAAAGTGTGAACATCAGGCAGTCCTCGCCGAGAAGTCGATGCGCGGGTCGAGCAGGGTGTAGCAGAGGTCGCCGATCAGCTTGATCAACAGGCCGAACAGGGTGAACAGGAACAGCGTGCCGAACACCACCGGGTAGTCCCGCGACACCGCCGCTTCGTAGCTCATGCGCCCGAGGCCGTCGAGGTTGAAGAGGGTTTCGATCAGCAGCGAGCCGGCGAAAAACACCTCGATCAACGCCGACGGCACACCGGCCACCACCAGCAGCATCGCGTTGCGAAACACATGGCCGTAGAGCACGCGTCTTTCGGTCAGGCCCTTGGCGCGTGCGGTGATCACGTACTGGCGGCTGATCTCGTTGAGGAAGCTGTTTTTGGTCAGGATCGTCAGCGTCGCAAAACCACCGATCACCAGCGCCGTCACTGGCAGCACCAGGTGCCAGAGGTAGTCGCCGGCCTTGCCCCACAGGCTCAGGCTGTCGAAGTTGTCCGAGACCAGCCCCTGTACCGGAAACCAGTTGACGTAGCTGCCCCCGGCGAACACCACGATCAACAGGATCGCGAACAGAAACGCCGGCATCGCGTAGCCGACGATGATTGCCGTGCTGCTCCAGACATCGAATGCGCTGCCGTTTTTGATTGCCTTGCGAATGCCCAGCGGGATCGAAATCAGGTAGGTGATCAAGGTCGCCCACAGGCCGAGGGACAGCGACACCGGCAGCTTCTGCACGATCAGGTCCGTCACCTTCGCACCGCGAAAGAAGCTGCTGCCCAGGTCCAGTTGCGCGTAGTTCTTGAGCATCAGCCACAGGCGTTCGTGCATCGGTCGGTCGAAACCGTAGTGGTGTTTGATCTCTTCGATCAGCGCCGGATCCAGACCACGGCTGCTGCGCCCGGCACCGCCGATCGCGGTCACCTCGCTGGCGCCGCCCATGCTGTGCCCGCCGAAGCCTTGCAGGCGGGCGATGGCCTGTTCCACCGGGCCGCCGGGCGCGGCCTGCACGATGACGAAGTTGACCACCAGAATGCACAGCAGCGTCGGGATGATCAGCAACAGACGTCGACTCAGATAACGCCACATGTCACTGGCCCCCCGCGAGCTGATGCAAGGCGCTCATCTGCTGATTGGTCAGCGGCTTGGCCGAGACCTCCCACCAGGTATCGAGGCCTTCGCTGTAAATCGGCTGCACCGGTGGCCTGCCGAAGCGGTTCTGAAACACCGTCGGCGTGCCTTTGGAGTAGTAGTTGGGAATCATGTAGTCACCCCATTGCAGCACCCGGTCGAGGGCGCGGGCGTAACGCACCATGGCGTCGCGGGTATTGGCCTGCACCAGGCCGTCGATCAGCCGGTCCACCGCCGGGTCCGCCAGCACCATCGAATTGGAGCTGCCGACCTGGGTCGCGCTCTGCGAGGCATACAGGCTGTATAACTCGCGGCCCGGCGAGACGATCGGATCGCCGCTGCGGGGGAAACTGGTAACGATCATGTCGTAGTCCCGGGCGTTGAGCCGGTTGATGTATTGCGCCGAATCGATGCGCCGCAGACTCAGCGTGATGCCGATCTGCGCCAGGGTGCGTTTGTACGGCAGCAACATGCGGTCGAAACCGCCCTGGCCGTCGAGGAAGGTGAATTCGAGTGGCTCGCCGGCAGCGTTCACCAGCCGATTGTTTTTCGGCGTCCACCCGGCCTCGGCCAACAGCTTCAGGGCCTGCAACTGCTTGTCGCGGATGTAGCCGCTGCCATCGGTTTTCGGCGCCTGATAGACCTGGGTGAACACCTCGTCCGGAATCTGTCCGCGCAGCGGTTCGAGGATCGCCAGCTCCCTGGCGTCGGGCAGGGCGGTGGCGGCCATTTCACTCTTCGGCCAGTAGCTGTTCTGGCGCACGTAGAAGCCGCGCATCATCTGCTTGTTGGTCCACTCGAAATCCCACAGCAGGCTCAGCGCCTGCCGCACGCGGCGATCCTTGAACAGCGGGTTCTGCAGGTTGAACACAAACCCCTGGGCGCTGGTCGGTTTGTCCGGGGCGAGAATCGCTTGTTGCAGGCGACCGTCGCGCAGCGCCGGGCTGTCGTAGCCGACCACGTAGCCGGATGAGGAAAACTCGCGGTTGTAGTCGAACGCCCCGGCCTGCAGCAGTTGCCGGGCGACGTCGGTGTCGCCGTAGAAATTCACGGTCAGGCTGTCAAAGTTGTACATCCCGCGACTGACCGGCAGGTCCTTGCCCCACCAATTCGGATCGCGCTGGAAACCGATGCTGCGCCCCGCATCGACCTTGCTCACCCGGTACGGGCCGCTGCCCAGCGGGGGTTCGAAGCCGCCGCCGTTGGCAAAGTCGCGGGTCTTCCACCAGTGCTCGGGCACCGGTCGCAGCGACGCCAGATCCAGCGCGAGGGTGCGGTTGAGGTTGTTCTTGAAGGTGAAGCGAATCTGCCGCGGGCCTTCGATCAGCACATCCTGCACGTCGGCGTACTGCTGGCGATAACTCAGGCTGCCCTTGGTCATCAACAGCTCGAAGGTGTAGCGCACGTCCTCGGCGGTGATCGGCGTGCCGTCGGCGAAACGCGCCTCGGGATTCAGGTTGAAACGCACCCACAGACCGACTGGGTCACGCTCCATGGATTGCGCCACCAGACCGTAGACGGTGTAGGGCTCGTCCAGCGAGCGGAACGCCAGCGGCGAATACACCCAGTCGTTGACCTGGACCACGGAAATGCCCTGATCGGCATAGGGGGTGATGTAGTTGTACTGACCGATCTCCATCGATGCGCGGCTGAGCGAGCCGCCCTTCGGGGCGTCGGGATTGACGAAATCGAAGTGCTGGAAACCGGCGGGGTATTTCGGCGCCTCGCCGTACACCGTCATCGCGTAGCTGCCGCCGGCCAGCGCAGCTGCCGCGTTGCACAGCAGCGCGCTGCCGAGCAGCAGGCCGGCCATGTTGCGCATGAATGTCATGAAGTCGTTCCTCTGAGCCGGAAAAACCCGAAGCGGCGGTTGGCCGCTGCGGGATGCGAATTCGCAAGGGGAAGGGGCCGGCCGGAGTCTTGCGCGGCCCCGACCTGTACTCAGAAGTGGTACGTCATGCGCGCAAACAGCGTGCGGCCCAGCGGGTCGGTGTAACGTGGGTCATAGCCGCTCTGGAAGTTGTAGGCCTGGTTGGAGAACGGCGGATCGCGGTCGAACAGGTTCTTCACCCCGGCGTCCACGTCCAGCACCTTGTCGAAGGTGTAGCCGGCCGACAGGTCCCACACCGAATACGACGCGACCCGTGCGTTGGTTTCGCGGTCGTAGTCGTTGTAGCCGGTGGTAAAGCGGTTGGTCAGCGCTGCACGGGCGGCGCCGAAGGTCCAGGAACCGGTCAGGTTGTGTTTCCAGCGGGCAATCACCCCGTCACCCTTGAAGTCGCCGACCTTATCGGTGAACGGGCCCTTGATGGTGCTCTGGAAGTCGTACTCGTCGACATAGGTGCCTTGCAGGCCCAGGCCGAACTGGCCGTAAGGCGTGTTCGGGAAGCGATAGTCCAGCGACACATCGACGCCGTTGGTTTCGACGATGCCGAGGTTGGCGTTGCCGGTGACGATGTAATTGAGCGTGCCGTCGGCGTTGCGCACGAAACGGTCAGGGTAGCTGCCGGCCTGATCGAACACGGTGGATTCCGGGAACGGCTGGATCTGGTTGGAGATGTGAATCCACCAGAAATCCAGGCCCACGGACAGGTTGCTGACCGGCTGATAAACGAAGCCGAGCGTCACGTTGCGCGCTTTCTCCGGGGCCAGGTCTTCGTTGCCGCCGATCTGGTTGAGGAACTGCTGACCGCAATCGCGTCCGCCGTTGCCGCCCGGTTGCACCACGCCGCCGGTACACAGCACCGGGTCGTTGTAGTAGCCCTGGGTGTAGGTGATGCTGCGTGGCGAATACAACTCGTACAGTGACGGCGCGCGGAAACCTTCGCTGTAGGCGCCGCGCACCACCAGCTCCTTGAGTGGCTGATAACGGAACGAATATTTCGGGTTGGTGGTGCTGCCGAAGTCGCTGTATTTGTCGTGACGCACGGCGGCCGACAATTCCAGGCTGTCGAGCACCGGCACGTTGATTTCCGCGTAGGCGGCTTTCACGCTGCGGTCGCCCTCGACGCTGCCGGCGGGGTCGATGCCCAGGCTCTGGATGTCGCCGGCGAAAGCTTCGAAGTCCTGGTGGAATTTCTCTTTGCGGTACTCGCCGCCCAACGCCAGCCCCGACGGGCCGGCACCGAACCAGTCACCGATCTCGCGGCTGATCCGCCCGTCGAAACCGGCGACCCGACCGACCGCCGTGGAATAGGCGCCGTGGTACATGGCCTGATCGATGTACTGCTGACCGGCGCTGGTCTGCGGACCGAACGGGTTGAGCAGGCCGCTGGCCAGACCGTTGATCATTGCCTGATCGCTGACATAGCCGCTGGTGACGCTGGAGACAATCTTGTTCTGGTTGTACGAGGCGCCGACGTTGTAGTCCCAGCCGCCGACCAGACCGTCGAAACTCAGCAAAAAGCGCTGGCTGGTGTTCTGGTCTTTCGATTCACGCGGGCCGGCGGCGGTTTCGCGCCAGTTCACGTCCACCGGTTGCGTCGGGTCGAGGGCGAAGCCGGTGGGCGCCGGGGTGATGCCGTTGCCGGGGTAGTAGGGCGAGGACGAATCCAGGCTCAGGCCGGTCAATGGCGCCGGGCCGACGGCGGTGGCGTTGTTGTTGCGTGACCAGAAATATTCGAGGTTGATGTTGTGGTCGTCGGCCAGTTTGCCGGTGGTCTTGCCGAAGAACGAAGTCTTCTCGGTCTGTGGCACCAGGTCGATGAATTCCCGGGTACTGAAGCGGCAGAGGCCGTCGCGGGCCACCAGGTTGGGGCCGTTGCAATTGCTGTTGGCCAGCGGGTTGGTGGCGTTGCCGTTCTGGCTGTAGTTGCCGGGGAACGCGGTGCCTGAGGTCTGGTCCAGGCCACGGCCGGGCACGTAGTCGCGGGCGAAGGAGCGGTCGTTGGCGTCGAGGTTCTGCTGCTTGTTGTAGTTGAACACGCCGAGCACGTTGAAGCGGTCCTGTTCCAGGTCGCCGTAGCCCCAGCTGGCGCTCATGTCCTTGGTCGCACCGCCGCCGCTGTGGGTCGGGGTTTCGCCACCAAGGGTGAGCTGGCCGTCGGTCATGGATTTTTTGGTGATGAAGTTGATCACGCCACCGATGGCGTCGGTGCCGTACAGGGCCGAGGCGCCGTCGCGCAGCACTTCCACGCGCTCGATCGCGGCAAACGGGATCATGTTCAGATCCACCGCGCCGCCGGCCGAGTTGGTGCCCGACAGGGCGTTGTTGGCCAGCCGGCGACCGTTGAGCAGCACCAGTGTCTTGTTCGCGCCAATGCCGCGCATGTCGGCAAACGATGCGCCGCCGGTGGCCGCGCCGACCGAGCCTGCGCTGTTGTTGATCGACTGGCTGCCGGTGATGCGCTGCACCAGTTCGGCGGTGGTGGTCACGCCCTGTTTGCGCAGTTCATCGGCCTTGAGCACGGTGATCGGCACCGCCGTTTCCGCATCGACCCGGCGAATCGCCGAACCGGTCACTTCGACCCGTTGCAGTTGCGTGGTCGGCGCAACCACCGCAGCGGCGGCCGGGACGCCGTTGTCGTCCTCGGCAGCCTGAACCCCGGCACCCATCCCCATGGCCACCAGGTACAACGGAACGAAACGGTGGCGGGAAATCGTTGCCACCAAGGGTTTGAGCGTGAAGCGTGGAGTGTTCATCAGCATGGTTGTTTCCGACTTTGTTAGACGTTTATCGAAATGGCCTTGTGAGCCCTCTTTGCACGGAGCACGGTGGTGCCGCGCCGCGAAAACCACTTTCTTCAAGCAAGCCGATCCCCTCCGAAGACGCGCTGCGTTTTTTCGGTCGGCCGATTGCGACGGGATTCAACGAACGGTGCCGGGCGCGTCCCTCACTGCGCGCCCGGCACCGCCGTCAGCGGGTGGTCATCACCGATATTTTGGTAATGCCCGAGCGCTCGATGGACGCCATGGCTTTGGCCACCTGGCCGTAATTCACGGCGGAGTCGGCCTGCAGCTGCACGCGGACGTCGGCATCTTTGGCCTTGACCTCCTTGAGGCTGGCCTCCAGTGATTCCGGTGCCAGCTCGGTCTTGGCCAGGAAGAACTTGCCGTCCTGATCGACGCTGACCACCACCGGATCCTTCTTTTCGGCGGGGGCGACGGCGTCGGTTTTCGGCAGGTTGACCTTGATCGCGTTGGTCATCAGCGGCGCGGTGACGATGAACACCACCAGCAGCACGAGCATCACGTCCACCAGCGGCGTGACGTTCATTTCGCTGAGCACTTCATCGCTGTCTTGAGTGGAAAAGGACATCAGCTGGCCTCCCGCACGGCGGCCGTGGATTTGGCGATGGCCTGGCGGCTGATGGAAAACGCGCTGCGCGAGGCGAGGGCGTCGAAGTCGTGGGCGAAGTCATCCATGTCGGCGGAGGCCAGTTTCAGGCGTCGCAGGAAGAAGTTGTAAATCAGCACCGCCGGCACCGCGACGGCAATGCCCACACCGGTGGCGATCAGCGCGTGGCCGATGGGCCCGGCCACGGTTTCCAGGCTGGCCGAACCGCTGGCGCCGATGCTTTGCAGGGCTTCCATGATTCCCCACACGGTGCCGAACAGGCCAATGAACGGCGCGGTGCTGCCGATACTGGCGAGGATCGCCTGGCCGTTTTCCAGCGAGCGACGTTCCTTCTGGATCTGCTGGCGCAGGTTGCGTTCCAGTCGGTCGGAACGGTTGATGGTGTGCGCCAGTTGCTGGGTGGTGCGCGGGGACTCTTCCACCAGCAAGGCTTCGAAACCGCTGCTGGCGATCCGCGCCAGCGAGCCCGGATATTGACTGGCGTGTTCGGCGGCGGTCAGCAGATCCGGCGCGCCCCAGAAGGCTTTGCTGAACTGCTTGTTCTGGGTTTTCTGACGCAGGTATTGCGCCGACTTGACCAGCAGGATCGCCCAGCTGACCACGGAAAACAGCACCAGCCCCCAGAGCACGCCGGGGACAATCATCGAAGACAGAGAATCGTTCATGGCTACACCTCGCTTGCGTTAATCGGTTGTGAGTTCGGTTGTCGCGCCGTCATTGCGGCAATTTGAAATCGATGGTCTGGGTGGCGAAGCCGTCGATCGGTGTGTCGCCGCGCTTGGCCGGAATGAACTTCCAGGCCTTCACCGCCGCGACCGCCGCGTCATCCAGTTGCGGCTTGCCGCTGGACTTGGTCACGGTCACCGAGCCGGCGCGACCGTTGGCCAGCACCTGAATCCGCAGCACCACGCTGCCTTCCCAGTTGCGCCGCAGAGCCAGCGACGGGTATTCCGGCGGCGGGTTGCCGAGGCTGGCGAGACCGGAAATCGCCGCCGACTCTTTCACCGGGCCCGGTGCCGCCGCAGGTGCCGGTGGCGCGCTCGGGGTGGCCGGAGCAGCAGGCGCCGCCGGTTGCGCAGGGGCGGGCGGTGCTTTTGGCGGCTCGGCCTTTTTCACCGGTTTGGGTTTCTCGACCGGTTTCGGTTTTTCGATCGGCTTGGGTTTCTCCACCGGTTTGGGCGGCGGCTTGACCGCGTCCTCGTCTTCCACCGGTTGTTCCGGTTCGGGAGGGGGCGGCGGGGGGGGCGGCGGCTCCGGTGTCGGCGGTGCCGGAGGTGTCGGGCTGGTCAGCTCGACGGTCATTTCCGGGATTTCCGGTGGCGTGGGCAGCGGTTCGGCCCGCGCCTGCTGGAAAGACCACCAGGCGCCGCCGTGTATCAGCGCCGATACCGCCACCAGCAACAGCATCTGCTGTTTGTTCAGGCCGCCGGGCTGAGAAGTGTTGGCCTTGTAGACGGGCCGACCCGCTCCCGACGCAAGCGCTGCGTTCGGTACTGGCCCCGGCGGCGTTCTGTGCTTTACCGCATCGTTCATTAAAGCTCCCTCGGGTGGATGAAGGGCAATAAGGTGCCGTTCGAACAACAAGGCGTTGTTCGAGTGAGTGGTCGCAACTTTCATACAGGTGTGCAGAAGCCGATAGTTGAACTATCTATTGAACAGGGCTTGTGCAGCTTGTTGCTTCAGTAATGCCGACTTCGATGGTTCATTGATCCGGTCCGTGGCTGTTCTTTTATAAGTGGGTGTGCAATTGAGTGGCTAACATCATTCTTGCCCTCATGGTTGATGCAATAGCAACCGCTGTGCCAAAGAGTGATCAATTGTGTAGCGGTTATTTCACGGATGATACGTATGTCGCATTTATATAAGTTTCATCAAACATGCCGGTTTTCATGGGCGCACAACCTCCCGAAGGCCCTCTTTGCAGGACTTTTTTCAGGGCGAGACAGGCCGGGCGCGGTATCGCGCTGTTCAGCGAGATAGAGCGGCTGTTCTCGTGTCGGCCAGGACGCGTGATGGTGCGTGGCGGACTGAATTGGTGCGGGTCAGTGTTTTAGCGGGTCACAGGCGATATTCCTTGTTCTTGTTTAAGTAAAGTCGGTCGTTCCACTGGAACGGTGTATTGGCTGCAAGTGCAGTTTTGGTGCGCTTCGGACATTAACGCCAAACAGCGAAAGTTGTAGCGGTGTGCTGTCTGGAAGTTATTGTCGAACAATGTTTTCTTGCATTCATTAAAGCAGCGCGCACGCAATGACTTCTTGCGTGCTATTTAAAAAATAAATAGTGCAGACGTTCAGGTAATAAAAGGCATGCACGCACTGTTCGCAGGACGAACACGGCGCAGGTACAGGGGCACGGAGAGAAGAGTGTGGCGCAGCAGATGAAGATTCACGCGGTGAACTCCTTGTTGCCAGCTCGGATACGCGAACTTTTGGTTCGGTATCGCACCTTACAAGAACGCGGATAGCGTTCGCTGATTGCTCTTGGTGCGGGATGGGCACCGCCAGCGCTGTTTTGCGAGATCAGGGATTCGCAAGCTGCCGATGAATGCGCAATCCGTGCCAAATTCGATACAACAGCTATAAATAGGGCCAGGGCAGGATGCCTTTCGCAGTGGAGGAGGGGATATGTATCAGCTCTACGGACATCGCAATTCAGGGGCGGCGGCCATCGAGGCGGCACTCGAGCTGTGCCAGGTGGCTTACCGCTTCATCGATATCGAGGCCGGTGCGGAAGCGGCGCAGGAGCTGGCGCGGCTCAATCCGCTCAAACAGATCCCGACCCTGCAACTGCCGGACGGCAGTGTAATCACCGAAAGTGCGGCGATCCTGATTCATCTGGGGCTGAGTTTTCCGCAATCCGGCCTGTTGCCCGCCGCGGGCGCTGACCGTGACCAAGCGATTCGCGGCCTGGTGTACATCGTCAGCAATTGCTATGCGGCCATCGGCATCATTGATTACCCCGAGCGCTGGCTGGTGATGCCGGACGAGGCCTCGCGGCAGAATCTGATGACGGGTGCGCGGGAACGATTGCACTGGACCTGGGAGGTGTTTGCCGACCAGTTCTCCGCCGAGCTGTACCTGGACGATGAAACACCGGGGGCGCTGGATGTATTGGCAGCGGTGGTCTCGCGCTGGGCCGGTGCCCGTGAACACCTGCGTCAGGCCCGGCCCGGTTTCCATGCGTGGCTGCAACGCATCGACCGACACCCGGTGCTGGCGCCGGTCTTCGCGCGGCATTGGCCTGCCTGAACAAAAAACAAACCTGTGGGAGCGAGCCTGCTCGCGATTGCGGTCTGTCAGCAGATACTTTTACCTGATACACCGCTATCGCGAGCAGGCTCGCTCCCACAAAGGACAGTAGTGGCTGTAAGAGTCACTCCCCGCGAATGTACTGCTCCAGCTGTTTGATCAGCTCGGCCTGTTCGGCAATCGCTTCCTTGACCAGGTCGCCGATCGACAGCAGGCCCAGCAGTTTGCCGTTTTCTACCACCGGCAAGTGGCGCAGACGCTTGTCGGACATGATGCTCAGGCAGGTATCGACGGTCTGGTGGGTATCCACCGTGATCACGTTCGCCACCATGATGTCGCGTACCGGCGTGCCTACCGAGGAGCGCCCGTGCAGCACCAGCTTGCGTGCGTAATCGCGCTCGCTGATGATGCCCACCACTTTTTCGTCCTCCACCACGAGCAAGGCGCCGACGTTTTTCTCGGCCATCTTCATCAGCGCTTCGAGCACCATGTGATCGGGCTTGATCTGATGCACTTCCTGATTTTTCTGATCTTTGAGCTTGAGCAGCTGGGCGACGGTTTTCATGGCGGTTACTCAGGTGTTGTCGTTGTTCTCCAAGCATCGTAGACCGTGGCGCGCAGAGCAAGGCCGCAAAACGGCAGATAACACGCAAAAAACGTCATTTGACGGGTTTTTTCATTGCCAGACCTGTGCCACCGGTTGTGGCAATGCCGCGTAGAATGCCTTTCTGAATCAATTCTTGAGGTCGCAGTGGTGGATTTACAGCAGGGCTTCGTCCTGACCCGGCATTGGCGCGACACCCCGGCCGGCACCGAAGTCGAGTTCTGGCTGGCGACCGACGCCGGGCCGCGCCGTGTGCGCCTGCCGCATCAGCCGTCGGTGGCGTTCATTCCGGCGGCGCAGCGCGAGCAGGCCGAGCGGGTGCTGGCGGACGAAAAGAACGTCGAGCTGCGCCCTTTGGCTTTGCAGGATTTCGAGCATCGCCCGGTGCTCGGGCTGTATTGCCAGCAACACGGTCAGTTGATGCGTCTGGAAACGGCGCTCAACCGTCACAGTGTCGATGTCTTCGAAGCCGATGTGCGACCGCCCGAGCGCTACCTGATGGAGCGTTTCATCACCGCGCCGGTGTGGTTCAGCGGCACGCCCGATGCCGACGGCGTGCTGCTCGACGCCCACCTCAAGCCTGCGCCCGACTATCGACCGCAACTGCGACTGGTCTCGCTGGACATCGAAACCACCGAGCAGGGCGAGTTGTATTCCATTGCGCTGGAAGGCTGCGGTGAACGTCAGGTGTACATGCTCGGCGCGCCAAACGGCGATGACAGCCTTGTCGATTTCGACCTTGAGTACTGCGAATCGCGCACCTTGATCCTGAAGAAGCTCAACGAATGGTTCGCCCGCCATGACCCTGACGCGATCATCGGCTGGAACCTCGTGCAGTTCGATCTGCGCATCCTCCACGAACACGCCCGGCGCCTCGGCGTGCCGCTCAAGCTAGGGCGTGGCGGCGAGGAAATGCAGTGGCGCGAACACGGCAGCCGCAATCATTACTTCGCGGCAGCGGCAGGAAGGCTGATCATCGATGGCATCGAATCCCTGCGTTCGGCAACCTGGAGCTTCCCCTCGTTCAGCCTGGAAAACGTCGCCCAGACCTTGCTCGGTGAGGGCAAGTCCATCGACAACCCGTACCAGCGCATGGACGAAATCAACCGTATGTTCGCCGAGGACAAACCGGCGCTGGCCAAGTACAACCTCAAGGACTGCGAACTGGTCACGCGGATTTTCGCCAAGACCGAGTTGCTGAAGTTTTTACTGGAGCGTGCCAGCGTCACCGGTCTGCCGGCGGATCGCAGCGGCGGTTCGGTGGCGGCGTTCACTCATTTGTACATGCCGTTGATGCACCGTCAGGGTTTTGTGGCGCCGAATCTCGGCACCAATCCCCCGCAGGCCAGCCCCGGCGGGTTTGTCATGGACTCGCAGCCGGGGCTGTACGAGTCGGTGCTGGTGCTCGACTACAAGAGCCTTTATCCGTCGATCATTCGCACCTTCCTGATTGATCCGGTGGGGTTGATCGAAGGCTTGCAGCATCCCGACGACAGCGATTCGGTGCCGGGCTTTCGCGGCGCTCGTTTCTCTCGCACGCGGCATTGCCTGCCGTCCATCGTCGCCCGTGTCGCCGAGGGTCGCGAGACCGCCAAGCGCGAACACAATGCGCCGTTGTCCCAGGCGCTGAAGATCATCATGAACGCCTTTTACGGCGTGCTCGGTTCCAGCGGTTGCCGGTTCTTCGATACGCGGCTGGCATCGTCGATCACCCTGCGTGGCCACGAAATCATGCTGCGCACCCGTCAGTTGATCGAGGCCCAGGGGCATGCGGTGATTTATGGCGACACCGACTCGACGTTCGTCTGGCTGCGTCGCCCTCACGGTCAGGAAGAGGCGGCGACCATCGGCCGGGCGCTGGTTGCGCACGTCAACGACTGGTGGCGCGAGCATGTACGCGAGCAGTACGGGCTGGAAAGCGCCCTCGAATTGCAGTTCGAAACCCACTACAAACGCTTCCTGATGCCGACCATTCGCGGCGCCGAGGAGGGCAGCAAAAAGCGCTACGCCGGCCTGGTGACCCGCGCCGACGGCAGCGAAGAAATGGTCTATAAAGGCCTGGAAACCGTGCGCACCGACTGGTCGCTGCTGGCCCGGCAATTCCAGCAGGAACTGTACGAACGGATCTTCCAGCGCAAGCCTTATCAGGATTACGTGCGCGAGTACGTGCGCAAGACCCTGGCCGGCGAGTTCGACGAGCGACTGGTCTACCGCAAGCGCCTGCGCCGCACTCTCGACGACTATGAGCGCAACGTTCCGCCGCATGTGCGTGCGGCGCGTCTGGCGGACGATTACAACGCGCAGCATGGCCGCCCGCGGCAATACCAGAACGGCGGCTGGATCAGCTACGTCATCACCCTGGCCGGGCCCGAACCGCTGGAAGTGCGTCGCGCCGCCATCGACTACGACCACTACATCACCCGCCAGCTGCAACCGGTGGCGGATGCGATCCTGCCGTTTGTCGACGACGATTTCTCAACCCTGATCGGGGGGCAACTGGGCCTGTTTTGAGTCCAGCAGTTGCAGGGTCCATTCGTCCTGGATGCCGTGGAAGTAACGCTCGAGCGCCTGATGCCAGAGGCTGTCGTCGTCGGCGAACTGGGCGAACAGGGTCATCGATGAGTGGAATTTCAGGTCGTCCGGATGGCCGAAAATCTCGGCAATCGAACGCTGCTGCACGTTCAGCACCAGCTGCGTGCAGGTCCGCAAACGGGCGCCGAGCAACGGGTGGGCGAGGAAGGCACGGGTTTCCGGGGCCGAGTTGATCGCGAACCGCCGCGACATCTCGCTGCCACCCAGCCCGGCGAACTGCGGGAATACGAACCACATCCAGTGGCTGCGCTTGCGGCCCTCGCCGAGTTCGCGCTGGACCCGATCAAACACCGGGTCCTGGGCAAGCACGAAGCGTTGCAGATCGTACGGGTCTTCCTGATCAGTGCTTCTCATGGCGAAGCCCTCTGTCAGTCGGCGGTGGCTCAGACCATGGCCAGCCGCTGCTTGCGTTGTGGCGCGTGAAACGCCTGGTCCAGCGCCGCCAGATCCCCGGCCTCGAGTTGCAGCTGCGCCGCTTGTGCATTGAGCTGCACGTGTTCCGGGCGCACGGCCTTGGGAATCGCAATCACCCCATCCTGACGCAGAATCCACGCCAGCGAAACCTGTGCCGGGGTCACGCCGTGACGAGCGGCAATCTGTTTCAGCACCGGCTCGACAAGCATCGCCCCGCCCTGGCCGATCGGGCAGTACGCCATCAGCGGCATGCGCTGCTGTTGGCACCACGGCAGCAGGTCGAATTCGATGCCGCGTTCTTCCAGGTTGTACAGCACCTGATTGGTCGCGCAGGCGGAATTCGACAGTTCCTCAAGATCGCCGACGTCGAAGTTTGACACGCCCCAGCGGCCGATCTTGCCGTCCTCGCGCAGACGCTCGAAGGCCTCGACGGTTTCTTCCAGCGGATACTGGCCGCGCCAATGCAGCAGATAGAGATCGATGTAATCGGTGTCGAGTCGGCGCAGACTGCGCTCGCAGGCCTGGGGAATGCCTTTGCGGCTGGCGTTGTGCGGGTAGACCTTGCTCACCAGGAACACTTGATCGCGCAGGCCGGCAATGGCTTCGCCGACCACGCTTTCGGCACCGCCCTCGGCGTACATTTCGGCGGTGTCGATCAAGGTCATGCCCAGTTCGATGCCGCTGCGCAGGGCCGCGACTTCACGCTTGTGCGCCGAGCGGTCTTCGCCCATGCGCCAGGTGCCCTGGCCAATCACCGGCACCTGCACGCCAGCCAATTCGAGGGTACGCATTCCAACCTCCTATCTGAAAACGGTCGATACCTAGAGTGGGCAGCAGGATAGCCCACGGGTTCCAAATGAGGTGTGTCGGCTAGTGAGCGGGAGTTTGGGAAGTGCGCAAGAAGTTGCGCAGTTATACGTAATAAAACCATGGTCAAAAACGCTACAGTCCTTGCCGATCAAGGTCTCCAGCCAAGTGCGCAAGAAGTTGCACAGCACTGCGCAACTTCTTGCGCACTTTTCGACGGAATCAGTGGGAATTTTCGCCGCATCTGCGAAGAAAACTTACCGAACCCCCGGTTTATAAGGGTTTGAAAAAGTTGGCATGCTAATTGATGGCCATTGGCCGCCTCTTGGGTGATATCACCTATCGGCGCACCCAATGATTCAGCAAGGAGAGCATCCCATGGCAACACCCGCGTACATGTCGGTTACCGGCGAAAAACAAGGCTTGATCACTGCCGGCGCCTTCACCGCCGACTCCGTTGGCAACACCTACCAGGAAGGCCACGAAGACCAGGTCATGGTTCAGGCGTTCACCCACGACGTGATCATCCCGCGTGACCCGCAATCCGGTCAGCCAACCGGTCAGCGCGTGCACAAGCCAGTTGTGATCACCAAGGTCTACGACAAGGCTTCGCCGCTGCTGCAAGCAGCTCTGACTTCCGGCGAGCGCATGAGCGAAATCGTCATCCAGTGGTACCGCACCTCGGCGCAAGGCACCCAGGAGCACTACTACACCACCAAACTGGAAGACGCGATCATCGTCGCCATCAACAACAAAATGCACAACTGCCAGGACCCGGCGAACGCCCACTTCACTCATCTGGAAGAAGTGCAGTTCACCTACCGCAAAATCACCTGGACCCACGAAGTCTCCGGTACTTCGGGTTCCGATGACTGGCGTGCTCCGGTCGTTTAATTACGGCTGATCGTTTTACTGTCTCGGCCAGCGCTGCTGGCCGAGATCATGAATTTCAAAAGAATTTTTTGCCGCCAGATCCTTATCGATCTGGCGCGCATCGCAGCACTGTGCGAGGGACAAGGGAATGTTCTCACCGGCCAACCAGCCCCATTTCAATCTGACCATCGATGGCGCGGACAGCGATTTTCAGGTGCTGTCGTTCACCGGTCGGGAAGCCCTCAATACGCCCTTCGAATTCGAGCTGGAACTGGTCAGTGAAAAGGCCTCGATCAACCTCGAAAGCCTGCTGCACAAACTGGCGTTTCTGCAGCTGTCGCCGAGCGGAAGCGGGATTCACGGGCTGATCTACAGCATCGCCCAGGGCGAGGCGGGCAAGCGCCTGACCCGTTATAAAATCTCCCTGCGGCCACAGCTTTCCTATCTGGCGCACCGCTTCAACCAGCGCATTTTTCAGCAGATGACGGTGCAGCAGATCATCAGTCAGGTGCTGGAAGAACACGGCATTCTGGCCAGCGATTACCACTTTCAGTTGAGTGCGGTGTATCCCGAGCGGATCTACTGCACGCAGTACGACGAATCGGACCTGCATTTCGTCCAGCGCCTGTGCGAAGAGGAGGGGATTCACTACCACTTTCAGCACACGTCCAGCGGCCACAAACTGACCTTCGGCGATGACCAGACGGTGTTCCCGAAACTCGCGCCCGTGGCCTATCAGCAGGACTCCGGGCTGGTGGCGGACAAGCCGGTGGTCAAGCGTTTCGGCCTGCGCCTGGCCACCCGTACCAGCCGCACCACGCGGCGCGATTACGACTTCGTCAAACCGAAGATCGAGCTGGAAAGCGACGCCAAAAGCAGCGCCCAACCGGACCTGGAAGACTACGATTACCCGGGCCGTTTCGTGGACCGTGAGCGCGGCAAGCACCTGGCCAACCGCAACCTCGAACGCCACCGCAGCGACTATCGCCTGGCTGAGGGCAACAGCGATCAGCCGATCCTGGTCACCGGGCATTTTCTGGCCCTGACCGACCACGCCAACCCGACGTGGAACGACCTGTGGCTGCTCACGGAAATCTTCCACGAAGGCAAACAACCGCAAGTGCTGGAAGAGTCGGTGACCAGCGACACCACCGACAACAAAGACGATTTCCATCAGGGTTACCGCAACCGCTTTAGCGCGATTCCGTGGGACGTGCCATACCGTCCGCCGCTGGACCACCCGAAACCCAAAGTCCTCGGTTCGCAAAGCGCCGTGGTCACCGGTCCCGAAGGCGAAGAAATCTTCTGCGACCAATACGGCCGGGTGAAGGTCCAGTTCTTCTGGGACCGCGAAGGCCAGCACGATGACAAGACCACCTGCTGGATGCGCGTGGCCTCCAGCTGGGCGGCGGAAACCTTTGGCTCGATCAACATTCCGCGGGTCGGCATGGAAGTGCTGATCACCTTCCTCGAAGGCGATCCCGACCAGCCGCTGATCACCGGTTGCCTGTACCACGGCGCCAACCTGCCGCCGTACAAACTGCCGGATTTCAAGACCCTGGCCACGGTCAAGAGCAAGGAATACAAGGGCAGCCGCGCCAACGAACTGCGCATCGACGACACCACCAGCGAGATCAGCATCGCGCTGCGCAGTGATCACGGTGCGAGCGCGATCAACCTGGGTTACCTGACCCATCCGCGTCCAAGCGGCGGCCAGCCGCGCGGCGAAGGTTTCGAACTACGCACCGACCGCCACGGCGCCGTGCGTGCTGGCGCCGGTCTGTTGATCACCACCGAACCGCGTCCGAACGAATCCAAGCACCACAAGGACTTGCCGGAAACCGCCGAACGCCTGGCCACCGCCAGCGATCAACAGGACGGTTTCGCCACGCAGGCCAAAGAGCTTCAGGCCCAGGAAGCCGGCGATCAGGACGACGTGGCCAAGGCCTTGCACGCGCAGCATCAGGGCGTGCTCGGCAGCGGCCCGGCAAACCTCACCGCCAATGAATTTCCCGAGTTCACCGAGCCGCATCTGGTGTTGGCGAGCCCGGCCGGCATCGCCCTGACTACGCCGCGCTCCAGCCACATCGCCACCGGCGAACACCTGGCGCTGAGCAGTACCGGTCACACCAGTTTTTCCATCGGCAACCGCCTGCTGGCCAGCGCCAGTCGCGGCATGCGCCTGTTCGTGCAGAGCATGGGCTGGCGGCTGGTGGCGGCGTCCGGCGACATCGACGTCAAGGCACTCAAGGACAGCATCAACCTGCTGGCCAAGCTCAACATCACCGCCAACGCCGACCGCATCACCATCACCGCCAAGACCGAACTGGTGATCCAGGGCGGCGGCAGCGCCACGACCTACAACGCCGGCGGCATCACCCACGCCACCAGCGGCCCGTACACCGCCCACGCGGCGAACTTTGCTTACACCGGTGCCAAGAGCCTCGCGGGCGTGTTCCCGGAACCGCCGAAACCGGGCAAGGGCAACCTCGAACTGTTCAACCAGTACGCCGGTCGCCAGGGCATCAAGGACGGCGATTACGAAGTCATCGATGCGCTGGGCAAAAGCATCAAGGGCAAGCTCGACGCCAAAGGTTTTGCCAGCGTCGCCGGCGCCGCACCGGGGCCGGCGCGGGTGCTGTTCGGCAAGGATCCTGCGGACACCTGGAGTGAAGGCAGCTACATCGGCAAGCCGGAATGGCCGTTGAATCCGCCGGGTGCGGATGACGTGCCGAGCCAGGTGCAGGCGATGGTAGCGCAGGCGCTGCCGAGCAAGAACTGGGACATGTTGGAGAAGGGCAAGGAATTGGCACAGACAGGGATGGGTGCGATGCAGACCGCGCAAGGTGCGATGCAAACGGCACAGCAGGTGAAAGGCGTGATGCAGGGCGGGGTGGCCGGGTTGCCGAAACTGGCGAGTGCGGCGATGCCGAGTGCGTCGGGGATTCTCGGGGCGGCGAGCAAGGCTGGCAAGTTGCCGAGTCTGCCGGCGCCGACGCTTCCAAAAACTTCCTTGAAAACCCCGGGCCTGCTGGCGGGTGAGAAGCTGTCATGACCACTGAAAATGCTGTTGTAAAACGTGAACCTCAGGTTGCCATTGTTCCCCTGAGTGCCATCGACATTCAGGATGTCGCCAGCGGTGCGGCGACCTTCGATGCCTGGCTTCAATCCGCCAGCGGCGGGGTGGTCACCCTCGACCGGATCAAGAACGTTGCCGGCTCCTTGCCGGTGGTCGGCAACATCATGGCGCTGGTCGATGCGCTGGGTGACATCGTCACCCTGTCGAACGCCAAGCAGCGCGACTTGCTCGCGTGGGCCAGCCTTGGCATCAACCTGATCGGCGTATTGCCTTTACCACCGGCGATGGCAGCTGCACGGATGACCCTTCGTCCGACTCTGTTTCTGGTGCGCCAGGAGATGAGGGCCAGCAGCAAGTTGTTGCTCAGCACTTCCGTGATCGAGGTGCTGGTCGGTCACCTGAACGCCTCGATTATCGGCACGCTGGATGATTTTGTTGAACAGGCCAAAGGCAAGTTGCCCGGTATTTTGGCGGACGCTGGCAAGCTCGGCGAAGAAGTCGTTAACGAAATTGCCAAGGGCATCGAAGCGGTGGCGTTTGGCAATCTGGATGCCAAAGGTGATCTGAATGCAGCCAGCGCCCAGGCAAGCGCTGCGGCCGACCAATTCAAGAATGATCCGCTGGCGTCTTTCAGCAATATTTTTGGGGCTGCCAACAGCGCGCTGAAGTCAGCAGGCAAAGGCCTGGCCAACAGCGTGGCGCAAAATCTCGTTCCTGATGACCTCAAAAAAACCGTTTCCGACGAAACCAAAAAACTGCGGGCGATGGGTCCGGAACTTCGCACCCAATTGAGCAAGCTGGACGACGAGTCCGTTCAGAACTCCATCGGTTGGTTGCTGCTGATTCTTTCCAGCGCCGTGACGTTGTGGCGCAAGCGCAATGCCCATGGCCAGAACGCCGCCGTCCATCCGGAGAAGACCGGACAGGCGAAGCGTACGGCATCTGAGGGGCAGTTGGCCGCCCACGGCCAACAGGCACCGGCGAAAGGCGCGCCCAACCCGAAGAAAGGTCCCTGCGAATGCGCCACGGACTTCAGCATCAATTTCGCCTTGGGTTCGGAAAGTCTCAGCCATACCGATTTCAGCCTGCCCGGACCCTTTCCGATCGAGTGGACCCGCACTTACAACTCACGCCTCGACGCCTACGATCAGAGCGATCTCGGTGCACGCTGGATCAGCGAGTTCACCACGCGTTTCGACTGCGTGGATGATGGCCTGACCTTCTACGGCGCCGACGGCCGCGATCACAGCTATCCGTTGCCCAAAGTCGGTCTGTTCCACTACGACGCCATCGAAAACATCACCCTCGTTCGTGCCAGCGAAGATCAGTTGCTGGTGTGTCACGGTTTCGAACGCAAGGAAACCTACGTCCGCCGTGGCCAGCGTTATGTACTGACCAACATTTCTCTGCGCAACGGCGCCGGGATCATGCTGCATTACGAGCATCGTCACGGCGAACAGTCGGTGCTTTCGGACCTGATCACCTATCAGGAAAACGACTTCACCAAAGTCCACCTGCACCTCGGCACGATGATCGACGATCACGGCCGGTTTATCGGCCTCTGGCAAATCGTTGACGGCGAACCGCTGCGCCAGCTCTGCGCCTATCAATACGACGCCTATGGCGACCTGATTCAAGCGCAGGACGAGAACGGTGCAGTCTGGTCGTATCAGTTCCAGCATCACCTGATCACTCGCTACACCGACCGCACCGGACGCGGCATGAACCTGCAGTGGGACGGCCCCGGCGCCAAGGCCAAAGCCATCCGCGAATGGGCCGATGACGGCAGCTTCGACACGCGCCTGGAATGGGACGACAACATCCGTCTGACCTACGTCACCGACGCCCTTGGCAACGAGACCTGGCACTACTACGACATCCTTGGCTACACCTACCGCATCCGTTACGCGGATGAGCGTTCGGAATGGTTCTTCCGCGACGAGGCCAAGAACATCGTTCGCCGCGTGAATGCCGACGGCAGCACCGATCGCTACAGCTACGATGAACGCAGCAACCTGCTCGAACACATCCGTGCCGATCACACGGTGATTCATTACGCCTACGACGATCAGGATTTGCTGATCAAGATCAGCGACGCCGAGGGTGGTCAGTGGCAACGCGCCTATGACGACCAAGGCAACCTGGTCGAAGCGCTCGATCCGCTGGGCAACAAAACCCAATACGCCTACAACAAATCCGGTCAGCCCACGGCGATCAAGGACGCCAACGGCAACGAGAAGACGTTGGACTACAACGACGCCGGGCAACTGGTCGAGTACGTCGACTGCTCAGGCAAGACCAGCACCTGGGAATACAACGAACTGGGGCAGATGATCTGCTTCACCGACGCCGCCGGTAACGCCACCGAATACGAATACAAGGCTGGCCAACTGGTGCTGATCAAGCACCCGGACAAGACTGAAGAGCGCTTCGAACGCGACGCCGAAGGCCGGCTGTTGACGCATGTCGACGGTCTCGATCGCTGCACCACCTGGAGTTATAGCGCGGCCGGTTTGATCGCCGAACGTGTCGATGCCGCCGAGCAAACCCTGCGCTATCGCTGGGACCGTCTCGGACGGTTAACCGCCCTGGAAAACGAAAACGAACAACGCGCTCACTTCCACTACGACCCGGTCGGTCGTCTGCTCGAAGAGCGCGGTTTCGATGGGCGCAGCACACGCTATCAGTACGACCCGCTCACCGGTCGCCTCGCCCAATCGATCAATGGCCAACGCATCATTTCGGTGAGCTTTGACCCGATGGGTCGCTTGACCGAGCGTCGCGCCACTCTGGGTGACCAATCGCAAAGCGAAACCTTTGCCTA
Source organism: Pseudomonas fluorescens (assembly GCF_012974785.1). Taxonomy (GTDB): domain Bacteria; phylum Pseudomonadota; class Gammaproteobacteria; order Pseudomonadales; family Pseudomonadaceae; genus Aquipseudomonas; species Aquipseudomonas fluorescens_BT. Next base: position 4,035,786 of record NZ_CP027561.1, on the reverse strand, counting down.
TGACGGCAACGGCAATATGGTGCTGGCCGACAACGCCGACAGCCGTCTGCAATGGTTCCACGACCCGGCCGGCAATCTGCTGCGCGAACACCAACATTACCTCGGACTGGAAAAGCCCACCGTCGCGATCTGGCAGCACGAGTACGACGTGCTCAATCAACGTGTTGCCACCGTTCGCCCGGACGGTCACCGCGTCAGTTGGCTCACTTACGGTAGCGGCCACCTGCTGGGCATGCGTCTGGATGAGCATGAACTGATCGGCTACGAACGCGACGACCTGCACCGCGAAATCGCCCGCCATCAAGGCAATCATCTGCTGCAAACTCAAAGCTGGGACCCGGCCGGACGCTTGCAGGAGCAACTGCTGGGGCGCAGCGATGACAAAAGCATCCTGCTCAAGCGCGAATACAAATACGACGCTGCCGGCCAACTGACTGACATCAATGACAGTCGCCGCGGCCCGCTCGCCTATCGTTACGATCCCGTCGGTCGACTGCTCAGCGCCGTGACGCGTCAAGGCGTTGAAACGTTCGCCTTCGACCCGGCCGGTAACCTGCTGGATGACAAGACCGCCGAAATCCGTCGTCCACTGGATCTGACGCCACCGCGCAGCAAACTGGTCGACAACCTGCTGCGCGAATACGCCGGCACCCACTACGACTACGACGAGCGCGGTAACCAGATCCAGCGCTGGCACAACGGTCAGCGTAGCGATCTGCGTTGGGACCTGTTTGATCGACTGGTGCATTTCGAGGACACGCGCCTGAGCGTGGATTTCGCCTACGACGCGTTGGGACGACGTCTGCACAAAAACTCCCGCGCCCACTACAAACAGCGCCCGGAAGCCGGTTCCCTCTGGAACAGAAACGAGCACGCCCGCAAACAGCGTGAACTGGGCTGCGGTTTTACGCTTTACGGTTGGGATGGCGACAATCTTGCGTGGGAAAGCAGTCTGGCGCAGGGCGATGGCGAACCGGGTCGCACGGTGCATTACGTCTTTGAACCGGGCACTTTTGTACCCGTTGCACAGGCTGTACGGCATGCGCCGATCAAGCTGATGGGGCTGCCGGATTACAGCGGTGAATACAGCCTTGATGAAGACCCAGTGTGGAATCACAAGGCAACGGCGTTACCGTTTGATGCGTTGGCCTGGTATCAATGTGATCACCTCGGTACACCGCAGGAACTGACGGATTCACAAGGCAATATGGCTTGGACCGCGCAGTACAAGGCGTGGGGGCAGGTGAAGGAACAGCGCTCGGACTGGGCGCGGCAGCATGGCGTGACGAACCCTATACGGTTCCAAGGGCAGTATCACGATCATGAGACGGGGCTGCATTACAATCGACACCGGTACTATGACCCAAGTGTTGGCCGTTTCATTAGCAAAGACCCGATCGGTTACATGGGAGGGCTAAATCTTTATGCATATGCACCAAATCCGACAGGCTGGGTCGATAGCCTTGGTTTGAGTGCAACATGCCCATGTGAATGTAATAAAGTACTTGAAGCTGAAGGTGTAGTGACAGGTCGCCATGGCGACCTTCGAAAAATAGGGGGGCTCCAAGACTCCCACCACATCTATCAGGATGCGTCGATGAATGGAATTTCAGGTTATAAATACAATGATGCGCCAGCGATAAGCCTTCAAGGAAGAAACCCAGACGGAACCACACGAGGAACTCCGCATTATAATGCTAATCGAGCCCAAGATAAGGCATCAACTGCCGGCCTGCTAGGAAGTGAGACTGTCGTAGCCTTCAAGTCGCTACGTGCTGCGGGACTTAGTCCGAAGGCAGCGAAGTGTGCGACACTCCAGGCTCGTGGCTACTTCACCGGTATTAAAGCCAACGCGGGTACCAGCACCGCAACACCTTCCAAGAGACGGAGTCGATAAATGAGTACACCCACCAATCACGAAGCTTATGCCAAGACCCAATTGCTCGTAGAGGCCATCGATCGACGTGACACGTCTACACTTGAGCAAGATTTTGGAATATCCAGCGCGGTTGCTGATGAGATTTTTGAGTGTATTGATGATTATTTCGCTAAAGGCACCAAGATATCCATCGCGCCTGAAGAAAAGGCTTTTGACTCAAGCAAGCAAGGCCGGCCTTACATTGATGTATATGAAACTAATGAAAAAGCGCTCGGCTTAGAATGTGTTCTTTTTGCTGATGGTGCACCTGGTGAAGCGATCCTTCACCTCGAGATTTCCGGAGTTAATGGGGGGCTGAGGGTTTATTACAAGTACATTGGTTCCTAATGGCTCGCAGAAATGCTAAAGTTATCGCGGTCATTGAATGCAATTGATTACTAATACACCGGTTTAGGAGAGTTGCCCTATGAAAGACGTTATCCGACTGGGCGACTCCACAACTCACGGTGGCAAAGTTCTTGAAGCATTCACCCAAGCCGACTTCAACGGCAAACCTATAGCTGGGGTGGGTCACAAGGTGAGTTGCCCTCTGTGTAAAGGGATTTTTCCAATCGCCGAGGGCAGCAGCACCTATACCGTCGATGGCACGCCAATCGCCTTGCACGGCATGAAAACCGTTTGTGGGGCCGCATTGATTGCTAGTGGTCCTAAAGGGACGGTTATCTGCTGAGTCTTGTGGGTGTGAACTATCCATTTTGAATCGCACTAATTTCGAAGGCTCTGATCGGCCGCACTTTGCCGATACTTCAATCAAGGCTGCTTACGACCCAGAGTGTGTAAAAACGCTTCGCCAAAACTGAAGTATGGGCATCTACGTTAAATCTGATATTTAACGGCACGTTAGAAGATGTGGATTTCTCGTAGAAGCGAGATTTTTAGTTCGGTTTTGAGTACCTGTCGCGCTCAAAAACAATTTTATACAGCTTTGGCCATTTGTAGTGGTTCCTCTGCACTATATGACTCTGTCACCTTTAACGCTTGGTGCTGGCCAAAAACGCCGACAGCCGTCTGCAATGGTTCCACGACCCGGCCGGCAATCTGCTGCGCGAACACCAACATTACCTCGGACTGGAAAAGCCCACCGTCGCGATCTGGCAGCACGAGTACGACGTGCTCAATCAACGTGTTGCCACCGTTCGCCCGGACGGTCACCGCGTCAGTTGGCTCACTTACGGTAGCGGCCACCTGCTGGGCATGCGTCTGGATCAGCATGAACTGATCGGCTACGAACGCGACGACCTGCACCGCGAAATCGCCCGCCATCAAGGCAATCACCTGCTGCAAACTCAAAGCTGGGACCCGGCCGGACGCTTGCAGGAGCAACTGCTGGGGCGCAGCGATGACAAAAGCACTCTGCTCAAGCGCGAATACAAATATGACGCTGCCGGCCAACTGACTGACATCAACGACAGTCGTCGCGGCCCGCTCGCCTATCGTTACGATCCTGTCGGCCGACTGCTCAGCGCCGTGACGCGTCAAGGCGTGGAAACGTTCGCCTTCGACCCGGCCGGTAACCTGCTGGATGACAAGACTGCTGAAATCCGCCGCCCACTGGATCTGACGCCGCCGCGCAGCAAACTGGTCGACAACCTGCTGCGCGAATACGCCGGCACCCACTACGACTACGACGAACGCGGCAACCAGATCCAGCGCTGGCACAACGGCCAACGCAGCGATATGCGTTGGGACCTGTTTGATCGACTGGTGCATTTCGAAGACTCGCGCCTGAGCGTGGATTTCGCCTACGACGCACTGGGACGCCGCCTGCACAAGAACTCCCGCGCCCACTACAAACAGCGCCCGGAAGCCGGTTCCCTCTGGAACAGAAACGAGCACGCCCGCAAACAGCGTGAACTGGGCTGCGGTTTTACGCTTTACGGTTGGGATGGCGACAATCTTGCGTGGGAAAGCAGTCTGGCGCAGGGCGATGGCGAGCCGGGACGCACGGTGCATTACGTCTTCGAACCGGGCACTTTTGTCCCGATCGCTCAAGCTGTGCGCCATGCGCCGATCAAGCTCATGGGGCAGCCGGATTACAGCGGTGAATACAGCCTTGATGAAGACCCGGTGTGGAATCACAAGGCAATGGCATTGCCTTTCGATGCGCTGGCCTGGTACCAGTGCGATCACCTGGGAACACCGCAGGAACTGACGGATTCACAAGGAAACATGGCCTGGACCGCGCAGTACAAGGCGTGGGGGCAGGTGACGGAGCAGCGCTCGGAATGGGCGCGGCAGCATGGCGTGACGAACCCGATACGGTTTCAGGGGCAGTATCACGATCATGAGACGGGGCTGCATTACAACCGGTATCGGTACTATGATCCGGGGGTTGGGCGGTTCATTTCTCAGGATCCTATACGCTACGAGGGAGGCTTAAACCTTTACAAGTATGCGCCAAACCCGGTTGAGTGGATTGACCCATTGGGGTTGGAGACTGTTGTTGCTACCAAAAGCCGCGCAAGCGCAATGAGGAAGGCACAACAACACGCACAGGTTCCAAGAGTAGGAAGAGGTGGAAAAGATATCCCCACACAAGAGTTGAACGGTGAAAGTGACGGGCGATTTTGTGCATGTTTGAAAAAGCGTGGAGTTACAACGCTGGGAAGGCGTGGACACGATAATTCTGAGGTCTTTGATCACCCGGATGGTCACCCTCATATGGTCGGAGAGGGGCACCCGGAGCATCACAGCTCCCCACATGTTCATGCAATGAACAAAAAAGGCGAGTCAAAAATATTCACTTATCCGGGAGAGATGTAGCGTGAACGACTACAAAATTATATGCTATCGGGCTAAATTTGATGATTTCAAAAAAACCTCAAGTGCTCGCATTAAAAATATTCCTGCGGAAGTTAATGATGATTTTGCACTTTTGGCTTCTGTTGATCAAAAAGGCACTATCGGTTTCAATAAAACCATCCAGGGCTCCGCTGCGATCAAAGCTTTGATTGCTAGTTGCTACTACATTGATATCGATGGAAGGCTTCAGTCGCCTTCAAATAATGAACTTTGCTATATGCCGTTCTTTATGTTTAGGGATAAAGATGGGGAGTTTGAGCTCGCAGTTCGCGCGCACAGGCAATACGAAATAGATATCAAAAAATATGAAGTGCTCTCACGGCATCGAAGCGTAGATAAACCCATTGCCCCTATGCTGACTACTTTTTTGCAAAATGATGAGTTATCCATAAGTCATGATGTATATGAACTTCTCAAAAGGTCCTGCCACTATGTCGCTATTGCGAAAATTTCTGGCGAATATGGGCATGGTGCGTTCGATGTGTTTTCTAACGATTTGACTTATTTTTTTGAAGAGTTTGGCAGTATTACCGCGGGAACAGCTGAATGGGTGATGGTTGATGCTTCGTCGCAACTTCCAATAAATTAGTTGGCGAGTGTTCTTAACCTCATGGAGGCAGGTCGCGTTTTTAATAGTGTTTAAATGTGGTCTGTCTCTGATAAAACCCCACAAGGCCGAACGCAATGGTGGGGGCGGGTTTGTTTTTTAATTAGGGGGGGGCGTCCGTGATGTGAATGGCACTAACAAGCCGCCTGGTTCAGTTTGTAGTCCCTTAGTAAAGAAGTTTGACTTTAGGGTGCGGAGGAAATTCTTGATGTCAGAGTTTTCGAACAGGCTTTTAAAACTTTCTCCGATAGATTTGCAACTCTATGCATCGAAATCTTTAAATGCTTATTGCGCAGCAAAGTCTATTCAGCACGTGACGGTCGATGAGTTGATAGCCCACCTTAATAGTCGTCCTGAAGGCCGTGACTTGGCTGAGTGGGAGAGAAGGGGGCGCTATTGCCGCTCAATGGAAGGGGGATGATATGCCTCAAGAACTTAGGCAATCGATTCCATCTCAAGATATTGACGATTTTTGTCATATTGTGGATAGCGCGGTCGAGGTCGGAATAGTAGATGTCTATGGAACTCCAAGCGAGCTGCCGGCCATGTTCTTAGAGAAAATAACTTCAATTCTTCGCAAAAATAACATTGATATTCCTCAGTTGTAATTTGTGGAGTAATGGGGGATTTATTTTTGTATGATTTTTGCATTATATAAATCTGTCACCTTTGTTCAGGTCGGTACCTTTCTGAGTGGGCACTATGCCGCAGGAAAGAACCCGATGGCGCGTAAATAAGGAGATATAAGATTTTTACTGATTTTTATAAGCTGATTGCGCTGTTTTTAGAAGGAGCGGGTAATCTTCAACCAAATATTTTTGAATTGAAGGGTTTCTCTGAGTCTGAGTTTTTAAATGCCGATTTTGAGTTGGTCGGGGATCTGGATGATTTTCATTTTTTCGAGAAGGAATACAGCGTTTCTTATTTGTGTCGAAAAGTATCGATTGTATTTAAGCAATATTTTTTTGTAAGTGAGGCGTTAGGGTGCGGCCTTGGTGTTGCATGTGGGGTGAGGCTGACTTCTCTTTTGAAAAAGCAGCCATTTGCTGCAGCGTTGAGGCAGATAGGCGATAATCGGATTTCGTTCTATTTTTCCGAAGATGAAAGTGAAGGGGCACTGATTTTTGATGAAAGCATTGTAATAAGATTTGGTCGGCGATCCAAAAGAAGCTCGTACATGATTTCAACTGTTGAATGCGATTTTGATAATGAGCGTTTTGGTGACATAGCAAGGAAAGCAGTGCATGAAACGTTCGAGTGCCTTACTCCCGAATCGATGATAAGCGAAGCCAGTTCAAAAGGCTGCTCAAATGCTTTCAAACGGCTGGTTCGACAGATTTATTTGGGCAGTACTATGCAATGAATAGTGCCATCCGCTCACAACTAAAAGAGTGATAGCATGACTTTTGCTTTTTATAAATTTGTCACCTTTAAAGGTTGTAATTTTTAAAGCTTTCGGGATAAAGGTCTCAATCTATGAAAAGGCTGACTGAGTTTACTGTGCACGGGACCGCTGTCGGTAGTGATGCGAGTATTCAGCTGGATGAGGTTTCGATTCTTGCTGATCCACAAACGATTAGAGAGCTTGGTGTTTTTCTTATTAATGCATCGTATGAGATGTCAACGAATGGTCTTGAGCATAAGCACCTTCAAGATATAGTTGAAGACTTCGACTATGACGCGAATGTGGACTTCATCGCGTTGAATAACAGCTTGGTGAAGCCTGTGTAAGTATCGGATCATGAGTCATGAATACAAGCTGGTGTTCGGCGACACAACCTCTGCCAGCAAAGTAATGAAGAAAATAAAGGGCAGCGATGCATGTATTCGCGCACAACAACCTGGCGACCTCTACCTGAAAGATCAGTCGCTCAACAGTAGCGCCGATTATGACGCTCGATTGATCTATGAAAGTGGGAGCGTTTTGTGGCTTCAGGTCAATTTCAAGTCATTGAACCTATACCAAACCTTGCTCTCGGCGTTGGGTGACAGCGACTATAGATGTCTTGAGGAAGGTGATGATGAGGTGCCGCTTAAGGATGCATTTCGCATCAAGGGCAATGTTTGAAGAACGCTTGAATGTCTGCATCGTGCATTAGTGCGAATAAACAGGCCTTGGTCAAAGGAGTGACAACATGAAAGACGCAATCCGCCTCGGCGACTCCACCACTCACGGTGGCAAAGTCCTCGAAGCCTTTTCCCATACCGACCTCAACGGCAAACCGATTGCCGGAGTCGGTCACAAGGTCAGTTGCCCATTGTGCAAAGGGGTTTTCCCGATCGCCGAGGGCAGTAGCACCTACACCGTCGATGGCGTGCCCATCGCGCTGGACGGCATGAAAACCGCCTGTGGAGCCGCGTTGATTTCCAGTGGCCCGAAAGGCGCCGTAATCAGCTGAGTCCCTGAATTTCGGTTACTTCTGTCTGCCTTGGTCGATATTTAGAGTGGGCAGGGCCAGTCCAGGGGTTCAAAAAGCAAAAAGATCGCAACCTGCAACAGCTCCTACATCAGGATCAATTTTCCCCTATAGACGCTGCCACAGCCTGCGATCTTCTGCTCTTACTTCGCAGAAAACTTCAACACCACGCTCTGGGTGTAGGTCTGTCCCGGATCCAGCCGGGTGCTCGGGAAGTTCGGCTGGTTCGGCGAGTCTGGATAGTGCTGAGTCTCCAGGGTGAACGCGCCCCAGTGCGGATAGACCTTGCCACCTTTGCCCTTGACCGTGCCGTCGAGGAAGTTGCTGGTGTAGAACTGCACGCCCGGTTCGTTGGTGAACAGCTGCAAGTGGCGACCGGATTGCGGGTCGCTGACTTCGGCGGCGAGTTTGCTGACGTCACCCTTGGTGTCCAGCGCCCAGTTGAAATCGAAGCCGCCTTGTTTCTCTTCAGCGAATTTCAACTGCGGATGGTCGGCCTTAATGTGCTGGCCGATGGCGGTGGGTTTGGTGAAGTCCATCGGTGTGCCGGCCACGGGCGCCAGTTCGCCGGTCGGGATCAGTTTGGCGGTGACCGGGGTGTAATGGCTGGCGTGCAGGGTGGCGACCTGTTTGAGGATGTCGCCGTTGCCGGCGCCGGCGAGGTTGAAGTAGCTGTGGTTGGTCAGGTTGAGCACCGTCGGTTTGTCGGTGCTGGCCTTGTAGTCGATGCGCAGTTCGTTGCTGTCGGTGAGGCGGTAGGTCACTTCGGTGGTGAGGTTGCCGGGGAAACCCATTTCGCCATCCGCCGACAGGTAGGTCAGGGTCACGCCGACCGAATCCTTGTCCTTGGTTTCCTTCGCCTTCCAGACCTTTTTGTCGAAGCCCTGCGTGCCGCCGTGCAAGGCGTTGGTCTTGTCGTTCTGCGGCACTTGATAACGCTTGCCGTCGAGTTCGAAAGCGCCATCGGCCAGACGATTGCCGAAGCGGCCGATGGTCGCGCCAAAGTACGCGGTGCCTTTCTGGTAGCCCTGCACATCGTCGAAACCGAGGACGATGTCGTCGAGCTTGCCGTGTTTGTCCGGCACTTGCAGCGCCTGCAAGGTCGCGCCGTAGGTGATGACCGTGGCCTGCATGCCGTGGCTGTTGCGCAGGATGTATTGCTCGACGGGGGTGCCGTCATTGGTTTTACCGAAGGCTTTGTGTTCGCTGGACAGGCCGGCGGCCTGGGCGGAGAGGGTGGCGATCATCAGGGACAGTCCGAGGCCGCAGAGTGAGTGTCTGGATTGAAGCATGGTTGACCTTCCATTTTGTTGTTGTTTTGAAAATCGTTAAATAGTCATGCTAATTATCGTGTGAATGAAGATTTATAGCGGATTTAGCGTTTATTGCAAAAATAAAGTCCGACTAAATGAAAAAGGCAACCAGCACCGAAGGTCGGGAATCCACCCTGGCACCGCACTTTTGCGAAATCCCCGGCTCTATCCATGGCCAGGTTGCGGTGACTCCCGCCGCACAGGAATGTGTCCTTCAAAGAATTCATGCCGAGAGTTTTGCCTCACATCGCTGCATTCATTCACCGCCCGTGCCTGCTGCTGGCCTGCCTGTCGACGCTGCTGTTCGGCGGTTGCAGCCATCAGGACGGCAACAATTTCATCAGCCAGATGCGCGAGGGCAGGCCTCAGGAATTTCTCCAGACCAGCGTCGACCGCATGGCTACGCTGGCGATGCGCGACAACCTCGACAGCCTCTATCGCTTGATGGGCAAGTTGTACCTGCGCAACCCGGACGAGCTGCGCAAATCCGGCTACCTCGACATCCGCACGGCGGTCAAACAGGTGCGACTGGCCATCGAACAGCAGCAACCTCTGCCAACTCTCGGCGGCAAGAAAGATCTGGCGGCACTGAGCTATGCGATGAGCCCCGAGTTTCTCGGTGACCGGGTCGGCGCCTTCATCTATGCGATCGGCAGCATGCTGGTCACTGCCCACGGCAACCGCACCGAGTTCTACATGACCGATGCGATCAACCCGACCTTCGTCAACAACGCCGCACGCAACATTGAAAAAGCCACATGGATCCTTGCCCAGCGGCAGAACAAGGAAGGCCAGCCGCTGCTGTTCTCCAACGAAATTTCAGAAGAGGGCAGCAACCTGAGCTTTGCCACGGAGTTCGGCAAAGTCGTGGCGCGCCTGGATCTGCTGACCCAGATGCTCGATGAGCGCTATCGGCGCATCGGTTTGAATTACGCCCAGAGCCTGCTGTTTTTGAATTTTTTGCCAGTGCAGTGAAATGGCATAACGATAGATCGGATCGATATAGGAGGTTATAAGAAAAATCGCTATGCTGCGGGCCAGATTTTTCCTGTCGTCTTCTGGATGTCTTAATGGAATTGGCAAATTTCGGTCTGGTGATTGCCGGGCTGGTCGTGGGGTTCATCGTCGGCATGACCGGTGTCGGCGGCGGTTCGTTGATGACGCCGATCCTGCTGTGGTTCGGCATCAATCCGGCCACGGCGGTGGGCACGGATCTGCTGTACGCGGCCATCACCAAATCCAGCGGCGTGCTGGTTCACAGGAAGAACAAGAACATCGACTGGGCCATCACCGGCTGGCTGACCCTGGGCAGTGTCCCGGCGGTGGCGATGACCTTGTGGTTCCTGAGCACCCTGCACACCGCGCCGGACGCGATGAACGCCATCATCAAGCAGGCGCTGGGCTTCGTGCTGTTCGCCACGGCGCTGGCGATTCTGTTCAAGAAGCGCCTGCTGGAATTCGCCCACAAACGCGCCGGCGGCAACTACAACCCCAGCGGCACGCGCTTGAATATCATGACGGTGATTACCGGTCTGATCCTCGGCACCATGGTCGCCCTGACCTCCATCGGTGCCGGCGCCCTCGGCACCGTCGCGCTGTTCATCCTCTATCCGCTGCTGCCGACCCGCCGCCTGGTCGGCACCGAAATCGCCCACGCCGTACCGCTGACGCTGGTGGCCGGCCTCGGCCACGCGAGCATGGGCAACATGGACTGGGGCGTGCTGGGCTTTCTGCTGGTCGGCTCGCTGCCGGGCATCTGGCTCGGCAGCCACCTGACCGGCCGCGTCTCCGATGAACTGCTGCGTCCGTGCCTGGCGACGATGCTGGTGTTGATCGGTTACAAGCTGGCGTTCTGATCGGCACGCAGCCATGAGCGAAACCACATTCCATTGCAATGGCCGTCTCGCCATCACGGTCGAGCCCCGGGAAATGCGCATGAGCCACTGGCTCTACGCGCCATTGGTGGTTGACCAGCATCGTCAACAGACGCTGCTGGACTTGAGTGGCAGCCAGTGGGACCTGATTTCCACTACCAATGAAACCGCTGGTGCTATTGATCTACTGCTGCGCAAATATCCGGGCGACAAGCCAACTTTGATCTTGAACGTCAGCCTCGATGACGGAAGGCTTCGCCTTGACGGCCGATGCGTTGATCCATCGGGGCTGGAAGCGGCGCTCGATTTGGCGCTGAGCTAAGTGCTTAATGGCTGAGCGAGCGCTTCATCACCGTCACCGGCAAACCGTCGTATTCCGTTTCTTCCAGCACCTCCCAACCCAGCCGCGCATACAGCGACTGCGCGGCATCGGTGTACAGGTACAGCTGCGGGACGCCCAGGGCGGCGGCTTCCTCGACGATGCGGTTGACCAGTTGCGAGGCGATGCCGCGGCCACGCTGTTCGGCCTTCACGTAGACCCCGGCCAGCCACGGCGTCAGTTGCGGGCGCGTGTCCATGTCGCTGTCGATCAGCAGCGCACCGCCGAGCAGTTTTCCGTCTTCGATCGCCACCACCACGCTGGGAATCGCACCTTTGCCGCAGGCGGCGCGCATACGTTCAGTGCGGCTGGCGAGGGTGTCTTTGGGGCTGTACTGGCCCCATTCCTTGAAGTTCAGTTCAGCCAGTTCCTCGATCAGTTGCGGGTGATGGCAGAGATAGTCGATGTGCATGCGCGTTGAACTCCATTTCACAGGTTGAACAGCCACCCTAATGCGCTCATAAAAGGTAATCAAATGCGCGAGAGGATCGTGCGTATCCGGTTGCGCAAAATCGGTGCTGACCTAAGCTTTGGGCAAGGCGAAACACTTTTGCCGGGCAGCCCCCGGAACAATCGCCGCGATGCGCAATCATTAGAGCGTGGATATCAAAAGGAGATGCGCATGCTCATCAGGTCACTGACCCTGACACTCTTGCTGGCGATTGCCGGCCCCCTGTTCGCCGCCGACGGCGATTCCCCTCTGGACGTCGACAAGGGCATCAACCGCCCGGTGATCGTGATCGCTTCCAGTACGGTCGATTCTTATTGGGTCAGCCTGAAAAAAGCGCTGGACGACCCGGCCAACAAACAAGGCATCGCCGACCGCAAGATCAAGGTTTACACCATCCTGAGCATGAGCGGTCAGGTCGATGGCAAAAGCCTGGAGCAGCAGCAGACCATGGCGTTGCTGCGCTCGCTGAAGCTTGGCGCCGGGGCGTATCCGAAGGTCTTTCTGGTGGGCAAGGATGGCGAGACCAAGCTCTCGGCTTCGGGGGATGAAGCGGCGGCGGTCGATTTGAAGAAGATTTTCGACACCATTGATGCGCTGCCTGCCGCCGAGAAAGAAGCCACTTCCACTGTGGTGACTGCCCCGGCTGCTGCTGAACCGGCGCCGGCCAAGGGTGCGAAAGGGACAAAACCGACGAAGCCAACCAAACCGGCCAAGCCGCCGGAAATGCCGGATGATTGATGTTCCGATTCAGCGGTTATCAAAAAACGGGCGACCTTCTCAGGTCGCCCGTTTTTTATGCCGTGATTACCGGGTCAACTCACCCAGAATCCTGTGCGCAATCTTCACCCGCTCTCCATTCGGATAGTTGCGGTTCGCCAGAATCACGATCCCGACTTTCTTCGACGGCACGAACGCGACGTAGGCGCCGTAGCCTGCTGTAGAGCCGGTCTTGTTCAGCAGCACGTTCGCCGGTTCCGCCTGTGGCGGGTTGAGCCATTTGACCTTGTGCGGTTCCATGGCCATCGGCGTCGAGTTGCCGTCCAGCAGGCGGTCGAGGCTGATCGGGTAGGTATAGCGTTCCCAGCCCAGGCCTTGAGTCATGTCGCCGACGGTGTAGTAGCCGGTGTGGGTGAGGGCGATGGCTTTTTGCAGGGGTGTTTCGAGTTTGGCGGTGTCGAGGTTGGCCTCGACGTATTGCAGCAGGTCGGCGGCGCTGGTTTTCACGCCGTAGGCTTCGGAGTCGAGGGCACCGGGGCTGACTCGAACCGGCTTGTTGTTCTTGTCATAGCCCTGGGCGTAGAGCTTTTCCTCAGAAGCCGGCACGGACAGGAAGGTGTGCTTGAGCCCGAGTTTCGGCAGCAGGGTTTCGGTCATGACCTGATTGAACGGCTGGCCGAGGTTTTTCGCCGCCAGAAAACCGAACAGGCCGATGCTCGGGTTGGAATACAGGCGATGGCTCCCGGCCGGAAAGGTCGGTTTCCACTGTTGGTAATAGCCGAGCATCTTGTCGGCAGAGTCCGCGGCATCCGGGAATTGCAGCGGCAGGCCTCCCGCGCTGTAGGTGCCCAGTTGCAGCAGGCTGATGTGGTCGAAAGCGCTGCCTTTCAGTTCGGGCCAGTGCTGGCTGGCCTTGTCGGAGAATTGCAGTTTGCCGCTGGCCTGGGCGTAGGCGGCGAGGGTTGCGGTGAAGGTTTTGCTCACCGAGCCGATTTCGAACAGGGTGTTTTCATTCACCGCTTGCCCGGTGCTTTTGTCAGCGACACCGTAGTTAAAGTAATGCGCCTTGCCATCGACAGTCACGGCCACCGCCAGACCCGCGATGTCCTGTTGCTGCATGACCGGGGGCACGGTGGCCTTGACCAGCGCCTGTAATTGATCGTCGGTTTGTGGGGCGGCCAGGCAGGTGGCGGCGCTGAAGAAAAGTCCGAAAGCGCTGAAAGACTTGAGTTTGTTCAGGTTGATCGAAGACATGCTTGAATCACTCTCCATGAGTGCTAATGGTGTTATCCCGCTACACTGCGAGTGTTTTTTTCATTGGGCTGCTGATCGGCGCCGCCAAATCTAGGCAGTCCGGCGTCGTTCGACAAACGATGAAAACTCGGACGAGCCATTAGAAAAATTTGGGACTTGGCATGATTCGACCTCAATTGCCGTTGAATGCATTGCGCGCCTTTGAAGCTTCTGCGCGCCACCTGAGCTTCACACGTGCGGCGGTGGAGTTGTGCGTGACTCAGGCGGCCGTCAGCCATCAGGTCAAAAGTCTGGAGGCGCAACTCGGCGTGATCCTGTTCAAACGCCTGCCCCGTGGGCTGATGCTGACCGGCGAGGGCGAAACTCTGCTGCCGGTGCTGACCACCTCGTTCGATCATATCGCGCAGATGCTCGAGCGTCTGGCGGGCGGGCAATATCGGGAAATGCTCACCGTCGGCGCGGTCGGGACTTTCGCCGTGGGTTGGTTGTTGCCGAGGCTGGCAGACTTTCAGGCGAAACATCCGCTCATAGATTTGCGACTGTCGACCAACAACAATCGAGTGGACGTCGCCGCCGAAGGGCTGGATTACGCAATCCGGTTTGGCGCCGGGGCGTGGCACGGTATCGAGGCGACCCGTTTGCTGGAGGCGCCGTTGTCGGTGCTCTGCGTGCCGGAAATCGCCCGACAGTTGCACACGCCGGGGGATCTTCTGCAGCAGCGTTTGTTGCGCTCCTATCGCACCGATGAGTGGCCTGAATGGTTTCACGCGGCCGGTCTGGCGACCCATGCCGCGCCGCCCCAGAGCATCGTGTTCGACTCGTCGCTGGCGATGATGGAGGCGGCATTGCAAGGCGGCGGGGTGGCACTGGCGCCGCCGTTGATGTTTGCCCGGCAACTGGCGGCGGATCTGATCCGCCAACCCTTTGCCATCGAAATCACCACCGGCAGCTATTGGCTGACGCGGTTGCAGTCACGGCCGGAGACGTCGGCGATGGCGGCGTTCAGACACTGGTTACTGGAGGTTGCGCAGGCTTAGCGCACCAGGCACGGCTTCTTGTTATCGAACGTCCAGCCCGGAATCAGAAACTGCATCGCCACGCTGTCATCCCGCGCGCCCAGTCCCATGCTTTTATAGAGTTCATGGGCCTTGGCCACCTGGTCCATGTCCAACTCCACGCCCAGCCCCGGTTTCTTCGGCACCTGCACGCAGCCGTCGACGATTTGCAGCGGTGCCTTGGTCAGGCGCTGGCCGTCCTGCCAGATCCAGTGGGTGTCGATGGCGGTGATGTCGCCCGGCGCGGCGGCCGCGACGTGGGTGAACATCGCCAGGGAAATGTCAAAGTGGTTGTTGGAGTGTGAGCCCCAGGTCAGGCCCCATTCGTGGCACATCTGCGCCACGCGCACCGAACCCTGCATGGTCCAGAAATGTGGGTCGGCCAGCGGAATGTCCACCGACTGCAACTGAATCGCGTGGCCCATTTCACGCCAGTCGGTGGCGATCATGTTGGTAGCGGTTTTCAGGCCGGTGGCGCGACGAAATTCCGCCATCACTTCACGGCCCGAATAACCGTTTTCCGCACCGCACGGGTCTTCGGCGTAGGCCAGCACATGATGTTGGTCGCGGCACAGTCGGATCGCTTCTTTCAGTGACCACGCACCGTTCGGATCGAGAGTAATGCGTGCGTCGGGAAAGCGCTCGGCCAGTGCGGTCACCGCTTCGATTTCGGCATCGCCACTGAGCACGCCGCCCTTGAGTTTGAAGTCCTTGAAGCCGTAACGCGCATGGGCCGCCTCTGCCAGACGCACTACGGCGTCGGCGGTCATGGCTTTCTCGTGACGCACGCGGAACCAGTCGTTGTCGGCATCCGGTTCGCTGCGATAGGCGAGGTCGGTTTCCCGGCGATCACCGACGTAGAACAGATAACCGAGCATCTTCACTTCATCGCGCTGCTGGCCTTCGCCGAGCAACGCAGCCACCGGCACGTCGAGGTGCTGGCCGAGCAGGTCGAGCAGGGCGGCTTCGAGCCCGGTGACCGCGTGAATGGTAATGCGCAGGTCGAAGGTCTGCAGACCACGGCCGCCGGCATCGCGGTCGGCGAAGGTCTGGCGCACCTGGTTGAGGATCTTCTGATACGTGCCGATCGGGCTGCCGACCACCAGGCTGCGGGCGTCTTCGAGGGTCTGGCGGATGCGTTCGCCGCCGGGCACTTCACCGACGCCGGTGTGGCCGGCGTTGTCCTTGAGGATGACGATGTTACGGGTGAAAAACGGCCCGTGGGCGCCGCTCAGGTTGAGCAGCATACCGTCGTGGCCGGCCACCGGGATGACTTGCATCTCGGTGATGATCGGGGCTTTGGCGATGTCGTGTGCGGTCATGTCTTGTTGTCCTTTCAAACGGATTCAGGCGTGTTTCGGCGCGGCATCGGCTACGGCGATGTCAGGAGCGGATTTGGGTGTCATGCGGGCGGCGAACACGATGATTGCGGCGATGATCGAGGTTGCGGCCAGACCATAGAGGCCGCCCTGAATCGAACCGGTGTGTTGTTCCAGCAGGCCGAAAGTGGTGGGGGCGACGAAGCCGCCGAGGTTGCCCACCGAGTTGATCAGCGCGATGACGGCAGCGGCGATCCGTGCGTCAAGGTAAGCCTGCGGAATCGGCCAGAACAGTGACGACGCAGATTTGAAACCCAGCGCAGCAAAGCAGATCGCGACGAAGGCAAAAATCGGTCCGCCAGTGGTGGACATGAACATCCCCGCGGCGGCGATCAACAGCGCCGTGGCCACCCACGCCTGCTGGTGTTTCCACTTCGCCGAGAACGAGGCGAACGCGTACATGCCGATGATCGACAGCAGCCACGGAATCGAGTTGAACAGGCCGACCTGGAAGTCGCTCATCTCGCCCATCTTCTTGATGATGCTCGGCAGCCAGAACGTCGCGGCGTAGATCGTCAATTGAATGAAGAAGTAGATCAGGCAGAACAGGATGATCTGGCGATCCTTGAGCAGCTTGCCCAGCGACGGCCGGATCGGCGTTGCGGCTTCGCGGGCCTTCTGTTCATCGTCGATGGCTATGACCAGCGCATCCTGCTCGGCGCGGGTCAGCCACTTCGCATCGTGGGGTTTAGCGTCGAGCCAGAACCAGACGA
This sequence comes from Pseudomonas fluorescens, assembly GCF_012974785.1. GTDB lineage: Bacteria > Pseudomonadota > Gammaproteobacteria > Pseudomonadales > Pseudomonadaceae > Aquipseudomonas > Aquipseudomonas fluorescens_BT. The sequence goes on along the minus strand of NZ_CP027561.1, from coordinate 4,018,886 downwards.
ACACGCACAGGCCGACCGAGAACATCCCTTCAATGAAATACATCCACTGCCAGCCGTGCAGGCCCAGGCCTTCGATCTGCAACAGCAGGCCGGACAGCGGACCGGAAATCAGCGAGGCCACGGCCGAACCGCTCAAGAAAATCGCAATCGCCTTGCCGCGCTCGGCCCCCGGCAACCAGCGGGTGAAGTAGTAGATCACTCCGGGAAAGAACCCGGCTTCGGCCACGCCGAGCAAAAAACGCAGGATGTAGAAGTGGGTTTCGTTCTGGATGAACGCCATCCCGGCGGCCACCAGACCCCAGGTGAGCATGATGCGGGTCAGCCAGATTCGTGCGCCGACCTTTTGCAGCAGCATGTTGGAGGGGACTTCGAACAGCGCGTAACCGATGAAGAACAGTCCGGCACCGAAACCGTAGGCCGCGGCACCGATGCCGAGGTCATGTTCCATGTGAGTGCGGACGAAGCCGATGTTCACCCGGTCAATGTAATTGACGATGAACATGATCACGAACAGCGGCAGGACGTGGCGTTTGACTTTGGCAATGGCGGAGGACAGCACCGAATCGGCGCCCTCGTTCATCCCGGCAATGGATGATTTCACTTGGTTTTCTCCCACTCGTTATTTTTATGCGGGGTGTGGCTGGGTGTTGTGTTGTTGATAGACATCATACAACTAGATTTTTTTGTCCTACAAGCGGGAGAGGTCAATCAAATTTGTCTACGGCGATCGGTTTTTATGCTCTTTTAGGTTTTCAGTGCCGTTTTTGTTGGCTTTCATAGGGATTTTGACAGGCGTGGCAAAGCATTCCATGCCAGTGGTTGTGGTGCGACTGCTCGGCGCAACGGGAGATTTTCTAGCTGAAATCTAGTGTTGTCATACAAGTTGATCCCCGGAGTTCATAGGAGCTCATACAAGTCATCGCACCCAGTGCTACGATCGGTGTGCCCTGATCACCGGAACCGACCATGCAAGAAGACCTCGACGCACCTGCTCGCAAACGCGCGCACAACCTGGCCCACGACCTGGTGGAAAAACTCACCCAGAGCATCCTGCTCGGCCAGATGCTGCCCGGTGACAAGCTGCCGTCAGAAAACTCGATCGTTCAGGAACACGGCGTCAGTCGCACCGTGGTGCGTGAGGCGATTTCCAAGTTGCAGGCGTCTGGGCTGGTGGAGACGCGGCACGGCATCGGCACCTTCGTGATCGAACGCGCACCGGAGCAGGGGTTGCGGCTGAATGTCGACACCGCACTGGGCGTGCGCAGCATTCTCGAGTTGCGCATGGGGCTGGAGACACAAGCTGCGGCGCTGGCCGCGCAGCGTCGCACCGAGCAACAACTGGTGCAGATGCGTCAGGCGCTGGATGACTATCAGCGTCTATTGGCCAACAACGACAGCTGCGTTGAAGCCGACCGGCGCTTTCATCTGCTGATTGCCGAAGCCACCGGCAATGTCTGCTTCACCGAAATCATGCAGCACCTGGGCAGCGCGATGATTCCGCGCACGCGGGTCAATGCGGCCGAGCGCGGAGCGGTGGATTTGAGCAAGCTCGGGCAACTGGCGAATCTTGAGCATGAGGCGATTTTCAACGCGATCAAACGTCAGGATCCGGACGCGGCGCGGGCGGCGATGTGGCTGCACCTGAGCAACAGTCGTGACCGGTTTTCGGCAGGCGGAGCCTGAAGCGCAGCGGCTCACATCTCAATGGCCCGCACCACCGCCGGCCGCTCCAGATTCAACGCCAGCACGCTGATCAACACCACCGCCGACCCCACCAGCACCAGCAGCGTCGGGCGTTCACCCAGGCCCACCGAAGCAATCCCCATCGCAGTCGGTGGAATCAGGTACAGCGTCATCGTCGCCCGGCTCAGGTCCACATGCTTTAGCACGAATGCCCACGCCAGGTAGGCGAGGGCGCTGGGAAACACCCCCAGACCAAGCACCGCCCATTGCACCCGCAGCGGCGCATTGATCACGCTGTCGACCAGCCCCGGCAAGTAGATCAACAGCAACAGCGTGCCGGACCACACCGTGTAGCAAACCAGCGTCAGTCCGTCGTAGCGCCGGGCGTAGTGTTTTTGCAGGGCGAAGTAAACGCTCCACGACACCGCCGCCAGCAGGATCAGCAAACCATGGGCGTCGATGCTGCCGAGACCGCGATCGCCGCTCACCACAATCACCACGCCGACCAATCCCAGCAACACGCAACCCCAGCGCCAGACGCTGACCCGATCCTTGAACAGAAACCGCGCCAGCAGCGTGCTGAACAGCGGCGTCGATTGCGCCAGCACACTCGACGCGCCGGCGCTGACGCTTTGCTGGCCGATGTTCAACACGACGTGATGCAGGCTGACGGCAAAAAAGCCCAGGGCCAATAACAGTGGCAGGTCTTGAAAGCGCGGTAGGTGAATGCCTTTGAAGCCTGCAATCACTGCCATGAACAGCGACGCCAGCAGAAACCGCAGCAACGCCAGATGACCGGGATCGTAAGCTTGCAGGCCGATGTGGATGCCGGTCGGCGAATAGGCCCAGCAGCCGACGACGAAGGCCATGGCCAACAGGATTTTCAAGGGCGAAGTGGAAGGCATGAGCGAGGCACCAAGAGGGTTGATGCGTCGAGTATCCGGGTCGCCAATCATTCGTCACAACTGACTTATACTGCGCAAACCGTTCACTCAGAGTGATGATTATGGAGCTGGCACAGATCCGCATGTTCAAGACCGTGGCCGAGGTCGGCAGCATCGCCAAAGCCGCCGAAAGGCTGTTTTGCGTGCCGTCGAACATCACGGCGCGGATCAAATCCCTGGAAGCGGAGCTGGGTGTGGCGCTGTTTCTGCGTGAAGGGCGGGGGTTGCGGATCAGTCCTGCGGGGCAGACTTTTCTCGCCTATGCAGAAAGGATTCTGGCACTGACGGCCGAAGCCAAGCGCGCAGTCGATCCCGGCGCCGAACCGTCCGGGCCGCTGCGCATCGGCGCCATTGAATCCTCGGCCACCGGGCGACTGCCGCGCCTGCTGGCGAAATTTCACAAACGCTATCCGAACGTGGCGCTGGAACTGACCACCGGTACCTGGGGGCAATTGCTCGACGATACGGTCAGTCATCGCCTGGACGGCGCGATCGTTGCGGTGGACGTCGAACGCTCCCGGCTCAAGCGCACGCCGATGTATCGCGAAGAATTGCTGTTGATCGCATCGACCTCGTTCGGGCCGGTGCGCAACCTCGCCGATTTGCAGGACAAGACCGTGTTCATGTGGCCGCAGGGTTGTCCGTATCGCGCCGCGCTGGAGCACTGGCTGTTGCGCCAGGGGCTGTCGCTGCCGATTGTCAGCCTGGCCAGTTACGGGGCGATTGTCGGTTGTGTGAGTGCCGGGGCGGGTGTGGCGCTGGTGCCCAAGGGCGTGTTCGAGCAATACGCCAAAGGTGCGGGGTGTACGGGTTTCGAGTTTCCCGAACTGACGGCCATCGACAATTTGTTCTACTGGCATGAAAACGCCGGGGTGCACCCGGCGCGTGAGGCGTTTGTGGCGATGTTGCGTGAGGAGTTTGCCTGAGCCGGATCAGGCTCCGCTCACGTCGCGCATCAACAGCCCGAAGTGCAGATCAACGGCGTCCGGAATCGGCAAGTACACGGTGTGCCCATCTCCCGGTGCCACGTCGATGGCTTCGCCCTTGAGGTTCTGCAGTTCCTGCAGATCAAAATGGAAATTGCCCTTGGGTGTCATCAGTTCCAGATGATCGCCCAGGGCAAATCGGTTCTTCACCTTGACCTCGGCGAGCCTGTCCCGGCGTTCGCCGGTCAACTCACCTACAAACTGCTGACGCTCTGACACCGAGCTGCCGTTCTGGTAGTTCTGGTATTCGTCATGGACGTGCCGACGCAGGAAACCTTCGGTGTAGCCGCGCTGGGCCAATGACTCCAGATCGGTCATCAGGCTGCGGTCGAATTCACGGCCGGCCACTGCATCGTCGATGGCCCGGCGGTACACCTGGGTAGTGCGTGCGCAATAAAAGTGGGATTTGGTCCGGCCTTCGATCTTCAGCGAGTGTACGCCCATGCGGGTCAGGCGCTCGACGTGCTGCACCGCGCGCAGGTCCTTGGCGTTCATGATGTAGGTGCCGTGCTCGTCTTCGAAGGCCGGCATCATCTCGCCGGGACGATTGGCTTCCTGCAACAGGAACACCTGATCGGTGGGGGCGCCGAGGCCGAGGGTCGGTTGCGGTTCGAAGCTCTGCACGATTTCGCCGAGCGGGTTCTCGGTGGCTTCCTGGGCCGAGTATTTCCAGCGGCAGGCGTTGGTGCAGGTGCCTTGATTGGCGTCGCGTTTGTTCATGTAGCCCGAGAGCAGGCAGCGGCCGGAATAGGCCATGCACAGCGCGCCGTGGACGAATACTTCCAGCTCCATGCCCGGCACTTGCTCGCGGATTTCGCCGATCTCTTCCAGCGACAACTCACGGGACAGGATGATCCGGCTCAACCCCTGCTGTTGCCAGAACTCGACACTCGCCCAATTCACCGTGTTGGCCTGCACCGAGAGGTGGATCGGCATCTGCGGGAAGTGCCGGCGCACCAGCATGATCAGGCCGGGGTCGGACATGATCAGCGCGTCCGGTGCCATTTCGATCACCGGCGCCAAGTCCTTGAGGAAGGTCTTCAGTTTGGCATTGTGTGGCGCGATGTTGACCACCACGTAGAAGCGCTTGCCCTGGGCCTGGGCTTCACGAATGCCGAGCGCCAGATTGGCGTGATCGAACTCGTTGTTGCGCACCCGCAGGCTGTAGCGCGGCTGGCCGGCATACACCGCATCGGCCCCATAGGCGAAGGCATAACGCATGTTTTTCAGGGTGCCGGCGGGGGCGAGCAGTTCGGGGGTGAAGGAGGTCGTCATGGCGGCGTCGGTCGCAAAAGCGCGGCAGGGTAGAGCAGTTGCGCCGAGGGTTTATTGATCTGGATCTATGCTCCATGAAGAAACACGGCACTCGCGCTGATGCTGGCTGACTAAACGGGACGGGCGCGGGTGGCGCCTGACTGACCTGGACCGGACATGAACCAAAAGAGTCTGCAATTCAAATCCCTCACCGTGCTGCTGTTTCTGGTGACGGTCGCCTTCATCTGGATCCTGCTGCCGTTCTACGGCGCGGTGTTCTGGGCAGTGATCCTTGGCATCCTGTTCGCACCGATGCAACGTCAGTTGCAGCTGAAATTCGGCTGGCAACGCAACCTGACCTCACTGTGTACCTTGAGCATCTGCCTGGTGATCGCGATCTTGCCGGTGATCGTCCTCAGTGTGCTGCTGGTGCAGGAAGGCGCGACGCTTTACGACAATATCGAAAGCGGCAAGCTCGATATCGGCGCCTATCTGGCGCAGTTCAAGCACAGTCTGCCGCCTTACTTTCAGCACCTGCTTGATCGCTTCGGCATGGGCGAGCTCAATGCCTTGCGCGAGAAGATCGTCAAGGCTGCCATGCAGGGCAGTCAGGCGCTGGCGAGCCAGGCATTCAGTTTCGGCCAAGGGACTTTCGAGTTCGTGGTGAGTTTTTTCATCATGTTGTATTTGCTGTTTTTCTTCCTGCGCGACGGCGCCGAACTGGCGCGCAAAGTCCGCACGGCGGTGCCGCTGGAAGAGCATCACAAGCGGCGTCTGCAACTGAAATTCAATCGGGTGGTGCGGGCCACGGTCAAAGGCAACCTGCTGGTGGCCATTACGCAAGGTGCGTTGGGCGGGGCGATTTTCTGGTTTCTCGACATTCCCAGTGCCTTGCTCTGGGCGGTGCTGATGGCGTTTCTGTCGCTGCTGCCGGCGGTGGGGGCAGGGATCGTCTGGGCGCCGGTGGCGGTTTACTTCCTGCTCAGCGGGATGATCTGGCAGGGCGTGGTGCTGGGGCTGTTCGGGGTGTTCGTGATCGGTCTGGTGGATAACGTGCTGCGCCCGATCCTGGTGGGCAAGGACACCCGGATGCCGGACTACATGATTCTGATCTCGACCCTGGGCGGACTGGCCGTGTTCGGTCTCAGCGGTTTCGTGATCGGGCCGCTGATCGCTGCATTGTTCATGTCGAGCTGGGCGTTGTTCATCGAGTCCAAACCGAAAGTGCAGCTGCCTTAAGCCTTGAACGGTCCGTCGATCAGTCGTTGCGACAGCGCCTGAGCGGCTGGCAAGGAGGTGAGCGGACCGCTGACCGGCTCGCCGTCGCGCACCAGATACCAGCAGGCGAGCAGGCCCAGCTCTCTGAGCGATGCGGGAACCGCGCTGCCGACAACGGACATGATTTGAACCTGAGCCATGACAAGTACCTCCATCAATCGATGGAGCTACCTTAGGGACTCGGCCGTTTCAGGGACAATCAACGCTTTCGATAGTGGTCATTGATGCCGTTGAGGGCTGGGTCAATCGACCACCTGGTCAAGCATGTGCACGATCTCGTGCTCGTTGAGCAGGCCCTTGCGCACCAGGTTTTCCGCCAGCAGCGAGAGAAATTTCGCCGTGCGGTGGCCTTCCAGGTGCTTGAGCTCGGTCAGGGCGTTGTAGACCTTGCCCGACGTGCATAAACCGACGATGCGGTGCGGATTCTGTGTTGGCATTCCAGTCGTCCTTGTTTTTATCAACCTGTTGTATGCGGACGGATTCAGATTGCGGTTCCGTCATGACAAATAGATGACCGTTGTGTGTTTCGGCCCAACGGTCGAGTCCATCATGCCGACTTTAACGGGTGGAACTGTCTCCACAGCGACCTTGGCGAGATTTTTTCAGACGTTGGCCGACGGACGGTCGGCTTTCTCAAGGCCAAAAAAAGCCCCGCTGTAAAAGCGGGGCTTTGTCTGTGTGCTTACCAGCGACCACCATAGTAGTGCGGGTGGCCGTAATAACCACGGGGTGGACCGTAGTAGACCGGACCCGGAACATAAACCGGTTGCTGCACATAAACCGGGGCCGGCTGGTAGTAGACCGGTGGCGGCGGTTGCTGCACGTAGACCGGTGCCGGTTGAGCGTAAACAGGCTGTTGGACGTACACCGGCCGATCCTGGTTGATGAGCGCCGAGCCGATGATGGCCGAGCCGACGATCGCACCAAATACCGCCGGACCCTGCCAGCCACCGCCGTGGGCTTCTGCCTGACCCGTGATCGCGAATGCACCAATCAACAAGGCCACGATGGGGAGTTTACGAATCATGATTAATCCTCGGTTCTTCGACCCGGCGTCCGGGCCTGCATCAGGCTCGGGATAGCGCGGGGATACTTCTAAGACAGCAACATTTGGAAAAACAGCACGGCGGCTGGGTAAATTTTGTGTAAGGTCTGTACCGGTTTGCTTACCGGGTTTCGTGCGTCGGCTGCGATGCCCGGAACAGACCGCCTTATGATCGTTCAGAACCCGATGGCCTGGCTAATCCCGTCCATCCGAAAGTGCATTCAAAGGAGCCTCCCATGCAGATGAACCCCAACAAAGACACCCAATTGTGCATGTCCCTGTCTGGGCGTCCCGGGAATTTCGGTCTGCGTTTTCATAACCATTTGTATGAGCAATTGGGCCTGAATTTTTATTACAAGGCTTTCAGCAGCCAGGATCTGCCGGGGGCTGTCGGCGGGATTCGGGCGCTGGGCATCCGCGGTTGCGGGGTGTCGATGCCGTTCAAGGAAGCGAGCATTGCGCTGGTCGATGAGCTGGATGCCTCGGCGGCAGCGATCCAGTCGATCAACACCATCGTCAACACCAACGGCCATCTCAAGGCCTACAACACCGATTACATTGCGATTGCCCAGTTGCTGGAAACCCACGCGGTGCCGAAGGACTCGACTTTCGCCCTGCGTGGCAGCGGTGGCATGGCCAAGGCTGTGGCCAGTGCCTTGCGCGATGGTGGTTACAAAAACGGTTTGATCGTGGCCCGCAACGAGCGCGCCGGGCGTGCACTGGCGGACTCCCTGGGCTATCGCTGGCAGGCGGAATTGGGTGACGAGCGCCCGCAGATGCTGATCAACGTGACGCCGGTCGGGATGGACGGCGGCCCGGAAGCGGGACAGCTTTCTTTTGACGTGGATGTGATCAAGTCTGCCGACACTGTGTTCGATGTGGTGGCGATCCCGTCGGAAACCCCGCTGATCGTGCGTGGGCGTGCCGAAGGTAAAAAAGTGATCACCGGGCTGGAAGTGATCGCGATCCAGGCGCTGGAGCAGTTTGTGCTGTACACCGGTGTGCGGCCGACGGTGGAGCAGTTCGATGCGGCGGTGGCGTTTGCCCGCAGCTGAGTCCTTCGTTTTTGTGTTGGCTTGGCGGGCCTCATCGCTAGCAGGCTAGCTCCCACAGTGGAAATGCATACCTCCCGTGGGAGCTAGCCTGCTAGCGATTGCCGCGACGCGGTTTCTTGCCTTGCTTTGTTTATACTGCCGGATCAGCAAGCACAGACTTGCCCTTCACAAAAGCCGAGGTTTGCATGCATCCGCCCATTCTCAACCTGAATGACGTCGAACTCGAACCGCTGCCCGAAGCCCTGGCCCCCGATGGCGAAACCGCCGGGCGTTATCAGCAACGATTCGCCCGGGTCGGCCAGCAACTGGGCGCGCAGAAGCTCGGTTATCGGCTGTATGCGCTGCCGCCGGGCATGCGTGGCAGCCCGTTTCACAGTCATCGGGTCAATGAGGAAATGTTTTACGTGGTGGCCGGGGAAGGGGAGGTGCGCCTCGGCGCCGAACGTTTCCCGATCCGCGCCGGCGACGTGATCGCCTGCCCGCCGGGCGGCCCGGAAGCGGCGCACCAGATTATCAATACCAGCTCGCAGGAACTGCGCTATCTGGCGGTCAGCACTCAGCAGCAACCGGAAATCTGCGAGTACCCGGATTCGAACAAATACGCGGTGATGGACAACTTTAATATCGATGCCGAAGGCAATGCCTCGGGCTTCGTGGCGGTGGCGCGGCAGGCGGACGGGGTGGATTACTGGGACGGCGAATAACGCCGTCCCCGGTGTGCTTATTCCTCGAGGCGGGCCAGACGCTCTTCCAGTGCCGCAATGCGCGCTTCCAGCTCTTCGATGCGCTCCACTGACACACCGCTGGCAGCCCCGCGATCACTCGGGTTCTGCCGCGCCGCGATAATCGCCTCGATGTCCGCCGGATCGCCCAGTGCGTGGGTGTAGCGATCCTCGCGCTGGCCGGCCTGGCGTGGAATCAACACCGCCAGATCGCGAGCGATCAGGCGTTCCAGCTGATGCACCACTTGTTCGGCGTCTTCGAACTCATGCATGCGACCGCTGCGGGTCAGCAGCTCGTTGACGGTCTGCGGGCCGCGAAGAAACATCAAACCGGTCAGGATCAATTGCGCCGGCACGAGTTCCAGCGCCTTGTCGACCTTGTGCTCCCAGCGGTCGGCGCGACTGCCCATCACCAGTTTGGCAAAGCCGCGACCTTCGAGGGCGCGCAGGCTCTGGCCGACCTGGCCCTGGGTCAGGTTCATCACCGGTTCCCGGCTGGTCTTCTGATTGCAGGCCAGCACCAGCGCGTTGAGGGTCAGCGGATAGGTTTCCGGGCTGGTGGCCTGTTTCTCGATCAGCGAACCCAGAATGCGGATTTCCGTGGCGTTGAGCCGTGGTTCGTCGGAGCGGGTTTCAAATTCTGTGGTCATCGCGCGTTCCCTCTGCAGTCGAAGGCGCCTAGCCTAATCCTTGCTGGATAAAAGACAAGCCGCGCCGCCATGCGAGCATGGCTATAATCGCCCCACGATTCACCCAGCCACCACGTGAGACTGCCATGACCATTTCCTTGTACGCCGCATCCGTTCCGGTTTTCCAACAAATGCTCAACGCCCTGAGCGATGTGCTGAAAAAGGCTGAAACCCACGCCACCGAGAAAAACATCGACCCGAACGCCTTCCTGCAGGCCCGCCTGTACCCGGACATGTTCCCGCTGGTGCGCCAGGTGCAGATCGCGGTGGACTTCGCCAAAGGCGTTTCCTCGCGTCTGGCTGAAGTCGAAATCCCGAAATACGACGACACAGAAACCACCTTCGCCGAGCTGCAAGCGCTGATCGCCAAGGTCCTGGCCTTCATCGGCGAGTTCAAGCCTGAGCAAATCAACGGCAAGGAAGGCATCGAGATCGTGACCCGTCCGGGCACGCCGAAAGAGAAGCGCTTCAGTGGCCAGGCTTACCTGCTGAGCTACGGCCTGCCGCAGTTCTTCTTCCACGTCACCACCGCTTACGACCTGCTGCGCCACAACGGTGTGGAAGTGGGCAAGCGCGATTACATGGGCGCGTACTAAGCCCGGCGCATGAAAAAGCCCGCCAAGGTTTGCGCCTTGGCGGGCTTTTTGTTGCGCTGGATTTTTACGCCGGACGCTGGGTTTTCTGTTCTTCGCCCAGGCACGCGGCGGCGGTGAACAGTACGTCGGTGGAGGAGTTCAGCGCCGTCTCGGCCGAGTCCTGCAGCACGCCGATGATGAAACCGACTGCGACCACTTGCATGGCAATCTCGCTCGGAATGCCGAACAGGCTGCACGCCAGCGGGATCAACAGCAGCGAACCGCCAGCTACACCGGATGCGCCACAAGCGCAGATCGCAGCAACAACACTGAGCAGGATCGCGGTCGGGATGTCCACGGCGATGCCCAAGGTGTGCACGGCGGCGAGGGTCAGCACGGTGATGGTGATCGACGCGCCGGCCATGTTGATGGTCGCGCCCAGCGGAATCGAGACCGAATAGGTGTCTTCGTGCAGGCCCAGACGCTTGCTCAGCTCCAGGTTGACCGGAATGTTCGCTGCCGAGCTGCGGGTGAAGAACGCGGTGATGCCGCTTTCACGCAGGCACTGGAGCGTCAGCGGGTACGGGTTGCGGCGCAGCTTCCAGAACACGATCAGCGGGTTCATCACCAGCGCCACGAACAGCATGCAGCCCAGCAATACCGCCAGCAGGTGCGCGTAACCGACCAGCGCGCCGAAACCGGAGGTGGCCAGGGTCGAGGCCACCAGGCCGAAAATCCCCAGCGGTGCGAAGCGAATTACCACGCGCACGATCAGGGTCACGCCGTTGGACAGGTCACTGACGACTTCGCGGGTGGTGTCGCCGGCGTGGCGGATGGCCACGCCCATGCCGATGGCCCAGGCCAGAATGCCGATGAAGTTGGCGTTCATCAGTGCGCTTACCGGGTTATCGACCACGCTCAGCAGCAGGCTTTGCAGCACTTCGCCGATGCCGCCCGGGGCGGTCACGGCAATGTTGTCGGTGGACAGCACCAGATGCGACGGGAACATCGTGCTGGCGATCACCGCGACTACGGCGGCGGCGAAGGTGCCCAGCAGATAGAGGAACAGGATCGGCCGGATATGGGTTTCCTGGCCGTGCTTGTGGTTGGCGATCGACGCCATGACCAGCACGAACACCAGGATCGGGGCCACGGCTTTCAGCGCCGAGACGAACACCTTGCCGATGAATGCGGTGCCCTTGGCGGCCTCCGGCGCGAACAGTGCCAGGGCGATGCCGGCAATCAGGCCAATCAGGATCTGCGTGACCAGGCTGAGGCTTTTAAGGCGTTGCAATAGAGAAGGGGATGAAACGGTCATGACGGCATCTCTGGTTTTTTATAGGGTGCAAGGTCGCGTGATCCGGGCGTTGAATCGGGGGCAGGCCACAGACACGAACCGAAAGGGCTGGCGCGACAGTCACACCGTTAAACGGGTGGCTGAACAGGGTGTACGTTTTGCAGGGCGCGGACTTTATCACAGCGTAGGCCTTGTCCTTCAGGCCTGTGACGATCTGCCACCGAAACGTTCGGCCACATAGACAGGTTTGTGCAAGTCACCCGGGAAACACTCTGTTAAGATTGCGCATCCTTATTTTCAAGTTCTGCCGGCGGGCCTTCGGGTCAGCGCTGGTGTCGTCGTTTTGCTGGAGTTCCTCATGCTGTTGCCCATCCTTCTGTTGTCCGCCGCCGGGTTTACGGTGCTGACCACAGAGTTCGTCATCGTCGGCCTGTTGCCGGCAATTGCCCGCGACCTGGCCGTCACCATCCCGCAAGCCGGGCTGCTGGTGACGCTATTCGCTTTCACCGTGGCCATGTTCGGCCCGTTCTTGACGGCATATTTCGCCCGTTTCGAACGGCGCAAACTGTTTATCACCATCCTGATCATGTTCGGCCTGGCCAACACCGTGGCAGCACTGGCGCCGAACATCTGGGTCATGGCGATTGCCCGGTTGATTCCGGCGTTGGGGCTGCCGGTATTCTGGGCCCTGGCCAGTGAAACGGCGGTAGACATCGTCGGCCCGGACTTCGCTGGTCGCGCCATCGCCAAGATCGGCTTCGGGATCGTCTGCGCCACGGTGTTCGGCATCCCCGTCGGCACGCTGATTTCCGATGCATTCGGCTGGCGCAGTGCGTTCGCCATTCTGGCGGTGATCGCGTTCGCCAAGGCCTTGTTGCTGTTTGTCTACTTGCCGAAAACCAGCCTGCACCAGCATCAGGTCAGTTTCGCTTCGCAGTTCAAGATCCTGCGCAGCCCGCTGATGCTGGGTCATGTGCTGCTGTCGATCCTGGTGTTCAGCGGCATGTTCACCGCTTACACCTATCTGGCGGACATCCTTGAGCGTCTGGCCGGCTTCAATGGCACCGTGGTCGGCTGGTGCCTGATGGGCTTTGGCGCGGTCGGTCTGATCGGCAACTCGCTGGGCGGTCGCGCGGTGGATCGCCATCCGCTGATGGCCTCGGTGATGTTCTGCGCGTTCATGATTCCCGGGATGGTGGCATTGGTGCCGAACATCAATTCGTCGCTGGGTCTGGCGGCGGCGATGGGCATCTGGGGCGTGACTCAGGCAGCGCTGTTTCTGGTCAGTCATGTGCGCTTGATGAAAGCCGCACCGGAAGCGCCGGCCTTCGCCGCGTCGCTGAACATCGCCGGGGCCAACCTGGGGATTGGTCTGGGCGCGATCATTGGCGGTCGGGTGATCGACAGCGCCGGTCTGGGCTTCGTGGGTTTCGCCGCCGCCGGGTTCATTCTGCTGTCGATTTTCCTCGCCATGGTGCTGATGGTGCTCAAGCCGCGTGACGTCTGTGCGCCGGCTTAAAAGGCTGTAAACAGCTCGCGTCGGGCACCTTCGGTAATCGCTTTGATGCCGGGGTGCTTGACCTTGCGCTCCACCGAGATCGCGTAGAACGACTCGCTCACCGCATCGGTCTGGCCGATCAACTCGACGCCATACTGGCGTTTCACCTCATCGGCAATCACGCTCGGGCCAATGAAAATCCCGCTGCCGGACTGGCCGAACGCCTGCATCAAGGCGCTGTCATCGAACTCCCCGACAATCCTCGGCTGAATCTGCTGCTCCGCGAACCAGCGCTGTAAACGGCTGCGCACCACGGTTTCTGCGCCGGGGATCAACAGTGGCGCACCGTGCAGGCTGCGCGGGAAATCCTGACCGTATTGCGCCGCCAGTTCGGCGGTGGCGAAGAAGCTGATCCCGCATTCGCCGAGCTTCTGGCTGTAACCCTTGATGTCCAGATGCGAGGGCATCGGGCTGTCGGAGATCACCAGGTCCAGGCGCTGGATCGCCAGATCCGCCAGTAATCGCTCGAGTTTGTCTTCGCGGCAGGTGATTCGCAGCGGTTCGCTCAACTCCATGGTCGGCGCGATCAGTCGATAGACGATGGATTTGGGCACCACGTCCGCCACTCCCACGCGGAACAGGATCTGTTGCTCATTGGGCTGGGCGCGCAGCATCAGTTCCAGCTCGCCGCCGAGCTGAAACATCTGCTCGGCGTAGGGCAGGGCCTGGCGTCCGGCTTCTGTGAGTTCGAGTTGCCGGCCGACCCGTTGAAACAACTCGATGCCATAGGTCTGTTCGAGCAGTGAAATCTGACCGCTGATGGTCTGTGGCGTCAGGTTCAGTTGCTCGCACGCGCGTACGATGCTGCCGGTCTTGGCCACCACCCAGAAGTAATGCAGTTGTCGGTAATTGAGCATGGGGTTGGGTCCGCCAGATACAGTTCGTATAAATCGAAGTATAGCCGCTAAAAATACGAATTTTCCTGAAGTGTTTGTCTCCCTAGAATGCCCAGCCATCGACGGGCGGTCTGTGACCCTGTCTGTTCATACGAAGGAAACCTCATGAAATACACGATCCCGGCACTGATGTTTACGTCTTTACTGCTTATGGCGGGTTGCGACCAGGCGGAAAAAAGCGCCCAGCAACTGATGGGCAAGGCCGCCGAGAGCGCCAAGCAGGCGATCGACGATACGCACAAAGCCGCCGAGCAGGCGCTCAGTGAGGCCACTGGCGGTCTGATCGAGAAAAAAGAAGCGCCGGAAAAAGATGCGGACAAATCCGAATCTTCCTCCAAGACCATCTAAATCGTCTTACAAGAGTCAGGACTGACCCATGGAATACCTGTTAGAACTCGCTTCCAGCCCGACGGCCTGGATTGCTTTGGCCACACTGGTGGTGATGGAAATCGTGCTCGGCATCGATAACCTGATCTTCATCTCGATCCTGACCAACAAGCTGCCCGAACAGTACCGGCAGAAAGCCCGCCGTCTGGGTATCGGCATGGCGCTGATCATGCGTCTGGCCCTGTTGAGCACCATCGCGTTCATCGTGCAGTTGACCGAGCCTGTCATCGAGATCCTTGGTCAGGCGTTCTCCTGGAAGGACATGATCCTGATCGCCGGTGGCCTGTTCCTGGTGTGGAAAGCGACGACCGAGATCCATCACAGCATGGACCCGGTGCCTGACGATCCGAAGTCGGCGACCTCGACAGTGACCCTGGGTTTTGCCGCCGCCATCGGGCAGATCCTGATGCTGGACATGGTGTTCTCGATCGACAGCATCATTACCGCTGTCGGCATGACCGAACACTTGCCGATCATGGTGATCGCGGTGGTGGTTTCGGTACTGGTGATGCTGTTTGCGGCTGACCCGCTGGCGAAGTTCATCAACGATAACCCGTCGGTGGTGATGCTGGCCCTGGGCTTCCTGATCATGATCGGCATGACGCTGATCGCCGAAGGCTTCGGTGCCCACGTGCCGAAAGGTTATGTGTATGCCGCCATGGTGTTCTCGGCCGCGATTGAGGTGTTGAACATGATGTCCCGTCGGGCGAAGCAGAAGAAGCTGGCTGCCCAGGCGTAACCGCTGAAAAATCGAAGGCCGCGTGACTGGCAAGAGTCGCGCGGCCTTTTTTGTTTGAATCGATTGAAAGAAGTCAGTGCGCAGTGGCGTGACGGGCGTTGTGTTTTTCGATCTTCCTGGTCGGTGCAGGCTGCACAGGGTGGTGATGGCGGCGGGAAATACGCAGCACACCCCACAGCATGGCGGCGGCTACGGCCAGCCAGCCGGCAATCAACATCACAATGGTCATGGTCAGGCTCATCGGTGCCTCCTCTTTGCCCTGCGTCGGGCGCTTACTCTTTTGCTGTCTATCGAGTGACAGTCTAGTCGCTGGCGTGTTTCAGCCTATTGACCAAAGGTCGGTGGTGACCAATCACTTCGCTCTATGCAATCGATGCATCTGCCTCTTTGGGCTATACCGCAGCGTTGCGCCGTCCTATGATCCTCGACCACGCCGGAACACGATGACCGGTAACTGATCAAGAGAGTGACGATGGTGCAGCTATTTTCCCGGATTCGCGCGGCCCTGCTGGTGGCCGGTTGTGTGACAGCGTTGGTGGGGTGTGCAGGCAGTGTGGCGCCGGAAGTCCAGCGTCTGCCGGAACGGGTCGAGCTCAGCGGCACCTTCTATAGGGGCGAAGCCAATCAGAGCGGGCCACAGGTGCTGGCCAGCCTGCTGTCGCAGCAAGGCATCGTGATCACCCCCGGGCTGTTGGAAAAACCTCTGCACCTGCCGGGTGCCGAGGACAAGCTTCAGCAGAACATGCAGAACCTTGCCCGCGAATACGGCATGGTCGTATACCCGGTAGATGCCCGCTTGCCGGCGCTGCTGACCCAGGTGGCGGCGGGGTATCCGGTGATGGTGCGTTTCAGTGAAGGATCGGCGTTCTGGGCAGAACCGCGTTACGCGATCCTTTCCGGCTATGACCGCAAGAAGCAGAAGGTTCTCCTGCGCGCGGGGATGAACCGCCGTGAACTGATGAGTTTCAGTGCTTTTGAATCAGCGCTCGAGAAGTCGGGGGGCTGGGCGGTATTGATTCAGAAACCGACCCAGATCCCGGCGTCCGTCGATCGGCAGCGCTGGTTGAAAGCCGCCGACGAACTGGCGCAGGCCGGCCAGGAGCGTGAAGCCGCGCAAGCGCGCAAGGCATTGGGAGCGCAGTGAGAGTCCGTTCGTCCCCTGCCGGGCACCCGGGAACGGGGCTGCGCTCTTAAAGGTAACGCCCGATTATTCGGGTGATTACCCGAATGAGAGGTGCGTATGAGTACGGATTCGAGCTTTGACGACCATAAACCGGACAGTGTGCCGACCACGCCGGAGCCTGACGTGGATCCGGTGCTCGATCCGGACAGTCCCCTGCGTGATCCGCTGGCGCGTCCTGCGGTAGTGACCCCGGAGCATCGCCCCGACCCCTGTGCTGGTGACGGCATTCCCGATGATGATCAGATGCCGCTGCCCAACGACTGAACCGGCAGACGTAAAAAAGCCCCGAATGTTCGGGGCTTTTTCTTGTGTCGCGGGTTACTTGGAGGCTTCGACCACGCCGCTCTGGCGACCCTTGAGGTTCTTCTCGGCCTTGTACTGCTGGGCCACCGCCGGAACGTTGGTGCTCCGGCCGGTTTCCATCCAGCTGCGGATACGGCTGGCATCGGCGAAGTGGGTGTATTTGCCGAATGCATCGAGAATCACCAACGCAACCGGGCGATTGCTCATTCGCGTCACGAGCACCAGGCAGTGGCCGGCGGGATTGGTGAAGCCGGTCTTGGTGATCTTGATGTCCCAGTCAGCCTTGTTCACCAAGTGGTCGGTGTTGCGGAAACCCAGGGTGTAATTGGGTTTGCGGAACGAGACGGTCTTTTCCTTGGTGGTGGTGAGTTCGGTCAGGATCGGATGCTTTTGCGCAGCCATCAGCAATTTGCTCAGGTCGCGGGCGGTGGAAACGTTGCGCTCCGACAGACCGGTCGGTTCCACAAAGTGGGTGCTGGTCATGCCCAGCGCCTTGGCCTTGGCGTTCATCGCTGCGATGAAGGCTGCATAACCGCCGGGATAGTGATGGGCGAGGCTCGCGGCGGCGCGGTTCTCCGAGGACATCAGGGCGATCAGCAGCATCTCGCGGCGCGGCAGTTCGCTGCGCAGTTTGACCCGGGAAAACACGCCTTTCATTTCCGGGGTGTGGCTGATGTCGACGTCAATCCATTCGTCCATGTTCTGGTGGGCTTCAACCACGACCAGACCGGTCATCAACTTGCTGACGGAAGCGATCGGTACGATCACGTCCGGATTGCTGGAGTAGATGACTTTGTTGGTCTGCAGATCCATCAGCAGAGCGCTGCCGGAGGCAATCTTCAACTGTGAAGCGTCTCGGGGAGCAGCGGTGGTTTCGGCGGCGTTGACCGTTGGCGTGAGGAGCGTGCCTGAAAATGCAAAAACCAGGCTCAGGATGGACAGACGAATATTCACGCGGGCGAACTCATGAAGGTTGGATATGCCGTTTTTTGTAACGGACTGTGTCGTAAAACGACGCATTCTAGGAGTATGGCTGAAGATCTGTCGATGGTTGTTTGAAGGGCATGAAAAAGTCGTGAAAAGCCCTGTAAAAATAGGGGTTTCCGGCGAACGGTAAAGGTTTATTCGAGGATATGAAAAACCCCGCACTGGGCGGGGTTCTCGGAGTGCGGAAAACGCGACTCAGGCGTGCAGGGTTTCTGCTGCGTAGAGGGTGTTTTCCAGCAGGCAGGCACGGGTCATCGGGCCGACGCCGCCCGGGACCGGAGTTATCCAGCCAGCGCGAGGCAGGGCGGTTTCGTACACGACGTCACCGACCAGTTTGCCGTCGTCCTGACGGTTGATGCCGACGTCGATCACGATCGCGCCTTCCTTGATCCACTCGCCCTTGACAAGGCCCGGCTTGCCGGCGGCCACCACCACCAGATCGGCGCGGCCGACGTGGCCGGCCAGGTCCTTGGTGAAGCGGTGGGTCACGGTCACGGTGCAGCCGGCCAACAGCAGTTCCATGGCCATCGGGCGACCGACGATGTTGGAAGCGCCGACGACCACTGCGTCCATACCGTAAAGATCGACACCGGTGCTTTCCAGCAGGGTCATGATGCCTTTCGGGGTGCAGGGGCGCAGCAGCGGAATGCGCTGGGCCAGGCGACCGACGTTATAAGGATGGAAACCGTCGACGTCCTTGTCGGGGCGGATGCGCTCCAACAGCTTGGACGCGTCCAGGTGCTCAGGCAGAGGAAGTTGAAGCAGAACGCCGTCGATTGCCGGGTCGTCGTTCAGTCGATCGATCAGATCGGTCAGTGCTTCCTGAGTGGTTTCGGAAGGCAGGTCATAGGCTTGGGAGAGGAAGCCGACCTCTTCACAGTCTTTACGCTTGTGCGAGACATAAACCTGAGAGGCAGGATCGCTGCCGACCAGGATCACCGCGAGGCCAGGAGTGCGCAAGCCTTGCTCGCGACGTTCGGCTACCCGTTGAGCGATCTGCTGGCGCAGGCTGGCGGCGATTGATTTGCCGTCGATTAGTTGTGCAGTCATTGCGCGTGATTAACCATCGAGAGGGGAAAAAAAGAGAACGCATTCTCGCATGTCAGACGGTGAGGGCAAAGGCGCTTGGTCAGCAAATTCCCCTAAGCCCTTTAATTAAATGAATTTTTTTCAAAAAGGATTTGACGACCTTCAGGGCTCTCTATACTATTCGTCGCACTTGTCGGGCACAGCCTAGCACTGGTTAAGAAGGTCGAGCGAAATCAACGTTTTGCGAGACTGGAAAGCACTTAGTTTGTAGTCCTCCAAGGGTACAGCTAACAAGGCGCCCGTAGCTCAGCTGGATAGAGCATCCGCCTTCTAAGCGGATGGTCGCAGGTTCGAGTCCTGCCGGGTGCGCCATTAGGCAGCATTGGCACAAGTAGCGCGATATGGTGGGCGTAGCTCAGTTGGTAGAGCACGGGATTGTGACTCCCGTTGTCGTGGGTTCGATCCCCATCGTCCACCCCATATTTCGAAAGGCGCCAGATGTAACAGTCTGGCGCCTTTGCTTTAAAAAGCTTCATCCGCGGATGTGGTGGAATTGGTAGACACACTGGATTTAGGTTCCAGCGCCGCGAGGCGTAAGAGTTCGAGTCTCTTCATCCGCACCAATCAAAGCTTCATTCATGCCGTTGGCCAGGTGAAGTTCTACAAAGAAGTTGTTTGGCTTCTTTGGCACGCAATATGGTGGGCGTAGCTCAGTTGGTAGAGCACGGGATTGTGACTCCCGTTGTCGTGGGTTCGATCCCCATCGTCCACCCCATATTTCGAAAAGGCGCCAGACTTAACAGTCTGGCGCCTTTTTTTGTTTTACGGTTTCGGGTTTTCGGCGACTGCCGGTTTCGGGTCGCAGGGCAGGGCGCTTCGTCGTATCAATGTTGCTCGATGATGCCGCGCTGCCCGCCAGCCTTGTTTGCAGGGCTGGCTGTCAGGGAGATGATTCAATCGCCTCTATATATAGAAGAGGTTGGTGCAGGGCCCTGGCTTGATTGGCTGTATTTGCTAACAGGGCGAGGCGCAACCGTTTGTCCCCGTCTTCAATTTGCCTGCTGTTTTTTTACCCGTTTTCAGTAGGGTGACTTCTTGAGTTTGACCTACTAGAATGCTTGCCCTTGATTCTTGGGTCGGAAACGGCCGGCTAACGTCTGTGCAACGAGGAATATCCATGCAAGTTTCTGTTGAAAATACTACTGCTCTTGAGCGCCGCATGAGCATCACCGTGCCGGCTGAGCGCATCGAGACTCAGGTCAACAAGCGTCTGCAGCAGACTGCCCAGAAGGCCAAGATTGCTGGCTTCCGTCCAGGCAAAGTGCCAATGAGCGAAATCAAGCGTCGTTTCGGTGCTGATGCGCGTCAGGAAGCGATCGGCGACGTGATCCAGTCCTCCTTCTACGAAGCTGTGGTTGAGCAGAAGCTGAACCCGGCCGGTTCGCCGTCGATCGAGCCTAAGTCGCTCGAAGCTGGCAAGGACCTGGAATACGTAGCCGTATTCGAAGTGTTCCCTGAGTTCACCGTTGCCGGCTTCGAAGGCATCACCGTTGAGCGTCTGAGCGCTGACGTGGCTGACGCCGATCTGGACAAGATGCTGGACATCCTGCGCAAGCAGAACACCCGTTTTGAAGTGGCCGATCGCGCTGCTCAGAACGAAGACCAACTGAACATCGATTTCGTTGGCAAGGTTGACGGCGAAGTATTCGCTGGCGGTTCCGCCAAGGGTACTCAGCTGGTGCTGGGTTCCGGCCGCATGATCCCTGGCTTCGAAGAAGGCCTGGTTGGCGCCAAGGCCGGCGAAGAGCGCGTTCTGAACCTGACCTTCCCAGAGGACTATCAGAATCTGGACCTGGCTGGCAAAGTCGCCGAGTTCACCGTGACCGTCAACACCGTTTCCGAGCCAAAACTGCCTGAGCTGAACGAAGAGTTCTTCGCTCAATTCGGCATCAAGGAAAGCGGCATCGACGGCTTCCGCACCGAAGTTCGCAAGAACATGGAGCGTGAACTGCGTCAGGCGATCAAATCCAAGGTCAAGAATCAGGTAATGGACGGTCTGCTGGCCACCAACCCGATCGAAGTGCCTAAGGCTCTGCTGTCCAACGAAGTCGACCGTCTGCGCGTTCAGGCTGTTCAGCAGTTTGGTGGCAACATCAAGCCTGACCAGCTGCCGGCCGAGCTGTTCGAAGAACAAGCCAAGCGTCGCGTTGTCCTGGGTCTGATCGTGGCTGAAGTGGTCAAGCAATTCGACCTGAAGCCAGACGAAGCCCGCGTTCGCGAAATGATCCAGGAAATGGCTTCGGCTTACCAAGAGCCTGAGCAGGTTGTGTCCTGGTACTACAAGAACGAGCAGCAACTGAACGAAGTCCGTTCGGTTGTGCTGGAAGAACAAGTTGTGGATACTGTTCTGCAGAAAGCTAGCGTGACCGACAAATCGGTCTCTTACGAAGAAGCGGTCAAGCCGGTAGAAGCTCCAAAAGCCGACTGATTGTTTCTGCGTTAGAAGCACACACCATAAGCCAGCCTTCGAGCTGGCTTATGCGTATTCAAGACATGACTATTTGGGAGTGACTGCAGAGCATGTTCCGTAATTCCTATATTCAGCAGAACTCTGATATCCAGGCCGCAGGCGGCCTGGTCCCGATGGTTGTCGAGCAGTCTGCTCGTGGCGAGCGCGCCTACGACATTTACTCGCGCCTGCTCAAGGAGCGAGTGATCTTTCTGGTGGGTCCGGTAGAGGACTACATGGCCAACCTGATCTGTGCGCAATTGCTGTTCCTTGAAGCGGAAAACCCGGACAAGGACATCCATCTTTATATCAACTCCCCGGGCGGCTCGGTGACAGCGGGTATGTCGATCTACGACACCATGCAGTTCATCAAGCCAAACGTATCGACTACCTGTATCGGTCAGGCGTGCAGCATGGGCGCGTTCCTGCTGACCGCAGGGGCTCCAGGCAAGCGTTACTGCCTGCCGAACTCGCGTGTGATGATTCACCAGCCACTGGGCGGTTTCCAGGGCCAGGCGTCGGACATCGAAATCCATGCCAAGGAAATCCTCTTCATTCGCGAGCGTCTGAACACGCTGATGGCCAAGCATAGCGGTCGCACGCTTGAAGAAATCGAGCGCGACACCAACCGCGACAACTTCATGAGTGCTGAAGCTGCGAAGGAATATGGCTTGATCGATGAAGTGATCAACCAGCGTCCAGCTTAAAATAAGCAGCTCAAAACAGGCCTGATCGGCTGGTCCGATCAGTGGCGGGCTTGAAAAAGCCCGCAATAGCCTTCATCTTGTGTTGCAAGCCTATCGGATTTGGATCGAACGAATGACTGACACCCGCAACGGCGAGGACAACGGCAAGCTGCTCTATTGCTCCTTCTGTGGCAAAAGCCAGCATGAAGTGCGCAAATTGATTGCCGGCCCCTCGGTCTTTATCTGCGACGAGTGCGTCGACCTGTGCAATGACATCATCCGTGAGGAGGTGCAGGAAGCACAGGCCGAAAGCAGCGCGCATAAATTGCCTTCGCCTAAAGAAATCAGCGGCATCCTTGACCAGTACGTCATTGGTCAGGAACGTGCCAAGAAGGTTCTCGCGGTAGCGGTGTACAACCACTACAAGCGCTTGAACCAGCGTGACAAAAAGGCTGACGACGTCGAACTCGGCAAGAGCAACATCCTGCTGATCGGCCCGACAGGCTCCGGTAAAACCCTGCTGGCCGAAACACTGGCCCGCCTCCTGAACGTTCCGTTCACCATCGCCGACGCAACCACCCTCACCGAGGCGGGTTATGTAGGTGAAGACGTCGAGAACATCATTCAGAAGCTGTTGCAGAAGTGCGATTACGACGTAGAGAAAGCCCAGATGGGCATTGTCTACATCGATGAAATCGACAAGATTTCGCGCAAGTCCGACAACCCGTCGATCACCCGGGACGTTTCCGGTGAAGGCGTGCAGCAGGCCTTGCTGAAGTTGATCGAAGGCACGGTCGCTTCCGTTCCGCCGCAAGGTGGCCGCAAGCATCCGCAGCAGGAATTCCTGCAGGTCGACACCCGTAACATCCTGTTCATCTGCGGTGGTGCGTTCTCCGGTCTGGAGAAAGTGATTCAGAACCGTTCCACCAAAGGTGGCATCGGTTTCAACGCGGAAGTGCGCAGCAAGGAAGAAGGCAAGAAAGTCGGTGAGTCCCTGCGTGAAGTCGAGCCTGACGATCTGGTCAAGTTCGGTCTGATCCCGGAATTCGTCGGTCGTCTGCCGGTCCTTGCGACGCTGGACGAGCTGGATGAGGCTGCATTGATGCAGATTCTCACCGAGCCGAAAAATGCCCTGACCAAACAGTACGCCAAGCTGTTCGAGATGGAAGGCGTGGATCTGGAATTCCGTTCAGACGCGCTGAAATCGGTCGCAAAACGTGCCCTGGAACGTAAAACCGGTGCCCGTGGCCTGCGTTCGATTCTCGAAGGTGTTCTGCTCGACACGATGTATGAAATCCCCTCGCAGTCCGAGGTGAGCAAAGTCGTGATCGATGAAAGCGTAATCGAAGGCAAGTCCAAGCCACTGTATATCTACGAAAACAGTGAGCCGACGGCCAAGGCAGCGCCGGACGCGTAAGTGTCCACCCTGCCGGAACAAAGAAGGGGCCTTCGGGCCTCTTTTTTTTTATGTCGTTTTTTACATCCGCTTTGCGCTTGTTTTTTTTCAAGGCAGCCCCCATCTTGGTTTCAAGCTTAATTCCATCTGATTACGGCCGTATGGCCGCCGTAGAGGCGAAATCATGAAGACCACCATCGAATTGCCTCTCCTGCCATTGCGTGATGTCGTTGTGTATCCGCACATGGTTATCCCGCTGTTCGTGGGGCGCGAGAAGTCCATCGAAGCCCTCGAGGCCGCGATGACGGGTGACAAGCAGATCCTGCTGCTGGCCCAGAGAAACCCGGCTGACGATGATCCCGGAGAAGATGCCCTCTATCGCGTAGGCACCATTGCCACGGTTCTGCAGCTTCTCAAGCTGCCCGATGGCACCGTCAAGGTTCTGGTCGAAGGCGAGCAGCGTGGCGCGGTCGAGCGCTTCAGCGAAGTCGACGGCCACTGTCGTGCCGAAGTGGCGTTGATCGACGAAGTCGATGCCGCCGAGCGCGAGTCCGAAGTGTTCGTGCGCACGCTGCTGTCGCAGTTCGAGCAATATGTCCAGTTGGGCAAGAAGGTCCCGGCTGAAGTCCTGTCGTCACTCAACAGCATCGATGAGCCAGGCCGTCTGGTAGACACCATGGCTGCGCACATGGCGCTGAAAATCGAGCAGAAGCAGGAAATCCTCGAAATCATCGATCTGGCTGCCCGGGTCGAGCACGTTCTGGCACTGCTGGATGCCGAAATCGACCTGCTGCAGGTCGAAAAACGCATCCGCGGCCGCGTCAAGAAACAAATGGAGCGCAGTCAGCGCGAGTACTACCTGAATGAGCAGATGAAGGCCATTCAGAAAGAGCTCGGTGACAGCGACGAAGGCCACAACGAAATCGAAGACCTGAAAAAGCGTATCGACGCTGCCGGTCTGCCGAAAGATGCCCTGGCCAAGGCCACCGCCGAGCTGAACAAGCTCAAGCAGATGTCACCGATGTCGGCCGAAGCCACCGTCGTGCGTTCTTACATCGACTGGCTGGTGCAGGTGCCGTGGAAGGCCCAGAGCAAGGTGCGTCTGGACCTGGCCCGTGCCGAAGACATTCTCGATGCCGATCACTACGGTCTGGAAGAGGTCAAGGAACGCATCCTTGAGTACCTCGCCGTGCAGAAACGTGTGAAAAAGATTCGTGGTCCGGTGTTGTGCCTGGTTGGTCCTCCGGGTGTGGGTAAAACCTCGCTGGCGGAGTCGATTGCCCACGCCACCAACCGTAAATTCGTGCGCATGGCCCTCGGTGGGGTGCGTGACGAAGCGGAAATCCGTGGTCACCGTCGGACTTACATCGGTTCGATGCCAGGAAGATTGATTCAAAAGATGACAAAGGTGGGCGTCCGTAACCCGCTGTTCCTGCTCGATGAAATCGACAAGATGGGCAGCGACATGCGTGGCGATCCGGCGTCGGCGTTGCTGGAAGTGCTCGATCCGGAGCAGAACCACAACTTCAACGATCACTATCTGGAAGTCGATTACGACCTGTCGGATGTGATGTTCCTGTGTACCTCGAACTCGATGAACATTCCGCCGGCGTTGCTCGACCGGATGGAAGTGATCCGTCTGCCGGGTTATACCGAAGACGAAAAGATCAACATCGCCGTCAAGTACCTGTCGCCAAAGCAGATTGCCGCCAACGGCCTGAAGAAGGGCGAGCTGGAATTCGACGAAGAAGCGATCCGTGACATCATCCGTTACTACACCCGCGAAGCTGGTGTGCGTGGCCTCGAGCGGCAGATTGCCAAGGTCTGCCGCAAGGCGGTCAAAGAGCATGCGCTGGAAAAACGCTTCTCGGTGAAAGTGACAGCTGATCTGCTGGAGCACTTCCTCGGCGTGCGCAAGTTCCGCTACGGTCTGGCCGAGCAGCAGGATCAGATCGGTCAGGTGACCGGCCTGGCCTGGACTCAGGTTGGTGGTGAATTGCTCACCATCGAAGCGGCCGTTGTGCCGGGCAAAGGGCAACTGATCAAGACCGGTTCGCTGGGTGATGTAATGGTCGAATCGATCACTGCCGCCCTGACCGTGGTGCGCAGCCGTGCCAAGAGCCTGGGCATTCCCCTGGACTTCCATGAGAAGCGCGACACGCACATCCACATGCCGGAAGGTGCTACGCCGAAAGACGGCCCTAGCGCCGGTGTAGGCATGTGTACCGCATTGGTGTCGGCGTTGACGGGTATTCCTGTGCGCGCCGACGTCGCCATGACCGGCGAGATCACCCTGCGTGGTCAAGTCCTCGCCATTGGCGGCCTGAAGGAAAAACTCCTGGCTGCACACCGTGGCGGAATCAAGGTCGTGATTATTCCGGAAGAGAACGTGCGTGATCTGAAGGAGATTCCTGACAATATCAAGCAGGATCTGCAGATTAAACCGGTTAAATGGATTGACGAGGTCCTGCAAATTGCGCTGCAATACGCGCCGGAGCCCTTGCCGGATGTGGCTCCGGAGATAGTTGCCAAGGACGAAAAACGTGAGTCTGACTCTAAGGAAAGAATTAGCACGCATTAGTACGCATTTGCCTGGGGGGCTTCCTTGACAGCTTTTTAGAGCCCTTGTTATAAAGCGGCTCTTAAGTGTCTGTAGGCCATTCAGCACTCGTTTTTGCTTTCACCAAAAAACTTAGAATCATACTCAAATAGATATAAGGGGACTTAGAGTGAACAAGTCGGAACTGATTGATGCTATCGCTGCATCCGCTGATATCCCGAAAGCTGCTGCTGGCCGTGCGCTGGACGCTGTAATCGAATCCGTCACTGGCGCTCTGAAGGCTGGCGACTCCGTAGTTCTGGTAGGTTTCGGTACGTTCTCGGTAACCGATCGTCCAGCTCGTATCGGTCGTAACCCACAGACCGGCAAGACTCTGGAAATCGCGGCTGCCAAGAAGCCAGGTTTCAAAGCCGGTAAAGCCCTGAAAGAAGCTGTCAACTAAGTTTGATTCAGGTTTTTACCCATCCGGGTCGGGGTCAAGCCTGACTTGGCAGCGGAGCGGTAGAGCAGGCAGTTTGGAATAATTGTCTGCTACGCCGGGATCGAGGGTTCGAGCCCTGTCCGCTCCGCCAGTTACGAGAAGGCGCATCCTCGGATGCGCCTTTCTTCTATCCGGATTCTACCCACGCTCCACGGTTGCCTAATTTTGAAGTTCAACCGTTTCTGGGGGACGCATGCTGCAGAATATCAGGGACAATTCACAAGGCTGGATTGCCAAGACCATTATCGGGGTCATCGTTGCACTGATGGCCCTGACCGGTTTCGATGCCATTTTCAAGGCCACGACTCACACCAACGAGGCGGCCAAGGTCAATGGTGAAGAAATCAGCCAGAACGAGCTGAGCCAGGCCGTTGACATGCAACGCCGTC
This sequence comes from Pseudomonas fluorescens, assembly GCF_012974785.1. Taxonomy (GTDB): domain Bacteria; phylum Pseudomonadota; class Gammaproteobacteria; order Pseudomonadales; family Pseudomonadaceae; genus Aquipseudomonas; species Aquipseudomonas fluorescens_BT. The sequence continues at coordinate 3,992,255 of NZ_CP027561.1, read as the reverse complement.
AGCTGATGCAACAGCTGGGCAAGGACTTCGATGCTTCCTTGCTCGACGAAAAAATGCTGCGCGAATCGGCCCTCAAGGGTCTGATCGATCGCAAGCTGCTGCTGCAAGGCGCAGAAAAATCGAAGTTCGCTTTCTCCGAAGCGGCGCTGGATCAAGTGATCCTGCAAACGCCTGAGTTTCAGGTCGATGGCAAGTTCAGTTCCGACCGCTTTGACCAGGTGATCCGTCAACTGGGCTACAGCCGGATGCAATTTCGCCAGATGCTGGCTCAGGAAATGCTGATCGGTCAGCTGCGCGCCGGTGTGGCAGGCAGCGGCTTCGTCACCGACGCCCAGGTCCTGGCTTTCGCCCGCCTGGAAAAGCAGACCCGCGATTTCGCCTCGCTGAACATCAAGGCTGACCCGGCCGCCGTCAAGCTGACCGACGATGAGGTCAAGGCTTACTACGACGAGCACGCGAAGGAATTCATGACCCCGGATCAAGTGGTCATCGATTACCTCGAGCTGAAGAAGTCCTCGTTCTTCGATCAAGTTGCCGTCAAGGACGAAGACCTGCAGGCGGCATATCAGAAAGAAATTGCCAACCTGTCGGAACAGCGTCGTGCGGCGCACATTCTGATCGAAGTGAACGACAAGACCACCGAGGCCCAGGCCAAGGCGAAGATCGAGGAAGTTCAGGCACGTCTGGCCAAGGGCGAGAAATTCGAAGCGCTGGCCAAGGAGTTCTCGCAGGATCCGGGCTCGGCCAACAATGGCGGCGACCTGGGTTATGCCGGCCCTGGCGTGTACGATCCGGCCTTCGAGAAAGCCCTGTATTCGCTCTCCAAGGATCAAGTATCCGAGCCGGTTCGCACCGACTTCGGTTTCCACCTGATCAAGCTGCTGGGTATCGAAGCACCTGAGGTGCCGACCCTGGCCAGCCTGAAAGACAAGCTGACTCGCGAACTGAAAGCCCAGCAGGTCGAGCAGCGTTTCGTCGAGGCGACCAAGCAGCTGGAAGACTCCTCGTTCGAGGCGTCTGACCTGGCTCAGCCGGCGCAGGATCTGAAACTGACCGTGCACACCTCCAAGCCGTTCGGCCGTGAAGGTGGCGAAGGTGTTGCCGCCAACCGCGCCGTGGTCACGGCCGCGTTCAGCAACGAAGTGCTGGATGATGGTGCCAACAGCACCGCCATCGAACTGGATCCGGAAACCGTGATCGTGCTGCGCGCCAAGGAACACCTCAAGCCTGCACAACTGCCGCTGGAGGCTGTGGCGACTGCCATTCGCACCCAGTTGGCCAAAGAGCACGCCAGTGCGGCCGCCAAGACCAAGGCTGATGAGCTGATCACCAGCCTGCGTGAGGGCAAGACCCCGCTGGACAAGGCAATTGACAGTCAGAACTGGAAAGTCACCCAGGCCGCCACTCGCGCTCAGGAAGGTGTGGATCCTGTGGTGCTGCAAGCGCTGTTCCGCATGCCGAAGCCGGCCGCCAAGGACAAGCCGACTTTCAGCAGCGTGACACTGCCTGATGGCAGCCTGACCATCGTGCGTCTGAACGCTGTGAACGAAGCCGCTGCGCCGACCGATGAAGAGAAAGCGCAATACCGTCGCTTCCTCGCTTCTCGTGAAGGCCAGCAGGACTTCGCTGCATACCGCAAGCAGCTGGAAAGCGAAGCTGACATCAAGCGTTTCTGATGTCTGACTGAGCGACAAAAAATGAGCCCCGGATGAACATTCGGGGCTTTTTTTTGCCTATCAATCACTGGGTGACAGGATTTTCATCGACCATTGACCAGTTTGCCTTTTTCCCTGCACCCATGACCGGTAGAGTTGTAACTGTTTTAAGACACTAATCGGTAAGCCGCGGGGCAGCGATATGTTGCACAATACGCCCCGGACCGTTTTTCCCTCAGGATGTTTAATGTTGAATTCTATTTCCGTGCGTTTTTTCGGGTTGGCGTTGTTGCTGACCGCCGCTGCCGGCTGCTCCAAGGACAAACCTATCTACGAGCATGAGAACTTCGACGACTCCGGCACCTTCTCGCGCAACTATCCAGTCACCGATGCCGCCAGCTGCGAAGCGGCGCGCCGTGCGTTGCTCAGCCAGGGCTACATCATCACCAGCAGCGACCCGAAACTGGTCAGCGGACACAAGAGCTTCCAGCAGACCGGTGAAACCCACATGGAGATCAGCTTCAACGTGGTGTGCACCGATGACGGCAGCGCCGCGCACCACGCGACGGTGTTCGCCAACGCCCTGCAGGACCGTTACGCGCTGAAGAAGACCAACAACTCGGCCAGCCTCGGGGTTGGCGTGCTGGGCTCGGTATCGATGCCGATCGGCTCCTCTGACGACTCGATGGTGAAGGTGGCCAGCGAAACCGTGTCTTCGCAGAAGTTCTACGAGCGCTTCTTCACCCTGGTCGAGCTGTTCCTGCCGGCCGAAGCCAAGAAAGCCGCACACATCACCGAAAAGCCTAAAACCGACCTCGGCATGCCTGAAGCCAAGGCAACACCGGCAGCGCTGACTCCGACGCCGGCTGCTGAACCGACACCTGTCGCCGCACCTGCGGTGCCTGCCACACCTGCCGCGACTCCAGCCCCTGCCGCTGCGGAGCCGACTCCAGTCAGCTCGGAGCCGGTCGTTCCGCCAGCTGAAGCGGCACCGATCACTCCGGCACCGGGTTCAGAGCTGGTTCCAACACCTGGGCCGGCAACTGAAGTCATTACGCCACCGGCCAACCCGACCGACCTGCCGCCACCTTCCGAGCCGATCCCGGCCATGCCCGCCTCCGGGCAGTGATCTTCACGCCATGGATTCGACAACTGTCGGATCCATGGCGTTTTCATCGAAAAATCCCGCGATAAATTCCTGACTGCCTGCTACGTTTGTTGCATGAAGGCCGTGTTTCATTTTTCCTTCATGCGGGCACTTTATGCTCGGGGCACTGGTCGATTGTTTCAGGCCATTTTCAAGTTTGCGGTCAGGGGGATTACACGATGGATGACTATCAAGAAGAACTGCTTGAATTCCAGGCCTACGAGCTGGATTCACCGGAGCCTGCGGAAGACGCCACCGAGCTCTGACGCTTCAACCGGTCTTGCGGTGACTGCGGCGAAATTCGCCCGGTGTCTGGCCGTTCCAGCGCTTGAAGGCACGCTGGAAAGCTTCGGCCGAGGCAAAACCCAGCAGGTAGGCGATTTCACCGAACGCCAGTTCAGTGTCGCGGATGTAGGTCATCGCCAGATCACGGCGAGTATCGTTGAGGATGGCGCGGAACTGTGTGCCTTCCTCGGCCAGTTTTCGCCGTAACGTCCAGGTCGGCAGCTTCAGGCGCGCCGCCACTTCTTCCAGGTCCGGTTCGCGACCCCCATTGAGCAACGGCCCGAGCAATTGCGTGATGCGTTCACGCAGGCTGCGGGTGCGGGTCAGTTGTTCCAGTTCCCGTTCACACAGTTGCAGCAGATGTTTCCAGGTGCTGGGGCAGTGCTGTGGGTTGCGTTGGGCCAGGCTGGCGAGGCTCAGACGCAGTTGGTTGTGTTCGGCGCCGAACTGGATCGGGCACTCGCCGAGCACGGCGTAGGCGTCGCGGTAGTCAGGTGTGTCGAATTCGATCTCTATCCGTTCGGCGCGCAGCGGTTCGGGGCTGAGGCTGGACAACTGATGCAGCCAGCCGGCGATGATCGAGTCCACGACAAAGCGGTTGTAGGCGTTGTATGGGCTGATTGAGTAGAAGCGCAGCCAGGCTCCGCTGGCATCCTCGTGGAAACTCGACTGGCCGCGATAATTAGAGCCATACAACGGCTCGAAGCGCGTCAGGCAGCGGGCGGCTTCGCGCACGGTCGGGGCCTGCGCTGCCGTGACGCCGGCCAACCCCGCTTGGCTCAGACGACTGAGCTGGCCCATGCGCAGGCCGAGGGCCGGATCGCCAGTCAACTGGATCGCACCATGACCCAGGCGCATATAGCGCGGGATCGACAGGCGTGCGCCGGCCTCGGCCAGCCGCGCGGTGTCGAGCCCATATTGTTCAAGCAGCGGCTGCGGGTCGGCGTCATGGCTGCGCACGGCATCGGCCAGGCTATGGACGAAGCCCACTGACAGATCCCCGAGACGCATCGGCAGCGGTTTCATGGTTTACAGCCAGAGGTTCAGCAGACGTGCACCACGGGCTTCGCCGTCGGCGAACTGCTGGCCATTGCTGCTGAGGAAGCTCTGCCCGGAACTCGGTTTGTCCCAGAACTGCCCGCGCAAAAACACGCTCATGCCGGCAATCGCCCGGCTGCCCGGCGGTTGTGCCGTCAGGGTCAGGCGATGCCAGGCCTGGCCTTCGCTGACCTCTCCCGGTTTGAGGCTGACCGAGTCCGGCACGTTCAAGCCTCTATAGCCCTGCCAGGGTTGATCCCACACACCATGGCCGATGACGAACGCAGGCACCGCGATCAGTTGCGCGCCTTGCGCGTCGAGCTTGCGATAGTTGTCTGGATACCAGCTGTCGTTGCCGATCAGCACGCCGAGGCGTCCAGCGGGGGTGTCGACCACATTGATCTGTGAAGCCTCGCCAGTGCCGGTCGCGTCATCCTGATCGAAGATCGGGCGCATCTGCCGCTGAGGCTGGCCGAGCGGGGCACCGTCACGACCGAACACCACACTGGTGTTGTACAGCGCGCCGCTGCCGGTCTTGAGTCGCCCGTCGATAATGTTCGGCTCGGGCAGCACGATCGAACCGGCCACCAGGGTGATATGAAATTCTTTGGCCAGACCGCCGAACAGCAGTTGATAGTCCTTGGCCATGTCTCGGGATTTCATCCGCAGGTGGGCGTCATCCAGACGGTTGCTGCCCCTGGCGGTGAGCCAGGCGCGGGCAAACTGCAACGGGTTGCTGGCGGCCAGCCAGTTCATCGCTTCCTCGAGGGTGGGGGCCTGGTACAACTCGTCTTTTTCGCCGCTGATCATCAGCCAGGTGCCGACATGCTCGGGCAACACCACGATGGTTTTGTCATTGAGCAAACCCTGATCCTGCGCTTGCTGCAGATAGGCCGCGAGTTTGCGGTGCAGGCGTTCGGAACTTTGATAATCGGTGGGGAACAGTTCCGGCTGAATGCCCAGCAGGTTGCCACGATCGGCGCGGGTGCCCTGATCGACCGCCAGTTTGATCCGCAGGTCCGACAGGTAATGACCGGCCGGGCGGTCAGCCGCCCACATGGCGTAGAAGGTGAGCGCGGCGACGAGCGCCATGGAAAGGGTCAGGTACAAAAGTTTGCGCATGAAATCCAACAACAGCCGGGTACAGGGTGTGCGGACAGGGTAGGGCGCCAGCCCCGGCTTGCCAAGGGGCGCTGCGCATTTGGATCAATAACTTGTCAGTTCCGGTCATTGAGTGACAGCGATGCGACTCCTAATCTGTCGAACATGACTGACGGGGGACACAGAGCTCCCGCATTTTCCGTGATCGCTCGCTGTGGAGTTACCGATGACCGCCACTTACCCGCACCTGCTGGCCCCGCTGGACCTGGGATTCACCACGTTGCGCAACCGCACCCTGATGGGCTCGATGCACACCGGCCTTGAAGAGAAACCGGGTGGCTTCGAACGGATGGCGGCGTACTTCGCCGAACGCGCCCGTGGCGGCGTCGGCCTGATGGTGACGGGCGGTATCGGCCCGAACGACGAGGGTGGCGTGTACTCAGGCGCGGCCAAGCTGACCACCGAGGAAGAAGCGCTCAAGCACCGCATCGTCACCCGCGCCGTGCATGAAGCGGGCGGCAAGATCTGCATGCAGATCCTCCACGCCGGCCGTTATGCCTACAGCCCGAAACAGGTCGCACCGAGCGCGATCCAGGCGCCGATCAACCCGTTCAAGCCCAAAGAGCTGGACGAGGAAGGCATTGAAAAGCAGATCCGCGATTTCGTCACCTGCTCGGTACTGGCCCAGACTGCCGAGTACGACGGTGTGGAAATCATGGGCTCGGAAGGTTATTTCATTAACCAGTTCCTCGCGGCCCACACCAACCACCGCACCGACCGTTGGGGCGGCAGTTACGAAAACCGCATGCGCCTGCCGGTGGAAATCGTTCGCCGCGTACGTGAAGCGGTTGGCCCGAACTTCATCATCATCTTCCGCCTGTCGATGCTCGATCTGGTGGAAGGCGGCAGCACCTGGGAAGAAATCGTCACCCTGGCCAAAGCCATCGAGCAGGCTGGCGCAACCCTCATCAACACCGGTATCGGCTGGCACGAGGCGCGGATCCCGACCATCGCCACCAAAGTGCCGCGTGCGGCGTTCAGCAAGGTCACGGCCAAGCTGCGCGGATCGGTGAACATTCCGCTGATCACCACCAACCGCATCAACACCCCGGAAGTCGCCGAGCAGATTCTCGCTGAAGGCGATGCCGACATGGTTTCGATGGCGCGGCCGTTTCTCGCCGACCCGGATTTCGTCCGCAAAGCCGCTGAAGGCCGCGCCGACGAAATCAATACCTGCATCGGTTGCAACCAGGCCTGTCTCGATCACACCTTTGGCGGCAAGCTCACCAGCTGCCTGGTCAATCCGCGTGCCTGCCACGAGACCGAGCTCAACTACCTGCCGGTCCAGCAGATCAAGAAGATTGCCGTGGTCGGTGCCGGCCCTGCCGGTCTGTCCGCCGCAACCGTGGCCGCCGAGCGTGGGCATCAGGTGACGCTGTTCGATTCGGCCAGCGAGATCGGTGGTCAGTTCAACGTCGCCAAGCGTGTGCCGGGCAAGGAAGAGTTCTACGAAACCCTGCGTTACTTCAAACGCAAACTGCAGACCACCAACGTCGAGGTGTGCCTGAACACTCGCGTTGATGTGGCAAAACTGGTGGAAGGCGGTTACGACGAAGTCATTTTGGCCACCGGCATTGCGCCGCGCCTGCCGGCAATTCCGGGTGTCGAGAACGCCAAAGTGCTGAGCTATCTGGATGTGCTGCTCGAGCGCAAACCGGTAGGCAAGCGTGTGGCAGTGATCGGCGCCGGCGGTATCGGTTTTGACGTGTCGGAATTCCTCGTGCATGAAGGTGTGGCCACCAGTCAGGATCGCGCTGCGTTCTGGAAAGAGTGGGGCATCGACACGAATCTGGAAGCCCGTGGTGGCGTGGCCGGGATCAAGGCTGCCCCGCACGCGCCGGCCCGTGAGGTGTTCCTGCTGCAACGCAAGAAGTCCAAGGTCGGCGACGGTCTGGGCAAGACCACCGGCTGGATTCACCGCACCGGTCTGAAGAACAAGCAGGTGCAGATGCTCAACAGCGTCGAATACCTGAAGATCGACGACGAAGGCCTGCACATCCGCATCGGCGAAACCGGCGAGCCGCAAGTGTTGCCGGTGGACAACATCGTCATCTGCGCCGGCCAGGATCCGCTGCGCGAGCTGCACGACGGTCTGGTTGAAGCCGGGCAGAACGTGCACCTGATCGGCGGCGCCGATGTGGCGGCCGAGCTGGATGCCAAACGCGCGATCAATCAGGGTTCGCGTCTGGCCGCCGAGCTCTGATCCACCCTAGAATGCCGGCTCTTTTTACAGAGCCGGCATTCATGTTTCCGCCTCCCACCGACTGGCTGGCCCCAGCCCCTCTCGAACCGCTTCATCTGGACTGGCTCACTGCCGCCGGGGTTGAAGTGGCCATCCTGCGTCTGGACCGGATCGACCCGCTGATCAGCGGCAACAAGTGGTTCAAACTCGTTGAACACCTGAAAGCCGCCGACCGTGCGGGCGCCGAAGGCATCATCAGCCTGGGCGGCGCGCACTCCAATCACCTGCATGCACTGGCCGCGGCGGGTAAACGCTTGGGATTCACGACAGTCGGGCTGTTGCGCGGTCATCCGCAGGACACGCCGACGGTCAGGGATCTGCAGGATTTCGGCATGCAACTGCACTGGCTCGGTTACGGCGGTTATCGGGCGCGGTACGCGCCAGGGTTCTGGCAGCCGTGGCGGGCGCAATACCCGACGCTGCATCCGGTGCCTGAAGGGGGCGGCGGGTTGCCGGGTGCGCAGGGTTGCGCATCGTTGAAGGATCAGGTCAGTCAACAACTCGGCAAGCTCGGCTGGGACAACCATGACGGTTGGTGGCTGGCCTGTGGCACCGGCACGACGCTCGCGGGACTGGTGCTGGCAGAGGCGGGTGAACACTCGGTGTATGGCGCAATGGCCGTGCCCGACGATCACGGTGTCGCGGCCAACGTTGAAGCGATCGTCGGAGATCTCGGAGGCTACGAACTGATCGACGCCAGCCGTGGCGGCTTCGCCAAAATCGATGCGCCGTTGCTTGAATTCATCGCGCAGACCGAACAGGCCAGCGGCGTTCCCCTCGAACCGCTGTACACCGGCAAGGCCTTGCTCGCGCTCAAACAACACATCGAGGCGGGCCGTTTCAAGAGTGGAACGCGCCTGATCTTCATCCACACCGGCGGCTTGCAGGGCCGGCGTGGATTCGAAGGCTAGGTTTCGTTGCGCTTGGGCATCATCCGCAGCAACGTGTTATCGCCCACCACGTAATGGTGATACAGCCCCGCCAATGCATGCAGGCCGATCAGCCAGTAGCCGGCGTTGCCGATCAACACATGCCAGTGTTCGACCTGTTTGGCGAGGGCTTTATCTTCGTGCACCAGCAACGGCAGGTCGAAGCCGTAGAACATCACCTGATGGCCCTCGGCGCTGGTAATCAGCCAGCCAAGAATCGGCATGCTGATCATGAACAGGTACAGCGCCCAGTGCATCAGACGGGCCAGTACGGTCTGCCATTGCGGGGAAGCGGGGAAAATCTTCGGCGCCGGGCCGATGCTGCGGGCCAGCAGGCGAAACCACACCAGGACGAACACGGTCAGGCCGAGCATGTAATGCACTTCGCGGATCAGCGAGCGGCCGCCGCTGCCCTTGGGGAAGATGCCACGCAACTCCATGCTGGCGTACACCAGCACCAACAACACCAGCATCAACCAGTGCAACAGGACTGACACGGTGCTGTAGCGTGATTCGGAACTTGTCCACGGCATACGGTGTTTCCTCACGGATCAGGGTCGAAACGTGCCGTTCTTGAGCGACGGCATGCTGTAACTGTAATCGCGTTTAAGTATTTTTGCCCGGCGTCGAACAGTTTTTTTCCAGTCGTCCAGTAGTTGAATTACATCAAGCGTATCGGATGTATTTTTTGCTGAGTATTGGTCAGGTGTAAGGTTTTATTGTTTATGTTTTGTATTGGTGTGGGTTTGAGTGGTTTTAGCGAAGTGGTTAATGTCGTTGAGCAGCAGTCAGTATCGTTTGTGTCAGGTATTGAGTTGCGATAAAAATTTCAGGTTATTTAAAAAGGATTTGAATATGGCAGTCAGTATTATTCTGGATAAAAAGCAACAGCAACAAATGACCCGCAAGGCCATGGCAAAACGTCCGGTCTCGCGGCCATCGGTAAAGCCACCTGTCAAACCTCCTGTTACTCCGGTCAAGCCACCCGTGAAACCCCCGGTGACTCCAGTCAAGCCACCCGTGAAACCCCCGGTGACTCCGGTCAAGCCACCCGTGAAACCACCCGTGAAACCAGTCACTCCACCCGCCAAACCTTCATCGCCAAACAAGCCTGCTCCAGCCAAACCACCGGTAAAGCCTGCGCCACCGACCGGCAAACCGCCGGTAACGCCGGTCAAGCCACCTGTCAGTGTAAGGCCGCCCATGCCGTGGCCGACCTTGAACATCAATGTCGATCCTGTGGCATTGATCAATTTGCTCAGTGCAATGGGCGTGGCGAAAAATCCCGATGGTTCGATTTCGCTGAGCGATGGCAGCCTCGTCAATCCCGGGCAAACGGCAGTCACACGTCCCGACGGGATCATCCAGCACGTTGATGGCAGGGTGGAGCACCCTGACGGGCGCATCGTCTGGCCGGACGATACTGTTGAATACCCGGACGGGCGTATTGTCTGGGCCGATGGAACCGAGCAACTTGCCGATGGTTCTATCAAGTATCCGGACGGTCTTGCTTACGATGCGCAAGGTAACTTGCAGGAGCTGTAATCAGTAATAATTCGAAAGGGATTTTTGATATTTGTGCTTGTTGTCGGCAGGCATAAATAAATGCCGCCAACTTTTTAAAAAAGTTGGCGGCGTTCTTTTATATCAAATGAAATTATCCGTTCTGCGGCATCTCGCCATTGGCCAGACGCTTGTTGATGTCAGCGATCACTTCCGGCAGATCGCTGATGGTGTCGATCATGTAGTGCGGACGCGAGCCTTCGAACAGGGCGTGAATGCGCTTGCGTTCGCTGGCCAGGGCATCGCTGCCCAGTGCGCGATAGCCTTCGTAATCCAGGCCCAGCGCATTGCCGGAGCAGGTCAGTGCCACGGTCCACATCCCGGCGCGTCGGCCTTCGAGAATACCCGGCACGGTGTCGTCGATCTTCACGCAGGCGGCGACATCGTCGATGCCCAGCGCAATCACGTTGGCCAGCGCCTGGGCCGGCCATGGACGGCCGTTCGGCACTTCGTCGGTGGCCACGACGTGGTCGGCGATGTAGCCGTTGGTGGCGGCCAGTGCCACGACCTTGTCCATCACTTGCTTCGGATAGCCCGAGCAGGAACCGATCTTGATGCCTTGCTGGCGCAGGTTGGCGATGGTCTCCAGTGCGCCGGGAATCAGCGCCGAATGCTCGGCGATTTTCTCGATCTGCAACGGCATGAAGCGGTTGTAGATCGCGGTTACGTCATCGTCGGTCGGGGTGCGGCCGAACGCCTTGCGATAGCGCTCGGCAACCTGCGGCTGATCGCACAGGGTGCGGATGTGATCCCACTTGCCCATGCCCATCGGGCCACGGGCCTCCTCGATGGACACCTGGACGTCGAACTCGGCGAAGGCTTCGACAAAGATCTGGGTCGGCGCGAAGGAACCGAAGTCGACCACGGTGCCGGCCCAGTCGAGGATGGCGGCTTGCAGCTGGGTTGGGTTGTTGTAGTTCATGGAGAAATCCTGCAGGAATGAGTTGTTTTGGCGTTCGGTGTACCTGTGGGAGCGGGCTTGCCCGCGATGGCGGTCTGACATTCACCATGGATGTCGACTGCCAAGGCCTCATCGCGGGCAAGCCCGCTCCCACAGGGGATTTGTGGTGTCGCTCAAATTTCCAGAACTTCCATCTCGCGCAGCACTTCACCCACCGCCGCGACGGCTTCGCGCATCTGCGCCGGGGTGACGTGGCCGATGCAGCCGACGCGGAAGGTTTCGACCTGGGTCAGCTTGCCGGGGTAGAGGATGTAACCCTTGGCCTTGACCCGTTCGTAGAAGTCCTTGAACTGGTAGCGCGGATCTTTCGGTGCGTGGAACGTCGCGATGATCGGCGCCTGGATCGCAGCGGGCAGGAAACTGCGCAAGCCGAGTTTGCCCATCTCTTCCATCAGCGCCTGGCAGTTGGCGGCGTAACGCGCATGCCGTGCGGGCAGGCCACCTTCTTCGTTGTATTGCAGCAGCGCTTCGTGCAGCGCGGCGACGACATGGGTCGGCGGGGTGAAGCGCCACTGACCGGTCTTCTTCATGTAGCTGTGCTGGTCGAACAGGTCCATCGCCAGCGAATGCGAATTGCCGGCGGCAGCGGCCAGAGATTCCTTGCGGGCAAACACGAAGCCCATGCCCGGTACGCCTTCCAGGCATTTGCCGGAGGCGGCGATCAGTGCATCGAACGGGACTTTTTGCGCATCCACCGGCAAGGCGCCGAAGGAGCTCATGGCGTCGATGATCAGGCGTTTGCCGTGTTGCTCGACAACCTGAGCGATTTCCGGCAGCGGATTGAGGATGCCGGTGCTGGTTTCGCAGTGGATCAGCGCGACGTGGGTAACGGCGTTGTCGGCGCGCAGCAGGCGGTCGACGTCGGCGGCGGTGGTCGGTTCGTCTTCAGCGGTTTCGAAGGTGCTGAACGAGCGGCCGAGCACTTCGCAGATTTTCGCCAGACGCTTGCCGTAAGCACCGTTGATCAGCACCAGCACCTTGCCGTCGCGGGGGACGAGGGTGCCGATCGCGGCTTCGACGGCGAAGGTGCCGCTGCCCTGCAAAGGCACGCAATGGTGGCTGGCGGCGCCGTTGAGGATCGCCAGCAGTTGCTCGCAGAGGCTGGCGGTCAATTGGTTGAAGCGGTCATCCCATGAACCCCAGTCGACCATCATCGCCTGACGGGTGCGGGCCGAGGTGGTCAACGGGCCGGGAGTGAGCAGGATGGGTGCGGCAGTACTCATTCATGTGTCCTCGCGATAGCGCTGTGGGATGAAGCTACGGGGCCTACGTTGCAATTCGGCGGGTCATCAATCAAATTGTTTGTTGTTATGCCAGCCATCAGTGAGGGTTATCCATGAACCTGTTCCAGCTCCGCGCCTTCGACGCCGTGGCCCGGGAAGGCAGCTTCACCCGTGCCGCCGCGCGGTTGTTCATCAGCCAGCCGGCAGTCACCGGGCACATAAAGGCGCTGGAGGAGCACTACCAGATCACGCTGTTGCGACGCACGGCGCGCCGGGTCGAGCTGACGGAGGAGGGCACCAAACTGGCGGCGATCACCCGGGCGATGTTCGGCATGGCCGAAGAGGCGCAGGCGCTGCTGGAAGCCAATCGGCAGTTGCTGACCGGGCGTCTCGAGGTGGCGGCGGACGGTCCGCACATGGTCATGCCGATGCTGGCCAGCTTGCGGGCGCGGTATCCGGGGATCACGGTGAATCTGCGGTTGGGCAACGCTCAGGAAACGTTGGCGGCGTTGTTGTCCGAGCATGCTGACGTGGCGGTGCTGACCGAGGTCGAACCGCGCAAAGGGCTGCATCTGCAAGCGTTGAGTGAATCGCGGATCTGCGCGCTGGTGCCGGCGGGGCATCCGTGGGCGACACGTGCCGGCGAGGTCAGGCTCAAGGAGCTGGATCAGGTGATCATGGTCTTGCGCGAGCCGAGTTCGATTACCCGGCGCACGTTTGATCAGGCCTGTGCGCAAGCGTCAGTCAGCCCGCGGGTGCTGCTGGAACTGGACAGCCGCGAGGCGGTGACAGAGGCGGTGGCGGCTGAGTTGGGGGTTGGGGTGGTGTCATCGGTGGAGGTCAGCCATGACCCCCGCGTCGTCGCGATTCCCATTGCCGGAGAAGGGTTGGTGAACCGGCACATGATCGGCTGCGTGGAGCGGCGGCGGGAGTTGCGCTTGATTCAGGCGTTTTTCGGATTGGCCCCGGTCTGAACAAGACTCTCGCGAACCATCTCGAGAAACGTCGCCACCACCCGCCGCGAACTTTGCTCGCGCAGGCACACCAGCGTTTCGGTCAACCTCCGGGTGCAATCGGTGATCGGCAACGCGCAAACCCGTGAGTCCGCACCAAACTCCGCCGCCGACACCACGCCCACGCCAATCCCCACCACCACTGCCTCCCGCGCCGCTTCCCGGCCCTCGACCTGGATCGCCGGGCGGATGCGGAAGCCGGCGCGGGCCATTTCCTCTTCCAGGGTCTGGCGGGTCACCGAGCCGTGTTCGCGCAGCACCAGCGGCGTGTCGTCCAGATCCTCCAGGCAGATCGATTCACGCTCGGCCCATGGGTGATGGCGCGAGACGAACGCCACCATCGGGTCGTTGCGCAGCGGCACGCACAACAGACGTTCATCGCTGACATCGCGCCCAAGCAACGCCAGATCAGCCTGATAGTTGAACAACCGAAACAGCGATTCATCGGTGTTACCGGTCTCGATCTTCACGCTGATCCCCGGGTAACGCTCGCAGAACCGAGCGATCTGCGGCAACACGTGCACCGGCGCGTCCACTGCCAGAATCAGGCTGCCGGTCTGCAAGGCCTGGGATTCCTGCAGCAACTCCTGGGCTTCGGCCTCGACCACGAACAGGCGCTGGGTGATTGCCAGCAAGCGTTCGCCGAGATCCGTCAGGCGCACCGAGCGCTTGTTGCGATGGAACAGCAACACGCCGAAGCGTTCTTCGAGTTTGCGCACCTGGTCGGAAATCGCCGGTTGCGTCAGATAAAGCCGCTCGGCGGCCTTGGTGAAGCTTCCGTGCACGGCCACGGCGTGAAAGGCTTTGAGCTGGGCGTGTGAAACCGACATGGCTGATTCCTCGTTTACAGGGGCAGTCCAGTAACAAGCTGAGCTTATGTGTGAAATACGATAAATCGATTTTATTTATTAAACAGTAATTGCTTTGATCCGCTCACGCCAACGCTGACTGCCCGGTCGGGCAGCGACGCTGGCCATGAGCCTGTGCGTGCAATACCAGGACTCATCTGACCGGTATCGCCGTAGGGACGGGGTGATATCGCAGTGCTCAACAATAAAAACACAGGCGTTTACTCATCGATTCTGCCGGCACACTCACACCCTGAGGTCAGAACCACAATGAACAAGCACATCGGCACCCTTGCGCGTTGGCGCATGCAGATCTTCGCTGTCACCTGGCTCGCTTACGCCGCGTTCTATTTCACCCGCAAAGCCTTTTCGGTGGCCAAACTGGGCATCGCCGAAGACCCAAGCTTCACCCTCGACAAAATGGCCATGGCCAACCTCGACGCGATTTACCTGGCGGCCTACGCCATCGGCCAGTTCACCTGGGGCATGCTCGCCGATCGCTTCGGCCCGCGGGTCGTGGTGCTCGGCGGCTTGCTGATTTCCGCTGCGGCAGCGCTGGTGATGGGCAGCTTCGCCACCTTGCCGATCTTCGCCACCTGCATGCTGATTCAGGGGCTGGCACAGTCCACCGGCTGGTCGGGTCTGTGCAAGAACCTCGGCAGTTTCTTCCCCTCCGAACAGCGCGGGCGAGTGCTCGGGTTGTGGAGTTCCTGCTACGCCTTCGGCGGATTGGTGGCCTCGCCGTTCGCCGGTTGGTGGGCGTACACGCTGATCGGTACCTGGCACGCGGCGTTCATTTCCAGTGCGGCGGTGGTCGCGGTGGTGGCGGTGTTGTTCTTCATCTTTCAGCGCAACAAACCGCAAGACGTCGGCCTGCCCGCCGTGGAGCCGGAGCCGCTCATCAGCGCCGAAGAGGCCGAAGCCAACAGCAAGCTCAGCGTGTGGGAACCGCTCAAGGAAATCCTGCGCAACCGCACGGTGCTGGTGCTGGGTCTGGCGTACTTTCTGTTGAAGCCGGCGCGTTACGCGATTCTGTTGTGGGGCCCGGTGATCGTGTTCGAACAGATGCCCTCGGTCGGCAAGGTCGGGGCGGCGATCATTCCGACGGCATTCGAACTGGCCGGGCTGCTGGGGCCGATCATGATCGGCCTGGCCTCGGACAAACTGTTCGGCGCCCGACGCATGCCGGCCTGCGTGTTGAGCCTGCTGGCGCTGACTGTGACCCTCGCGCTGTTCATGGGCGCCCTGCACACCGGCAGCGTGATGCTGGTGGTCGCACTGTTGTTCGTGATGGGCCTGACCCTGTATGGCCCGGACTCGATGATCAGCGGCGCGGCCGCCATCGATTTCGGCAAGGCCAAGGCCGGCGCCACGGCGGCGGGATTCGTCAACGGCTGCGGCTCGGTCGGTGCGGTGCTCGGCGGGTTGCTGCCGGGCTACTTCGATTCGGTGACGGTATTCATTGTGTTCGCCGGTTGCGCGCTGTTTTCGGCGCTGGTGCTGATTCCGCACTGGAACAGCCGTCCGGTCGGCGTCATGGAACCGCGTGCCTCTGTGCCCAATCGGGCCCTGACCATCAAACCTTTGCGTAACTGAATAAACCCTGCCTCGCGGCCTGCTGCGGCATTCGCGGCAGGCTGTACCGTGGCTGACTGACTGGAGAATGTTCATGAGACCGTTTTGGCTGGAGCAGGCCTTGCAGCTCGATTCGTCCGAACCGTGCCCGCCGCTGCAAGGCGACGTGCGCACCGATGTGTGCATCGTTGGCGGTGGTTACACCGGATTGTGGACGGCGATCATGCTCAAGCAGCAGAACCCCGAACTCGATGTACTGTTGATCGAGGCCGACATCTGCGGCGCCGGCGCCAGTGGGCGCAACGGCGGTTGCGCGCTGTCGTGGTCGGCGAAGTACTTCACCCTCGAGCGGCTGTTCGGCGTCGAAGAGGCGGTGCGGCTGGTCAAGGAATCCGAGCGCAGTATCCACGCCATCGGCGAGTTCTGCGAGCAGTACGGCGTCGATGCCGATTACCGCCTCGACGGTACGCTTTACACCGCCACCAACCGGGCGCAATGCGGTTCGACCGATGCGGTGATTGCGGCGCTGGAGGGCAACGGCATCAATTCGTTCACCCAACGGCCGGTCGCCGATGTACAGCGCATGGCCGGTTCGGAAAAACACTTGGAGGGCTGGTTCTCGCCGGCCGCCGCCAGCGTGCAGCCGGGCAAACTGGTGCGTGGCTTGCGCCGGGTGGCGTTGCAGCTGGGTGTGCGGATTCATGAAGGCACGGCGATGACCGGGCTGGAAGAGGGCCGTCCGGCGCGCCTGCACACGGCGAACGGCTGCGTGACCGCCGACCGCGTGGTACTGGCGATGAACGCGTGGATGGCCCGTGCCTTTCCGCAGTTCGAGCGCAGCGTAGCGATCGTGTCCAGCGACATGTTGATCACCGAACCCCGCCCGGAGCTGTTGCAGGAAATCGGTTTGACCAGCGGCGTGACCGTGCTCGATTCGCGGATTTTCGTGCACTACTACCACAACACCCCGGACGGCCGGATCATGCTCGGCAAGGGCGGCAACACTTTCGCTTATGGCGGACGGATGCTGCCAGTGTTTGACCAGCCATCGCCTTACGCCGGGTTGCTCAAGCGCAGCCTCGACGATTTTTTCCCGGCCTTCGCCGATGTGAAGGTCGACGCAACGTGGAACGGCCCGTCGGATCGCTCGGTCACCGGCCTGCCGTTTTTCGGCCAGATGAGTGCCAGCGGAAATGTGTTCTACGGGTTCGGTTATTCCGGCAGCGGTGTGGGGCCATGTCACATGGGTGGGCAGATCCTTGCCTCGCTGGTGCAGGGTCTCGACAACCCCTGGACACGCTCGCCGCTGGTCAACGGGCCGCTGGGCTATTTTCCGCCGGAACCGATCCGCTATCTCGGCTCGTTGATGGTGCGCAACGCCATTCGCCGCAAGGAGCGCGCCGAGGATCACGGACGGCGTCCTCGGCATCTGGATGTACGCCTGGCGAAATTCGCCGCTGCTGCGGGCAAGGCCGACAAGGCCTGAACGTCATGCTGACGGCGGGGTGTGCTTGAGCAGCCAGTCGAGCAACAGGCCGTCATCGTGTTGTTCCGGCGCTTGCCTTGTCTTGCGGGTGTGGCTGACATCCAGGCACAGAATCGGTCGGTCCGGATCGCTGTCGAGAAAACTCACCCAAACTTCACTGCCGGCGCGAGGCAGGGTTTCCCTGGCGATCGGTCCGTCACCACCGACCATGGCTATCGTCAGCCATAACCTGTCACTGTCGGCATCCAGACCCCGTCCAGGCCATAGCCGGACGGCGATACGTCCCTGGTCATCCAACTGAGGCGGCTGTCCGGGCGGGCCGAGCACTTTTGCCGGATGATACCCCGGAATGCTCGGGCGCGGCTGCGTGAGCGGCGGGCGAAACTCGGTCGACCACGGCAGCGCAGTGAAGTCGTTGTGATAGCGGCGAGGCGCAGGTACCGGGTCGAGAATCGAAGGTTGCTGGCCCTGATGGTGCAACTCGGTGATCAACCACTGATCGTTGAACGCGCCCACCGGGTGATCCGTGACCTGCAGCAAGCGGCCACTGAGCAGTTGAGTACAGTCGCTGCGTCCCTGAATGCATCGATACTGGCAACGCTGGCGCTCCAGTTGGCGGCGGCTGCGCTGATCGGCGTAGCGTTGCCCGCTCGGCAGGAAACCACGCTCGGGCCAGATATTGGCCAGGGGATGGTTGGCCGCCTCATCCTCGTTGCTCGGTTGTCCACGATCACGGACGTTGGGTGATACCCGCGCCATGACAGCGTCGTGACGCTGGTAAAGGGCGCTGAGGGCGGGCGATGGCGGCTCGATTTCTGTGCTGAAGGGCACGGGCAGTGGCGGCTGCGGCAGGCCAAGGCTGTCATCGGCGAACACCACGACATGGCCGTCCGGCCGGTGTTCGAAGTGGTAGTGAATGCCTTCTTCTTCACACAGTCGCTGCAACAGTGCCAGGTCGGACTCGTCGTACTGGATGCAGAAGGGGCGCGGCGGATAGTGCCCTGTCGTCAGGTCGAACCGATATCCGTGCGCAGGCCACCGATGTTCGACAAGCAATTGTTCGAGAATGTCAGGCACGCTCGATCGGGTGAATACCCGGCGTCGGGTCTGCTGTTCCAGTTGTTGCAGGTGTGGCACCAGTACCAGCCGATAATCGATCCGATGGGCGCCGCGATGCTCGCAACTGGCGCTGTGCAGGGTGCCGTGAATGCCATGGTCGTCATTCAATTGCAGGTAAGCCGACCGATGCAACAAGGTGGCGGGAGCCAGTGCCGGGGCCAGACCAATGACGTCGATCTCGAAGCGATAGGGCCGGTTCAGCGCTTCATGACCGCGAAAACGCAGTACCGGCAGACTCAGGCCACCCTCGATGAGGGTCAGCGTGAAGGGACTTTCCTTGTCATTGAGCATTCGTAAGGGGCTCTGTCGGGTAATACGGACGACAGAGGGTACGAAACCGCAGCAGGAAATGGTCATGACAAACCGGTTTTTCAGAATCGCCCTACAAAGTGTGTAGAAGATGTCGACGGGCAACGGATTTTTTGGTCGATTGCCGACTTTAGGCCGTATAAACTTGCGCCACGCGTCGGCCAATAGATGTCTCGGCGCCACAGATCAAGAGAGTGAGTAATGGGCGCACAGTGGAAGGTTAAACACAAAGAAGCGGCAGCCAACGCCAAGGGCAAGATCTTCGGCAAACTGGTGAAAGAGATCACCATCGCTGCCCGCAACGGTGCCGATACCGCCACCAACGCACACCTGCGTCTGGTGGTCGAACAGGCCAAGAAAGCCTCGATGCCCAAGGAAACCCTGGACCGCGCCATCAAGAAGGGTGCAGGTCTGCTGGGCGAGACCGTTCAGTACCATCGCGTGACTTACGAAGGTTTCGCACCGCATCAGGTTCCGTTGATCGTCGAGTGCGTTACCGACAACATCAACCGCACCGTGGCGGAAATCCGCGTGGCGTTCCGCAAGGGCCAACTGGGCGCTTCCGGCTCGGTGGCCTGGGACTTCAACCACGTCGGCATGATCGAAGCCTCGCCGGACACCCCTGACGCCGATCCGGAAATGGCCGCGATCGAAGCCGGTGCCCAGGATTTCGAGCCGGGCGAAGAGGGCGCGACCCTGTTCCTGACCGACCCGACTGACCTGGACGCCGTTCAGAAAGCCCTGCCGGAGCAAGGTTTCACCGTGCTGTCGGCCAAACTGGGCTATCAGCCAAAGAACCCGGTCAGCGGCCTGAGCGACGAGCAGATGGCTGAAGTCGAAGCGTTCCTCGAAGGCCTCGACAACCATGACGACGTGCAGGAAATGTTCGTCGGCCTGGCGGGCTGATTCATCGCGTCAGCGATCGACCCGGTGGTGGCGCAGCAGGCGTCATCACCACCGGGTCATTGCGGTCAAATCCTGTTGATCTGCCCGACCACCTCATCGAACCCCGGCCGCGCCAGCACATCCGGCTGACAGCAGCGCTGTTCAAGCGCTTCCAGCGCCTCCCGTTGCCCGTCACTCAACCCCGAGTCGATGCGCGCCAGCAATTCCCCCAGCAAGATCCCGAACGCCCGCACTTCGATGCGTTGCAGTGCGCGGGTTTCCAGGTTGTCCGTCGTGGCATGGAATGACGCCGCGCCGAAGTCACCCAACAGGCAGTCGCCTTCCTCGTTCAACAATATGTTGTGGCCATACAGATCGCCATGGGTGATGCCCTGCCGATGCAGATGCTCGGCGACCGACGCGATGCCGCGGGCAATGCGCAACGCGACATCTGCGCTGAAACGGCAGTCATCGGTGTAGATATCCCGCGAACAGGAGGCCAGGCTCGGCAGCGCGGCGAGGTTGCGATAGCTCGGGTCGATCAGTTGCATCACCAGCCCTTGCTGGCCATCTGGGTGATTGCCGATGCGCCCCTCGACCCGGATCAGATTCGAGTGCAGGCCGGCGGTGATGCAGGCGTTCATCTCGTGCAGCGGCGAGCCGTCGCTGGTCATCTCGCCCTTGTAGAGTTTGACTGCCACTGAACGCTCA
Source organism: Pseudomonas fluorescens (assembly GCF_012974785.1). Taxonomy (GTDB): domain Bacteria; phylum Pseudomonadota; class Gammaproteobacteria; order Pseudomonadales; family Pseudomonadaceae; genus Aquipseudomonas; species Aquipseudomonas fluorescens_BT. The sequence goes on along the minus strand of NZ_CP027561.1, from coordinate 3,972,105 downwards.
GGCTGGTCTGCCGATTGCCACACGGCACGGGAAATCACCCCGGAAGCTCCTTCGCCGAGCCGCTGCTGCAGACGCAGGCTCGACCAGTCGATCAGCGGCGTGGCTTCCAGCGCAGCGGCGTCGGCCTCGGTTTCCAGCGGGTTGCCGGCGTAGGCCAGCCAGGTCAGGCTCGGCAGGGTCAGCAACCACTGTGGCAGCTCCGTCAGCTGGTTGGCGGCGATGCGGATCAGTTCCAGCCGATGGCACTGGCTCAGCGATGGCGGCAAGGCACGCAGGCGATTGCCGGCGAGCATCAGCTTTTGCAGGAGCGGGCGTTCGCCCAGTTCGGCTGGCAGGGCTTCAATCAGGTTGTCGGTCAGGATCAGCCAGCGCAACTGCGGTGGCAGCGCTGCGCCGGATACCCGGGCAATCCGGTTGGCCTTGAAGCCGATCATGCTCAGGGCCTCGCACTGGCCGAGGCACTCGGGCAGCTCGGTGAACCGGTTGTCGGAGCAGAACAGCACGCGCAGACGGGGCAGGCGATGCAGGTCGTGCGGCAGGCTGCTCAAGGCATTGCCGCTGAGGTTGAGCACCTCCAGCGTGTCGGCCAGGTCGAATATCTCACGGGGGAACTCGGTCAGGCCTTCGACCAGGTCCAGCCGGGTGATGCCCGACAGTTCGCCGGCGCGCAATTGAGCAAGGGTGTGCATGTCATGAATCGCTATCAAATAGGGCGCAGTGACGCCGGGAATGGGCGGCATGATAACGGCAAATCAGGCCGGCTCGCGCACTTCCGGCAATTGCCCCAGCCGGCTGCGGGTACGCGCCAGATCGATGGCGTTGCCGGCCAGGCTTTCGCGCAGGGGCAGGTGCCCGAGCAGCGTCAGGCGTTTGTCCTGATCGTAGAGCACGTCAATCAGGTTGATGAAGCGCTGCTGGACGGCTATCGAGCACTCCTCCAGTTCCGGCAGCTCATCGATGATCCAGTGGTCGAAGCGGCGGCACAGTTCCAGATAATCCATCACGGCCGTGGGCTGTTCACACAGGTCATTGAAGGTAAAGGCGACGCGGCGGCCCTCACACAGACGGGCCTGTAAAACCCGGTTGCCCACCGCCAGCGGCTGCGGCGCGGCGTGCCGTGGCGGCAAATCAAGGGTCAAGCGTTGCGCCGGCGTGGCTGGCCACACGTAATGACCCTGAGTGAACATTTGATGGGCGTGATTGCGCGCCTGGCTGCGGTAGTCGTGGGGGCCGCCGACTTCCATGACCTGCATGCGGGCATGGATCAGGTCGATCACCGGTTTGAACCGTGCGTGATACAGCGGGTTGGGCAGCAGGCCTTCGGGCGGGTAATTGGAGGTCACAAGCAGCAGGATTGCGCGCTGGAACAGGGCCTTGTACAACCGGGTGATGAGCATCGCGTCGCCGATGTCATGCACGTGGAACTCGTCGAAACACAGCACCCGGCAGTCCAGCAGCAGTTCGTCGAGCGAGGCAGCGAGGGCGTCTTCCTGCTCGCGATGCCGGAACATGGCCTGGTGCAGGTCGGCGAAGAACTGATGGAAATGCAGACGTTGTTTCTGCGACGTCGGCAGGGCCTGGAAGAAACCGTCGAGCAGCCAGCTCTTGCCGCGTCCGACGGCACCGTGCAGGTACAGACCGGGCGGGGTTTGCGCCGCAGGCCCGAACAACATGGCGGCCTGTTGCGCCATGTAGTCGATCACGCGCAGCTGGCTGTGGCTGAGGGTGTAGCCCTGGTCATGGGCCTTTTGCCTGAAGTAGTCGCGGATCGCCTGGGCGCTGGCGCAATGGCCGGCACTGGCAAGGTTTCGGTGGCCGAACAAACGGCGTAACCCTGAAAGACGCTGGGACAGGCGCGAACGTTCGGGCGGTCGGGCGGGCACGGTGGAGTCACTCCGTCAGGGTCGGGCCGGCTCCCCCCGAGCGCGGCAGCGTAGTGTAACCAGACGGATAGTTTTCCATCCACTGCGCTTTGTCGGCCGACGGTCTTGCTGGACAGCAATCTGCGGCGCGTACAGGTTTTTGCAGCGTGATGGGGGTGGTAGATCGACAACTTTTCGAAACATATCCCGCACGATCAATGGATCCAATCGACTGGCGCATTCGGCGTCCGTTGCTAACCTGAAACACTGTAACGGCAGAGATGCTGTCGCCATCAAGGATCGGACGGTGAATGCAGGAGTGGTCTGGGCACTGCTGGGCGGGCTCGCGGCACCGGCGCATGGCGCCGATCTGCAGGTTGAAGTGCGGGTCGACGTGCAGCGTGGCTGTCAGTTGATCGGTCAGCAGCGTGACGCGGGTATCGGGCAATTGGGTGTGCTCGATTTCGGCAGTACGGCGCGGCTCGATGATCCGGCCGGACCGCTCGGGGCGGCGTTGACCCCTTCGCGCCTGCCACGCCTGGAGTGCAACCCGGACACGCCGTACCAGCTGCGTGTCGATGGCGGACTGCACGGCGGGACCGGCGAGGTGCGTTACATGGCGGGCGAGGCGGGGGGCAAGGCGATTCCCTACCGTCTGTATCAGGATGCCGCGCGGCAGGTGCCGCTGGTGGTGGATGTACCGGTCAGCGGACGTGTACCGGACAGCGGTTCGGTGACGTTGCCGCTGTACGGGCGGATCGAGCGGATGGCCGAGGTGCCACGGGTCAGTCGGTACTCGGATCTGGTCAAGGTGACCGTCACCTGGTGATCAACCGGAGTGATGCGGCAATGGTGCGTTCAATGACGAGCGCGGTGGACGATCTTCAGGGACCGGAAGGAGTAGGGATGCAATGACGGGCAAGCACTGGCTGGTCATCACCGCAGGCGCATTGCTGTTGCTCACCGAAGGTGCGCAGGCGTCGGTCAACGGACAGATCCACGCCCGCCTGACCCTGATCGCAGGCTGCGAAGTGACCAACACCTCCACGTCCGCCAGCCCGGTGGGGGATTTCGGCAAGCTCGACTTCGGCCAGCAGGGCCCCACCTGGAATACTCCCATCAAGGCCAGTCTGGCCAATGACAGCAGCGGCAGGCTCAACGTCGCCTGCAATCCGTCGGTGACCGGTTTCACCGTGAGTATCGACGGCGGCACCCATGGCGACGGCAATACCCGCCGCCTGAGCAACGGTCGTCAGACCATCCCCTATCAACTGTTTCTCGATGCCTCGGGCAGCCAGAGCTACAGCATCGGCCAGCAACACAATTTCGCGGTCACCAGCGGCGCACAGATTCCGATTCCGGTATTTGGCACGGTGGTGGCGAACACCCGCGCGGTACCGGCCGGTGTCTATACCGACACCCTGACGGTGACGCTCGACTGGTAAATCGTAGAGGAAGGACACCATGGGTACGATTGCATCAAGGATAGGTCTGTCGCTGCTCGGTCTGACGCTGGCTTCCAGCGTCAACGCCGCCACCACGGTCACCGGCCAGATCACCTCCAGCCTGATCCTGATCAGCAGTTGCCAGGTCAACGGCTCTGGCGGATCCACCGGACTGAACTTCGGCGCCCTGAATTTCGGCACGGCCGACAGTCTGTTCACCACCGCGACCGGGCAGGTGCTGGGTGGCGGTGGCGGGGCCTTGTCGATTCTCTGTTCTGCCGGCACCACGCCGACGGTCAAGGTGCGGGCCGGTGCCCATGACGGCCAGTCGCCCGGTGGCAGTCGCGCGTTGTACGACGGGGTTGCCAACTATGTGCCCTATGACTTGTACACCGATGCCGGGCACTCGCAGCTGCTGGCCATCGACGGGGTGATCAGCCTTGCCGCCAGCACAGGGGTGGCGCAAACCGTGAATATCTATGGTCAGGCGGTGGGCAAGGCCGGCCTGCCGGCGGGCACCTACACCGACACCATTGCCGTTGAACTGACGTTCTAGTGCCATGGGCCGGCATGGCTGTGCGGCACTGCTGGTGCTGTGCGCGGGGGCGGCGCCGTTACCGCTGGCAGCAGTGACCAGCCAGAGCTTTCAGGTCAGCGCGACAATCACACCTGGCTGCCTGGTGGTGGGAGGGGTGTCGAACTATGGCGGACTGAATTTCGGTTCGAGTTCGGCCCTGGCCACCGGCACGGTGCAAGTGGCGTTGACCGGCGGCGTGCAGTTGCAATGCACGCCGGGCGTGACATTGAACATGACGGTCGATGGCGGCCAGTACAACAGCAGCGGTCGACACATGCAGCTCAACAGCGGCAGCGCGCGGGTGGCTTATGCGCTGTTTCGCGATGCGGCCTACAGCCAGAGCCTGGGAGTCGGTCAGACCGTGGCGGTGGCCTACAGCGACGCCAACAACATCAGCCTGCCGATCTACGGTCAGGTGCAGTTGCCGGGCACGGTGCCCGGGGGGACGTACAGCGACGTGTTGCAGGTGCAACTGTCGTGGTGATGAATGGCACAAGGAGCGGGGTTATGGGGGTTGTCTCGTCGCGGCTGTTGCGGGCGGGTTGCGCAATGTTGATGTTGGCTTCACTCGGGGCGATCAAGGCTCAGGCGGCCAGTTCGGTGCTGATCTGGCCCATCGATCCGGTGCTTGAGGCCGATCAGCAGGCCAGTGCGTTATGGCTGGAGAACCGTGGCAGCGAGACCGCCAACCTGCAGATCCGTGTGTTTGGCTGGAGCCAGAACGGTTATCAAGAGCAGTACCAGAACCAGCGTGACGTGATTGGCAGTCCGCCGGTGGCGAAGATTGAACCGGGGCAGAAACAACTGGTGCGCCTGACCCGGACCAAAGACGTGCCGCCCGGTCAGGAACTGGCCTACCGGATCATCATCGACGAAATTCCTTCGGCTCAGCCTCCCGTCGCCGATGCGGGGAAAACCGCTGCGGCGATCCGTTTCCAGATGCGTTATTCGGTGCCGCTGTTCGCCTACGGAGCAGGGCTCTGGAGCAAGGAAGACAGCACCCGGCAGCGCGATCCCAAGGGGATCGGCCTGCCGCAATTGAGCTGGCGCACGGTCTCGGTCGACGGCAAACCCTATGTGGAAGTGCGCAACCAGGGCGCGGTGCATGCGCGACTGACGGATGTCGCGCTCAAACAGGGCGGGCAGAGCCAACCTTTGGCGCAGGGGCTGCTGGGTTATGTGCTGCCTGGCGCGGTCATGCGCTGGCCGGCGCCGGGATCTGTGACGGGGGAGCTGGTGGGCCGGATCAATGGCGCGACGCAGGTGCAAGGCATCGCCCCGGCGAAGTAGGGACTTCAACCTGCGGGTCTGGTAGTGCGCGGCCGCCGGGCAAGCGACAGGTTGGCGGGCAACAGCGGTTTCAGGAGGAACCAGTCCATTGACGGACGAAGCACGCTAATGAGTCCGGGATGGGCTCGCCGTATTCAGCGTCCGTTGTGGCTTGTCACCGGCGCGTGTTGCCTGATGTTCATTCATCCATCCGGGGCCGGCGATCTGCCGCCGCCTCCCAGCGGCATGGAGGCCGTCAGCGATGCACAGTTGTTTCTGGAACTGGTGGTCAACCAGATGAATACCGGTCGCGTGGTGGCGGTGGATCAGCGCGGCGGGCGGTTGTTCCTGCCGGCCAGTGTGTTGCATGACACCGGCATGACGCTGCCCGAAAGTGCCGGTGCCGAAGTCGATCTCGACGGCCTGCCGGGGCTGCACAGCGACTACGACAGCGTGGGCCAGCGGCTGTTGCTCGATGTGCCACCGGACTGGCTGCCGGAGCAGTTCATCGGTAACCGTCAGGTCTATCCACGCACCCCGGCGCTGAGCAGTTTCGGCGCGTTGTTCAACTATGACCTGTACCTCAACGACACCGATGATGCCGGCACTTATCTGGCGGCGTGGAACGAGATACGGGTATTCGACAGTTGGGGCACGCTGTCCAGCACCGGTCAGTACCGGCAGACCTTGTCCGGGGATTCGGCCAGTACGCTGAACAACGGCTATTTGCGCTACGACACCACCTGGCGGTACTCCGACGACGAGCGGATGCTGACGTACGAGGCAGGGGATGTGGTCAGCGGCGCCTTGCCCTGGAGCAGTTCGGTGCGTCTGGGGGGCGTGCAGTTTTCGCGGGATTTCGCCGTGCGCCCGGATCTTGTGACCTATCCGCTGCCGCAATTCGCCGGTGAAGCGGCGGTACCGTCCTCGGTGGATTTGTTCATCAACGGCTACAAGTCCAGCAGCACCGATTTGCAACCGGGTCCGTACACACTGACCAACATCCCGTTCATCAACGGCGCGGGCGAGGCTGTGGTGGTGACCACCGATGCGCTGGGCCGGCAGGTGTCCACCACCGTACCGTTTTATGTCACCAGCAGTCTGTTGCAAAAGGGCCTGAGCGACTTCTCGGTGGCGGCCGGTACGCTGCGCCGGGATTACGGGCTGAAGGATTTCAGCTACGGGTCGGGTATGACGTCGGGCAGCCTGCGTTATGGCATCAGCGACAGCTTCACGCTGGAAAGTCACGCCGAAGCCGCCGAGTCGCTGACCCTCGGCGGCCTCGGTGGCAACCTGCGTCTGGGCAATTTCGGGGTGCTCAACAGTGCGATCAGTCAAAGCCGTTTCGACGGAGATGGCGGTCAGCAATACAGTCTCGGTTACCAGTACAGCGCCCAGCGTTTCAGCTTTTCCTGGCAACGGTTACAGCGCCGCGACCAGTACGCCGACCTCACGGTCGTCGACAGTCCTTACACCAGCCTCAGCAAGCGCAGCGAACAGGCGACCCTGAGCCTCAACCTTGAGCGCTGGGGCAGTCTGGGTGTCGGTTACTTCGATATCCGGGCGGCGGACGATAGCCGCACGCGGCTGCTCAACCTGAGCTGGAACAAGCCGTTGTGGCGCAACAGCAGTTTCTACCTCTCCGCCAACCGCGAAATAGGCGACGCCAACTGGGCGGTGCAGGCGCAACTGGTGATCCCGTTCGACCTGCACGGCAGTCTGGCCATCAGCAGCGAGCGCAACAAGAACGGGCAAAGCCAACAGCGGGTCAACTACAGCCGTGCCGTGCCTTCCGAGGGCGGGGTGGGTTTCAACCTGGGTTATGCCAAGGGTGACGGCGCCGATTACCGTCAGGCTGACGTCACCTGGCGCTTGCAGTCGGTGCAATTGCAGGCTGGTGTCTACGGCACCTCGGACGCCGAAACGCGTTGGGCCGATGCCAGCGGTTCGCTGGTGTGGATGGACCATCAAGTGTTTGCCGCCAACCGCATCGACGATGCGTTTGTGGTGGTCAGTACCGACGGTTACGCGGATGTCCCGGTGCGTTACGAGAACCAGCAGATCGGCCAGACCGACCGCAACGGCCACTTGCTGGTGCCGTGGAGCAGCGCCTACTACCGTGGCAAATACGAAATCGATCCGTTGAACCTGCCGGCCAACGTACGCAGCCCGAATGTCGAACAGCGCATTGCCGTGCGCCGTGGCAGTGGCTATCTGTTGGAGTTTGCGCTGAGCCGGGTGATTGCCGCGAGCATCGTGCTGGTGGACGCGCAACAGCAGCAATTGCCGCTGGGCAGCGGCGTGTTGCATGAAGAGAGCGGCACGCGCACGGTGGTGGGCTGGGACGGTCTGGTCTATCTGGAAAACCTTCAGGTGCAAAATTCGCTGAGGGTGACGCTGGCCGATGGCAAGACCTGTCAGGCGCAATTCAACGTCGATCTGCAGCAGGATCAGGTGCCGCTGATCGGGCCGTTGGTATGTCAATGAAGGCGATGCGGCTGTGCCTGTGGCTGGTGCTGATGCTGCCCGGTGCAGTACAGGCGTTGTGCTCGGTGGTCACCACCACACCGGCCGCGTTCGGAACCATCAGTTCGATTGCGGTGCGCACCACATCGCAACCCAGTTCCACGCTGAACGGCGGTCTGAGCTGTACCGGATCGCTGTTGTCGCTGCTGACCAGCAACGACCATTTCTGGGCTACGGTCACCTCGACCCAGAGCGGTCTGCTCGGGCCGAGCGGCGATGTCATCAGCTATACGATCTATGCCAACAACAGCACCAGTTACCCGCTGACTCGCGGCACGGCCTACGATTTCGCCCGAAATGGCATCATCGACGCGCTGGGATTGCTCAACGGTACCGTGCCGAAAACCGTGCCGTTGTATCTCGGCACCACGATTGGCAGCAACGTGGCGGCCGGGGTTTATACCGAAACCCTGAGCATTTTCTGGAACTGGAATTACTGTTCGGGCATCGGGGTCGGCGGACTCTGCCTGGGGCGCGATATCAATAGCGGTACTACGACGCTGACGGTCAACCTGACCGTGGCCAACGATTGCACCATCACCGCGCCCAACATCGCCTTCGGCAGCGCTCCGGTGATCAGCGCGTTTACCCCGGTGACCGGGCAGACCATCAACCTGGCCTGCACCAAGGGCAGCGCCTATACCGTGGGTTTGAGCGACGGACAGAACGCGCTCAGTGTCGGCGGTCGACGGCAAATGATCTCGGGCAGCAATTACCTGGCCTACGACATTTTCAAAAGCGCCGGCACTACCCGCTGGGGCAGTGTCGGCGCTGCACGTCGGGCGAGCACCGATGCCGAGGTCAATCCCGGCAATGGCCTGGGCACCGGCAGCCAGATCTTCAACTACAACGCGAAGATCTACACCGACCAGACCACGCCGCCCGCCGGTACCTATCTGGACAACGTGGTGCTGGATGTCGGCTTCTGAACCGGCTAGAAGCGCTCGGTGTGCTGGAGCAATGGCGCCGCCGGAGTGTCGGTCGGGCTGACCATTGCATAGTTGTAACCTTCGCCGGACCAGTACTCGGCCTGCAGATCACCGTCGCGACGGCTACCCCGTGGCAGGAAGGTGTTTTTCGGCCCCGGCGGGCGCACGTAGAAACTGACCTTGTGCCCGTCTCGATCCTCATACATCACCATCGCCGCCGGACCTTCGTCAGTGCTCAGCAAGCGCCCGCTGACCGGTCGGAAACCCGCTGCGGTCAGGTCCGGCAGTCGATTGGCCTGCATGAAGTAGCGGTCGAGCCAGCCCTGCATGTCGCCGGCGCCGCCGACCTTGTAGTCCGCCGGCAGAATCCCTTGCTGAGCGATCAAGCGGTACGCCTGCAGGGCATCGCTCATGGGCGCTACCGAACGCACCAAGGTCATTTCCCGGGCCTGCCAGCCACTGACACCGCCGAGGCTGACCGCGATCAGCAACACCGCCGCGCTGGCCCAGTGTCGACGTGATCGATGCTTGAGCCGCTGGCGGATCAACACGGGGTCCAGGTCCGGATTGGCCGGTTGTTGCAAGGCGCCACCGAGGGCGGCGCGAAGGTGCTGGGCGTCCTGTTGCCAGGCGCGGATCAACGCGGCCTCGTCGGGGTGGCTGGCCAGCCAGTTTTCCAGTACACGCCGGTCGGCGTCGCTGAGCTGGTGGTCGATGTACGCGTGCAAATCACGCTCGCTGGGGGGCAGGCTGATCATTTGAGTATCCGCAAGGAAGGGCTGCTGATTTCGCCGTCACTGAGCTGGCGCAAAGCCTGGCGGGCGCGGGACAGGCGCGACATCACGGTGCCGGTGGGGACGTCGAGGATCTCGGCGACCTCCTTATAGGTCAGGCCTTCCACCGAGACCATCAGCAGCAGGGCGCGCTGTTCGGTGGGCAGGCGATCGAAGGCTTGCAGGGTCGACTGGGCAATGACGGTGCGCTCCACCGAGGGTTCGGTGTCATCGCGGCCGGTAAAGAATTCGAGCATCCGGGCGTAGCGCCGGGAGCGCCGGTGCGCATCGAGGAACTGGCGGTACAGGATCGAAAACAGCCAGGCGCGCAGATCGCCCTCGGCGCGCTTGTCGCCCCAACTGGACAGGGCACGCTCCAGGCTGGCCTGGACCAGATCGTCGGCGCTGCTGGCGTTGCGCGTCAACGACACGGCAAAGCGTCGCAATCGGGGGATCACTTCGCGAAGTTGTTCGTCGAGTGTGTTCATGGCAGGGGCATGCTCTGGCTCAGAAGCGCGGTAGTCATAAGGAGAGACGCCTCTCGACACAGCTTATTCCATCCTGTGGGCTGAAAGATTTCATAACCTGCTACGTAGGAAAGCTCACCGCATCTTGCAGTCCATGTAATGGATTCAAATTTCCCGGCTCAACCCGTCCGACAAGCGCAAACAACCACCGAAGCAGTCTGCCGTCGGTGGCTGATCTGGCTGAAACGATAATTTGAGCAATAGGGATGTTAGAGATGCATGCAATCGCAAGGGATACCCGGTTCTCCTCGTGCGTCGAACAAGACGCATGGCGTCAGTTCGGTTGCGGTCCGGTGGTCGAGCCTGGATTCTCGTTGATCCATCGCGCAATCGAAGAGCAGGCTGCAGCTCATCCGCAGAATCTGGCCGCGTGTTTTCAGGGGCAAACCCTCACCTATGGTGAACTGAATCGCCAGGCCAACCGGCTGGCCACAGCGCTGAAGGCTCATGGTGTAGTGCCGGGTGATCATGTCGCCTTGTTTGTCGAGCGTTCCATCCCGATGCTGGTGGGCATGCTTGCCGCATTGAAGGTAGGGGCTGCCTATATTCCACAACATGTTGGCATTACACCTGCGACTCAATTGCGCCACATCATGGAAGTCGCTTCGACGCGGGTGGTGCTGACGCTTTCAACGCTGGCGCATGCCATTCCCCTGACGGCGGAACAGCACTGCATCTTTCTGGACGCGTTCATCGATTCGCCAGGCTCGATTGCCGATGACTTGAACGTGGGGAGTGATGCGTCGTCACCGGATGCGCTGTGCTTTGTGTTGTTCACTTCCGGCACGACCGGGCAACCCAATGGCGTCAGGGTTACCCAACGCAATGTCTGCAATATTCTGCTCACCGCTCCCGGCAATCTCGGTATGCGGCCAGGTTTGAAAGTCGGCCAGATCCTCAACATCGCTTTCGACATGGCGGCCTGGGAAATTCTGGGCTGCCTGGCCCATGGCGCAACGCTGATGATTCGCGGCAAGGACATCGCCGCGACGGCCGAGCAATGTGATGTGCTGATCGCAACGCCGTCGATTCTCGCCACGCTGGACCCCGCGTGCTGCAGTCAGGTGAAGGTGGTAGCCCTTGCAGGCGAACCCTGCCCGCAGCCGTTGGCCGATCGTTGGGCGTCCTTTTGCACTTTTTACAACGCCTGTGGGCCCACCGAAACCACCATCATCAACACCTTGCAGCACTACAAGGGGACGGGCCGATTGACGATCGGCAGGCCGACGCCGAACAACACGGTTTATGTGCTGGATGAAACGGGGCAATTGTGTGGGCCGGGCGAACAGGGCGAGATGTGGGCCGGTGGTGATTGCGTGACGGTTGGCTATCTGGGTAACCCTGCACTGACTGCCGAACGTTATCGTCTCGATCCGTTTCTGGGGCAGGGGCGGATGATGTTTCGTACCCGGGATCTGGGGCGCTGGACGGATGAGGGCGAACTGGAGCACCTGGGCCGTGTGGATGATCAGGTGAAAGTCAGGGGCTTTCGAGTCGAGCTGGATTCGGTGTCAGCAGCGCTGGAATCGTCACCGGGATGTGAGCGCGCCGTCACATTGAAATTCGATAACCGCAATCTGGTGGCTTTCGTCTACCCCGTTTCCACGGACATCGATGCGGCACGACGCCGTTGTGAAGAGCGCCTGGCCTATTACTGCATCCCCTCAATGATTCTGCCGGTGGATGAAATTCCGCTGACCTCGCGGGGCAAAGTCGACAAACGCCTGTTGCTTGAGCGAGCCCAGGCGTACCACGCACAACGTACCGCCGCCGAACAGGAGGCGGGGCAATGAGCGGGTTGGACACAGGCGTCACTTTGCCCGAGCCGCGTGCGTTATGGCGACGTCTGGGGGCGCTGCCGCTGTTTTCTCATTACAACCGGCTGGTCGCGCTGGTGTTGATCTGCAATTTCGCTGCGCTCGGGCATGGACTGACCGCCGGACAGTGGTGGTCAGCTTCGGGACACGATCTGGAAGCGTTGTCGCAACTGGTGTTGATCAACCTGTCGATGGCGATCCTGATTCGTCAGCAATATCTGATCAACGTGTTGTTCTGGCTGGCCACGCGTGCGCCTGCGACCTGGCCGTTGGCGATTCGCCGGTCACTGGCCAAGGTCTATCACTTTGGTGGTTTGCACAGTGGTGGCGCGATGGCGGCGATTGCCTGGTTTTTCGCGTTGTTCGGCTCGCTGGTCTGGCAACGGATCGAAGGCGTAGGTGGGGTTTCGCTGACGCTGTTGGCGATCAGCGGCACGTTGCTGGGGTTGTTGTTGCTGATGGCGATCATGGCGATGCCAGGGATTCGTTCGCGGTTTCATAACGGTTTTGAACGTACACACCGTTTTGCCGGTTGGGCTGCCTTGCTGCTGTTCTGGGCCATGACGCTGGTGTTTGCCCGGGACCGCAATCCAGCGACAGATCTGACACAGGTGTTGCTGACGTCTGCGTCGTTCTGGATGCTGCCGGTGCTGACGCTCAGCATTGCGTTGCCCTGGCTGCGCCTTCGCAGGGTGCCGGTGACGTTGGTCAAGCCATCGTCACATGCAGTCATTGCCCGCTTCGATCACCATACGCCGTTCGCCGGATCCTCCACCGCGATCAGTCGCAATCCGCTGTGGGAATGGCATTCCTTTGCCAACATTCCTGCACCGGGCGAGCGGGGTTTTCGCTTGATCATTTCCCGAGCGGGTGACTGGACAGGCGAACTGATCGAGCAACCGCCAACCCATGTCTGGGTCAAGGGCATCACCACCGCCGGGGTCGCTCGCATTGAAACCCTGTTCAAGTCGGTGGTTTACGTCGCCACGGGCAGCGGGATCGGCCCGGTGCTGCCGCATCTTTTGGCGCGGCAGGTGCCCATTCATCTGATCTGGTCGACCCGCAGCCCGAGAAAGACCTACGGCGACGCATTGGTCGATGAAATTCTTCAAGCCCAACCCGATGCGCATATCTGGGATACCGATCTGCTGGGCAAGCCAGACCTGGTGAGGCTGGCCTACTCGGCGGTTCAACGCCACGGCGCGGAGGCGGTGATTTGCATTTCCAACCAGACGTTGACGGAGCGCGTGGTCAAGGAAATGGAGGGACGGGGCATTCCGGCCTATGGCGCGATCTGGGATTCCTGACGGGCGTATTACCGTTTTCCTTCCCCTTACATAGAAAGAGACTGCGATGAATATATTGATCGAAAGACTGGGTCGCGTGGTGTTGATCCGCCTCAACCGGCCCCACGCCCGTAACGCGCTCAGCGCACAATTGATGCGCGAGCTGCTGGAAACCCTGCAAGCACTTGATGGCGATCCGGGTGTCGGGTGTTTCCTGATCACCGGTACGAAGGATTACTTCGCGGCAGGCGCTGATATCAAGGAGATGTACGAAAAGTCTTGTCTGGACATGATTCAGGAAGATTACTTTGCCGGTTGGGACGCGTTCGCCGCGCTGCGTACTCCGAAGGTTGCGGCAGTAGCGGGGTTCGCCTATGGCGGAGGGTGTGAGCTGGCAATGATGTGCGATGTGATCGTAGCGGCCGAGTCCGCACAATTCGGTCTGCCTGAAATCACTTTGGGGGTGATGCCGGGCATGGGTGGCACGCAGCGACTGACTCGCTTGATCGGTCGTGCAAAAGCCATGGACATGATTCTGACGGGGCGCTCGATGTCCGCTCGTGAGGCCGAGCAGTCGGGGCTGGTATCGCGGGTGATCGCCGCCGAGCATTTGCTTGAAGAGGGATTGGCGGTTGCGCGGCGGATTGGCGGATTCCCTCGCACCGCGACACGGGCTGCGCGAGAGGCGGTGGACCGGGCCGATGAATCAGGGATGCGCGAAGGCCTTCTGTTCGAGCGGCGTTCGTTTCACGGCTTGTTTGCTACGCCCGGCCAAAAGGAAGGCATGCAGGCATTTCTGGAAAAGCGCGAGCCACGGTTCGATCTGATGTAAACGGCCCGGAGGTGGGCTTGCGCGTCACCGCGTGAAAGAAACTACAGTTCAAAGGGAATAAACCTACGAGGCGTGCGTCTCATAGCACCTTTCCCTATGGCCGATGGCCCTGGAGTTTTTCATGGTTGATCGCAGCTCACCGCCCGGCGGCCCCCAACGCCCGCCACTGAGTGCCGCGAGCCTGGTGTTGCGTCTCGGCGGAATCGCCGTGGTGGTCGCAGCCGTGGCCGGGGCGTTTGCCTACGTTCATGGCAACTTTGACCCACAACGCCTGACGCCCAAGGCGCTGGTCGATGTGCTGGAAAAGAACAACGGCGTGCATCCGGGGTTCCGTCGCAATCACGCCAAGGGTGTTTGCGTCAGCGGTCATTTCGAAAGCAGTGGTGAGGCGCGTCCTTACTCTGTCGCGCAAGTGTTCAATGAGCCACGCACTCCGGTAGTCGGTCGATTCGCGCTGCCGGCGGGCAATCCTTATGCGCCGGACAGCGCGGTACCGATTCGCAGTCTGGCGCTGCGCTTCACCCAGGCCAACGGGCAGCAATGGCGCACCGGAATGAACAGCATGCCGGTGTTTCCGGTCGGCACGCCCGAGGCGTTCTATCAGTTGCAGCAGGCGCAATTGCCGGACCCGGCGACCGGCAAACCCGATCCCGCCAAAGTGCCGGCATTTTTCGCCGCGCATCCGGAGGCCGTACCGTTCCTGACCTGGGTGAAGACGGCCAAACCTTCGGCCAGCTACGTGACCGAGACTTACAACAGTATCAACGCGTTCTATCTGGTCGACGCGAGCGGCAAGAAACAGGCCGTGCGCTGGAGCATGGCGCCGTTGGCCCAGGATGCAGCGGGAGCTGTGGCTCCAGAAGGCAGCGATTTTCTCGAGAAGGATCTGGTGCGACGGCTGGCCGAAGGGCCGCTGCGTTTTCAGTTGAACCTCACGCTGGCCAATGCCGACGATCCGGTGAATGACGCGAGCAAAGTCTGGCCTGCCGGTCGCAAAATGCTGAACGCCGGCACCCTGGTCCTGGAAAAGACTCAGCCGCAACTCAGCGGCGAATGCCGCGACATCAACTATGACCCACTGGTTCTGCCCGCCGGGATAGAAGGCTCCGACGACCCGTTGCTGGCTGCGCGCTCAGCCGGCTACGCCGATTCCTATCTGCGCCGCACCAGTGAAGTCAGTCAATTGCCCACTGGCAAACAGGAGGCACGCCCATGAGAACGCCACCGACGCATTTCAATCCGCTGGCGCGGCTGCTGCACTGGCTGATGGCACTCATGATCATCGCCATGTTGTTCATCGGGGCCGGCATGGTGACCTCGGTGTCAGCGCGGCATGAATGGCTGATCAACCTGCACAAACCTTTGGGTATCGCAATTCTGTTGCTGGTGATCGTGCGCATCCTTGTCCGGTTGGGGACTCGTCAGCCACCGCTGCCGGAGGACCTGCCGGGATGGCAGGTGATGGCAGCCAAGGCGTCGCACCTGTTGCTTTACGCATTGATGCTGGTGTTGCCGCTGCTGGGCTGGGCGATGATCAGTGCGGCGGGGGATCCGGTGATGTTGGGGCGATCCCTGCAATTACCGTCAATCCTGCCGGCGGATGCCCAGGTGTTCGCCTTGCTGCGCAAGGCGCATGGCTATCTGGCCTATCTGCTGTTTCTGACCGTGTTGCTGCATCTGGCTGCCGCGTTGTTTCATGGCTGGGTGCGCCGCGACGAGGTACTCGACAGCATGCTGCGGGGACGGAGTCGCGACTGACCCCGGAGGTTATTCCGACGTGGCGAGGGAGCACTGCTCGCCACGTTTTTGCGGTGCCAATGTTCGCCACCAGTAAAGCAGCGCGACGATATTGATTGCGGCACCCAACCAGCAGACACCCGACCATCCTGCCCAGGCGTACATGGCCGTCGAGGCCATGGATCCCAGGGCGCTGCCAACCGAATAAAACAGCATGTAGCCGGCAGTCAGTCGGCTCTGTGCCTGTGGGCGAACGCTGTAGATCATGCTCTGGCTCGTGACATGCACGGCTTGCAAGCCCAGATCCAGAGTGATCACGCCGATCAGTAGCGCCCACAACGAGGATTGGGTCAATGCGATCGGCAGCCACGAACCGAGCATCAGCAACAAGGACAGGCCGCTGACCCATTGCCCGAGACCACTGTCCGCCAAGCGTCCGGCTCTCGCAGCCGCCAGTGCGCCAGCCGCGCCGGCCAGTCCGAACAATCCGATTTCACTGTGGGAAAGCGACAGCGGCGGGGCGGCCAGCGGCAGGACCATGGGTGTCCATAGCACCATGGCGCTGGCGAAGGTCAACAACGCCAGAATCGCCCGTTGTCGCAGCACGGGCTCCTCTCGAAACAGGCTGAACACCGAAGCAATCAATGCTGCGTAGGAGGTTGCCGGTTGGGGGCTCTCATCCTTGGGCAGCGCGCGAAACAGCAACAGCGCCATGATCAGCGTCATTCCTGCCGACAACAGATAGATCGCCCGCCAGCCGGCCAGATCCGCCATCCCGCCGGCTACGGTGCGTGCGAGCAAGATGCCGACCACTATGCCGCTGGTGATCACGCCGACGACGTGTCCGCGTTGCGCCGGGATGGCCAGGGTTGCGGCATAGGCCACCAGCACTTGAGTGACGACGGCGAGCAGGCCGGTCAGGGTCATGCCTACCAGCAGCCAGGTGCTGTTGGT
The DNA here is from genome assembly GCF_012974785.1 of Pseudomonas fluorescens. Lineage (GTDB taxonomy): Bacteria > Pseudomonadota > Gammaproteobacteria > Pseudomonadales > Pseudomonadaceae > Aquipseudomonas > Aquipseudomonas fluorescens_BT. The sequence continues at coordinate 3,955,571 of NZ_CP027561.1, read as the reverse complement.
GGCCAGTGCGATCATCAACAATGCTGCGGCGGACAGCAGGGTTTGCGTGACGATCAAGCGTCGGCGGTTGAGCAGATCGCCGAGCGGCACGAGCAATACCAGTCCGATGCCGTAGCCGACCTGGGTCAGCGTGATGACGATGCCGATGCTCGCGGGTGACAGGTTGAATGCTTCGGCCATGGCGTCCAGCAACGGTTGCGCGTAGTACACATTACCGACGGCCAGCCCGCAGGCGATGGCGAACAGCAGCACGACACCGCTGCCGAGTGTTTGCGCTTTCATGTTCTGATTCCTTTTCAGGTTTTAAATTAAAACTGGATTGACGGTAGGTAATCTGGTTTTGTTTTGCAACCTGATTAGGCAAAAAGTGCAACGCGAAAAAAAAGATCGCAGACAGCGCTGCGATCTTTCATGTGGCGAAAAACAGGGGATATCAGCGCAGGGTGTCGACCATGTCGGCGATGGTGGTCAGCACATCCTTGCCCAATTGCTTCGACCGCTGGCCCGACCAACCGGTAAGCGGGTTCGGCGCATCGTCGTGATCCTTGAACGGCATTTCCAGGGTCAACGACAGGCAGTCGAACTTCTGGCCGACGCTGTTGCAGGCCAGGGTCATGTTGGCCTGACCCGGTTCATCGCGGGTGTAGCCGTACTTGGTCTGGAAGTCTTTGGTGGTGTGTTTCAGATGGCTGCGAAAGTGCTCTTCGAGTTTCTCGATCCGCGGGGTGTAGCCTGGATTGCCTTCGCAGCCGGCAGTGAACACGTGAGGAATTTCTTCGTCGCCGTGTACGTCGAGGAACAGATCGACGCCATATTTTTCCATCTGCTGCTGTACGAAAAGCACTTCCGGGCTGACGTCCTGACTGGCGTTCTGCCAGGCGCGATTCAGGTCCTGGCCCATGGCGTTGGTACGCAGGTGACCGTGGAAGGCACCGTCCGGGTTCATGTTCGGCACCAGATACAGATCGGCACTTTCCAGCAGTTTGTTCAGCACTGGATCGTTGTGATGCTCCAGACGTTCGATCACGCCTTCCATGAACCACTCGGCCATGTGTTCGCCGGGGTGCTGCTGGGCGATGATCCAGATCTTGCGGCGGCCTTCGGCACCGGTGCCTTTGCGCAGGAGCTGGATGTCGCGGCCTTCAACGCTTTTGCCGGTGGCCAGCAGTTCGGTGCCGGCCTTGGTCAGCGCTTGCTCGATCAGCCAGTCATGACGGCCACGGCTGTAAGGCTCGAAGTAGGCGAACCAGGCGTGAGTCTGCTCGGCTTCGAGGCAGAAGCGCAGGCTGTCGCCTTCGAATTGGGTCGGAATGCGGAACCAGTTGACGTGGTCGTAGGAAGCGACCGCCTGATAGCCGGTCCAGGCTTTGTTGTAGGAGGACTGGCTGGCGTTGACCAGGCGGAACCAGTGCTCCTGATGAACATGCAGGCCGCTGGCCTTGAAGTGGAACCACTGGAAATGGGCGCTGCGGGTATCTGGCCGAATGGCCAGAACCGGGTTGAGCGGGTTGCTGATGTCGATGACTTGGATGTTGCCGCTGTCGAAGTTGGCGCTGATGTCGAACGAAGATTTGGCCACGGTCATAATCGGTTCCTGAATATGATTTTTATGGCGGCTACTTTACACGCAAGGCAGGGGTGAAACCGAGGGAAATTGCGGGTTGCGGCGGGGGGCGTCTTCCATGACGCGCAGGCAGCTTAGTGGCTGTGCGATTGATTCTCAAGTGCTAATTGGCATTAGTTCGCCCCAATGTGGCCGGGGTTCGCTTGCCAAGCAATATTCTTTTGATATTATCCGCGCCATCGAATTTGCGGCACCCAAAGACTTCATTAGCCTGAAGCCAAAAGCCAGAAAACTGGCAAAAAAAAGACCCGGCAAAAAGCCGGGTCAAAAACCGTGATTAGCCTGATGAGGAGATAGTCCAGAAGACCGACCTAAGGTCTCTGGCCCATCGACTGATCTCGCGACCAGCTGCTTGCAATAATAATCATTATCATTTGCAAGTCAAACGTTTTTATCTGCGCGATTGGAAAATTCTTTCCTGTCCGTCTTCATCGAACACCGCCATCCAGCGAGTGATCGACCATCGCCCGTGCCATGTCCACCATGTGCACTACCGAAAACGCCAGATCCCGACTGACACCCTGCAGACCATCCGCTGCCTTGAATGCCGTGGCCGCCGCGCATCGCAGCAGATCGGAGGCGTGGACCAGGGATTCTTCGCCGCTCAGGTTGCTGTTTACGCCGAAAAATCGTTCTTCCACGTCCGGCGCTGACACAGCCGGTTTCAAGTAATAGTCCAATGCCCGCTGCGCTGCGGCACAGCCCTGCGGTGACTTGAAAGTGGTGTCTATCTGCAGGTCGGGCAAGTCGTTGCTGGTGATATTCATGGTGAAAGGTCACTCCTTGGTCGATTCAAATCCGTGACCCAAGAATAGTACTTATAGTATTTGTGACCAGAATTTAAATACTACAATATGTGTTTTGCCGGCCGAAGGCGTCCACGTATGGTGCCGCACATGGATAAATGGATTGAGTTGGTCAAAGCCAAAATGAGTGAACTCAACGTCACTCAAGTCGAGCTCGGCGAGCGCGTCGGCATGTCTCAGGGTGGCATCGGCCATTGGCTGAACAAGCGCCGCGAGCCCGGCATCACGCAGATGAACCGCGTGCTGAAAGCACTGGGCATGGAGTATCTCGAAGTCGCGGTGGTAATTCGTGAACCGCAGATCGATGCGGACGACGAAATGCCTCTGGCACAGAAGTACAACCCTTACTTTCGCTATCCGGTCAGCGAGTGGAATGCGCCGGTCGAGGCCCGTGAAAGTCAGCCAGCGTATTCGAGTGCCAAAGACAAGCGACGTTTCGAACTGACGGATTACCACGCCCGTGGCCCGGCGTTCTGGCTCACGGTAACGGGCAACGCGATGACTGCGCCCACCGGGCAGAGCATTGGCGAGGGGATGATGATCCTGGTGGATCCGGCGCTGGAAGCCGAGCCCGGCAAACTGGTGATCGCCCAGTGGCCGGACAGCGACGAGGCAATCTTCCGCAAGCTGATCGAAGAGGGCGGTCAGCGTTACCTGGTGCCGCTCAATCCGACCTGGCCGAAAGCCTTGTTGACCGAAGAATGCCGAATCATCGGTGTCGTGGTTCAGGCAACCGCCAAATACTAGTCAGATCGATCCTCGCCAGGCGTAGGATCGATCCACCTTTCACGCTTCTTCCAGTTCGACCAGTGCACTGCCTTCGCTGACCATTTCGCCTTCCTGGCAATACAGCGCCTTGATCACGCCGGCATGGGGCGCGCGGATGCTGTGCTCCATCTTCATCGCTTCCAGCACCACCAATTGAGCGCCGGCCTCAACCGATTGCCCGGCCTCCACCAGCACCCGCACGATGCTGCCGTTCATCGGCGCCGTCAGACCGCCCTGATGGCTGTGACTGGCTTCGACAGCGCTGATCGGATCGTACGTTTCAACGTGTCGCAGCTCGCCGTCCCATTGCAGATACAGAAACTCTCCACGACGAATCGCACGCAGCTGTCGACGCAGCCCATCGTGCTCGAGCACCAGATGCTCGCCGATCAGTTTTGCATTGCCGCCAGCACCGAGCGTCAACGCCCGATCCTGCCCCTCGCAGCTCAAATGCAGAGTGATTTCCCGTGGCAACCCAGCGCGCAAACCACTGTGAAGCGCCCAAGGCGAAGCGGGATCATCCGCCCGAGCCATCCCCGGCAGGCTCTGTGCAAAAGCCTGCGCCGCCGCCTCCCAGAATTCATCGCTCAGCGCAGCAGGCGCTGGCAGCAACTGTTCCTGATAACGCGGAATGAACCCGGTATCCAGCTCCGCCGCCGCAAACGCCGGATGCCCGATGATCCGCCGCAGGAAGTTGATGTTGGTCTTCAGCCCGCCAATCGCAAGCTCGTCGAGCATGCTCAGCAGCCGTAAACGCGCCTGCTCACGATCCTCGCCCCAGGCAATCAGCTTGCCGAGCATCGGGTCATAGAACGGCGAAATCTCATCGCCTTCCTCAACGCCGCTGTCCACACGACGCCCCGGCCCGGCGGCGGATTCACGGTACAGATCCAGACGCCCGGTCGCCGGCAGGAAGTCATTCGACGGATCTTCCGCATACAGCCGCACCTCAATCGCATGCCCGTTCAGCGGCACCTGATCCTGAGTGATCGGCAACGCTTCGCCACGGGCGACTCGAATCTGCCAGGCCACCAGATCGAGACCGGTAATGGCTTCGGTGACCGGGTGTTCGACCTGTAGCCGCGTGTTCATCTCCATGAAGAAGAACTCGCCGCGCGCGTCCAGCAGAAACTCCACTGTGCCGGCGCCGACGTAACCGATGGCCTGCGCCGAACGCACAGCCGCTTCACCCATCGCCCGACGCAGTTCCGGACTCAAGCCCGGTGCCGGTGCTTCTTCAACGACCTTCTGGTGCCGGCGCTGGATCGAGCAGTCACGCTCGTTCAGGTACAGGCAATTGCCATGCTGATCGGCGAACACCTGGATTTCCACGTGACGCGGCTTGAGCAGGTATTTCTCCACAAGCATCCGCGAATCGCCGAACGACGACTGCGCTTCACGCTGGGCCGAGGCCAACGCTTCAGCCAGTTGGCTGACGTCTTCAACGACCTTCATGCCTTTACCGCCACCACCGGCGGTGGCCTTGAGCAGTACCGGATAGCCGATGCGCTCGCAAGCATCGCGGAAGGTGTCCAGATCCTGGGCTTCACCGTGATAGCCCGGCACCAGCGGTACGCCAGCCGTTTCCATCAGGGCCTTGGCGGCGGATTTGCTGCCCATCGCGTCGATGGCCGAGGCGGGTGGGCCGAGGAAGATCAGGCCGGCGGCTTCGATGGCGCGGGCAAACCCGGCGTTCTCCGACAGAAAACCATAACCCGGGTGAATCGCCTGAGCGCCGCTGGCTTTGGCCGCCGCGATCAGTTTGTCGATTTGCAGGTAACTGTCGGCGGCTTTGCTGCCGCCCAGATCGACACGAATATCCGCTTCACGGCTGTGCCGCGCTTCACGGTCGGTGGCGCTGTGCACGGCAACGGTGGTCAGGCCCAAAGCCTTGGCGGTACGCATGACCCGGCAAGCGATTTCGCCACGGTTGGCCACCAGCAGGGTGGTGAGAACAGGTGCGCTCATCAACGCGACTCCTTGGTGGTGGTTGCGGCTTGCCAACTCGGTGGGCGTTTCTGCAGAAAGGCCCGCAGACCTTCCTGACCTTCCGGGCTGACGCGGATGCGGGCGATGGCATTTTCGGTGTAGCGACGCAGGGCCGGGGTCAGCGCGCCGTTGCCGACTTCACGCAGCAGATCCTTGCTGGCGCGCATGGCGGCGGGGCTGTTGAGCAGCAGGTTGTCGATCCATTGCTCGACTTTCTGTTCAAGCTCGCTTGCGGGATAGCTTTCCGACAACAAACCGATTTCCCGCGCCCGCTGCCCGCCGAAACGCTCGGCCGTCAGCGCATAACGCCGCGCCGCCCGTTCGCCGATGGCTTGCACCACGAACGGGCTGATCACCGCCGGCGCCAGACCAATGCGCACTTCCGACAGGCAGAACTGCGCGTCATCGGCGCCAATCGCCATGTCGCAGCAACTGATCAGACCCAGCGCGCCGCCGAACGCCGCGCCTTGCACCACGGCCACGGTCGGGATTTTCAGTTTGGCGAGGTTGTACATCAGCTCCGCCAATTCCCGGGCGTCGTCGAGGTTGGTGTGGTAATCGAGCTCGGCCGATTGCTGCATCCAGGCCAGATCCGCGCCGGCGCTGAAGTGTTTGCCGCGTCCGCGCACCAGCAGGAAACGCAGGCTGGCGTCGCTGGCGACCTTGTCCAGCGCCAGGATCAGTTCGCGGATCATCTCGGCGTTGAACGCGTTGTTCTTTTCTTCGCGGCTCAGCCACAGGGTCGCGAAACCCCGTGGATCGCTCTGCAATTCGAGGGTGTTGAAGTCGCTCATGAGGTTCTCCCGATCACATCCGGAACACGCCGAAGCGGCTCGGTTCGATAGGCGCGTTCAACGACGCGGACAAGGCCAGGGCCAGTACATCGCGGGTTTGTGCCGGGTCGATGACGCCGTCGTCCCACAGCCGTGCGCTGGAGTAATAGGGGTGACCCTGTTCTTCGTACTGGTCGAGAATCGGTTGCTTGATTTCGCTTTCCTGCTCGGCACTGAATGCCTGGCCACTGCGTTCGGCCTGCTCGCGCTTGACCTGAACCAGCACGCCGGCTGCCTGTTCGGCGCCCATCACGCCGATCCGCGCGTTCGGCCACATCCACAGGAAACGCGGATCGTAGGCCCGCCCGCACATGCCGTAGTTACCGGCGCCGAAGCTGCCGCCGATGATCACGGTGAATTTCGGCACCTTGGCGCACGCCACGGCGGTCACCAGTTTGGCGCCGTGTTTGGCGATGCCGCCGGCCTCGTATTTCTGGCCGACCATGAAGCCTGTGATGTTCTGCAAGAACAGCAGCGGAATGCCGCGCTGGCAGGCCAGTTCGATGAAGTGCGCGCCTTTTTGCGCGGCTTCGGCGAACAGGATGCCGTTGTTGGCGAGGATCGCGATCGGGTAGCCGTGCAGGTGGGCGAAACCGCAGACCAGCGTGGTGCCGAACAAGGCTTTGAATTCATCGAACACCGAACCGTCGACCAGTCGCGCAATCACTTCACGCACATCGAACGGCTGCTTGGCGTCCGCCGAAACCACGCCGTACAACTCGTCGCTGGCGTACAGCGGCGCAATCGGCGCGCGCTGCTGCACTTCGCCGAGCTTGCGCCAGTTGAGGTTGGCGACGCTGCGGCGGGCGAGGGCGAGGGCGTGCTCGTCGCTTTCGGCGTAGTGGTCGGCGACCCCGGAAATCTTGCAATGCACATCGGCCCCGCCGAGGTCTTCGGCGCTGACCACTTCACCGGTCGCGGCTTTCACCAAGGGTGGGCCGGCGAGGAAAATCGTCGCCTGATTGCGCACCATGATCGCTTCGTCAGCCATCGCCGGCACGTAAGCGCCGCCGGCGGTGCAGGAGCCCATGACCACGGCAATCTGCGGAATGCCCATGGCGCTCATGTTGGCCTGGTTGAAGAAGATCCGCCCAAAGTGCTCGCGATCCGGGAACACTTCGTCCTGACGCGGCAGGTTGGCGCCGCCCGAGTCCACCAGATAGATGCACGGCAGGCGATTCTGCTGGGCGATAGTCTGGGCGCGCAGGTGTTTCTTCACGGTCAGAGGGTAGTACGAGCCACCTTTCACGGTCGCGTCGTTGGCGACGATCATGCACTCGACGCCTTCCACGCGACCGATCCCGGCAATCACGCCTGCGGCCGGCACGTCTTCGCCATAAACGGCGTGGGCGGCCAATTGACTGATTTCCAGAAACGGCGAGCCCGGATCGAGCAAGCGGTTGATCCGCTCACGGGGCAGCAGTTTGCCGCGCGAGGTGTGCCGTTCCTGAGCTTTCGCGCCGCCGCCCTGAGCCACTTGGGCGAGCAGGGTGTGCAGGGCGTCGACCTGTTTGAGCATCGCCGCGCTGTTGGCAGCGAACTCCGCTGAACGAGGGTTGAGCTGGGTATGCAGGATAGCCATGGGCAGCTCCGTTTAGCGGGTTTCGTTGAACAGTTCGCGACCGATGAGCATGCGACGGATTTCACTGGTGCCGGCGCCGATTTCGTACAGCTTGGCGTCACGCAACAGACGGCCGGCGGGGAATTCGTTGATGTAACCGTTACCGCCGAGAATCTGGATCGCGTCCAGGGCCATTTGCGTGGCGCGTTCGGCGGTGTAAAGGATCACGCCGGCGGCGTCCTTGCGCGTGGTCTCGTTGCGCTCGCAGGCCTGGGCCACGGCGTAGAGGTAGGCGCGGCTGGCGTTGAGCTGGGTGTACATGTCGGCGACTTTGCCCTGGATCAGCTGGAATTCGCCGATGCTCTGGCCGAACTGCTTGCGGTCGTGGATGTACGGCACGATCAGGTCCATGCACGACTGCATGATCCCGGTCGGGCCACCGGACAGCACGACGCGTTCGTAATCGAGGCCGCTCATCAACACTTTCACGCCGCCGTTGAGTACGCCGAGGATGTTTTCTTCCGGCACTTCGACGTCATCGAAGAACAGCTCGCAAGTGTTGGAGCCGCGCATGCCGAGCTTGTCGAACTTGTTGCTGCGGCTGAAGCCTTTCCAGTCGCGCTCGACGATGAACGCGGTGATGCCGTGAGGGCCTTTTTCCAGGTCGGTCTTGGCGTAGATCACGTAGGTGTTGGCGTCGGGGCCGTTGGTGATCCAGGTTTTGCTGCCGTTGAGTACGAAACGGTCGCCGCGTTTATCGGCGCGCAGTTTCATCGAAACCACGTCGGAACCGGCGTTCGGCTCGCTCATCGCGAGTGCGCCGACGTGTTCGCCGCTGATCAGCTTCGGCAGGTATTTGGTTTTCTGTTCGTGGTTGCCGTTGCGGTTGATCTGGTTCACGCAGAGGTTGGAATGGGCGCCGTAGGACAACGCCACGGAAGCCGAGCCACGGCTGATTTCTTCCATCGCCACCACGTGCGCCAGGTAACCCAGACCAGCGCCGCCGTACTCTTCCGGTACGGTGATGCCGAGCAGGCCCATGTCGCCGAACTTGCGCCACAGATCAGCCGGGAACAGGTTGTCGCTGTCGATCTGCGCGGCACGCGGAGCGATCTCTTTGGCGACAAAGGACTGAACCTGATCGCGCAGCATGTCGATGGTTTCACCGAGGGCAAAGTTCAGGGATGGGTAGCTCATGGGTCACCTTTTGGCTTTTTTGTAGGGTGGGGAGGGCGGCGTTTCGGCTCTCACCTTTACGTTAACGTAAGCCTGTGACGAATGGCTGTCAATCACCCTTTACGTTAACGTCAACTTGAGCGAGAGTAGGGCCAGTTCTGAATGGTCGGAGCTCATATGGCTCCGGTCCAACACCCACTAATAAAGACAATAGGGGTCGTCATGGATCAACCCAGTGCAAACCCGCAGCGCAGCTACACCCGTGGTTCCCAGGACAAAGCCTTGCTGGCGATGACCATCGGGCAGAAGTTCGACGAAACTGTCGCGCAGTACCCGGACGGCGAGGCGCTGGTGGTGCGCCATCAGCAGCTGCGTTACACCTGGCGGCAACTTGCCGACGCGGTGGACGTGCATGCCAGAGCCCTGCTGGCGTTGGGTTTGCAGGCCGGTGATCGGCTCGGCATCTGGGCACCGAACTGCGCGCAGTGGTGCATCGCTCAGTTCTCCACCGCGAAGCTCGGCGTGATTCTGGTCAACATCAACCCGGCCTACCGCAGCTCCGAACTCGAATACGTGCTCAAGCAATCCGGTTGCCAATGGCTGGTCTGCGCCGGGGCGTTCAAGAGCTCCAACTATCACGGCATGTTGCAAGGCTTGCTGCCGGAACTGGCCGAGCAATCCATCGGCGAACTGCGCAGCGAGCGCCTGCCGGAGTTGCGTGGCCTGATCAGCCTCGATTCACAGCCGCCTTCGGGTTTTCTCCCGTGGTCGCAACTGGCCGATCTGGCCGCCAGTGTCTCTCCAGAACAATTGCGTGAACGCAGCGACAGCCTGCACTTCGATCAGCCCGTCAACATTCAGTACACCTCCGGCACCACCGGTTTCCCCAAGGGCGCGACCCTCAGTCATTACAACATCCTCAACAACGGTTACATGGTCGGCGAAAGCCTCGGCCTGACCGCCGCTGATCGGCTGGTGATCCCGGTGCCGCTGTATCACTGCTTCGGCATGGTCATGGGCAACCTCGGCTGCATCACCCACGGCAGCACGATGATTTACCCCAACGACGCCTTCGATCCGCTGCTGACCCTGAGCACCGTCGCCGAAGAAAAGGCCACCGCGCTGTACGGTGTGCCGACCATGTTCATCGCCATGCTCGATCAGCCGCAGCGTGCCGAGTTCGACCTGTCGACCCTGCGAACCGGGATCATGGCCGGCGCCACCTGCCCGATCGAGGTGATGCGCCGGGTCATCAATGAAATGCACATGAGCGAAGTGCAGATCGCCTACGGCATGACCGAAACCAGCCCGGTCTCGCTGCAGACCGGCCCATCCGATGAACTGGAATTGCGCGTCACCACCGTCGGCCGCACCCAGCCACAACTCGAAAGCAAAATCATCGACGAGGCCGGCAACCCGGTACCGCGCGGCACCATCGGCGAACTGTGCACCCGTGGCTACAGCGTGATGCTCGGCTACTGGAACAACCCGAATGCCACCGCCGAAGCCATCGACGCAGCAGGCTGGATGCACACCGGCGACCTGGCGAGCATGAACGACGAGGGTTACGTGTGCATCGCCGGCCGCAACAAGGACATGATCATCCGTGGCGGCGAAAACATTTACCCGCGTGAACTGGAAGAGTTCTTCTTCACCCATCCAGCGGTGGCGGACGTGCAGGTGATCGGCATTCCCTGCTCGCGTTACGGCGAGGAAATCGTCGCCTGGATCAAATTCCACCCCGGCCACAGCGCGACCGAACAAGAACTGCAAGCGTGGTGCAAGGAGCGCATCGCCCACTTCAAGACGCCGCGTTACTTCAAGTTTGTGGAGGAGTTTCCGATGACGGTGACGGGCAAGATCCAGAAATTCCGGATGCGTGAGATCAGTATCGAAGAATTACGCGAAAAGCACGCCTGACACAGATCAAATGTGGGAGCGAGCTTGCCCGCGAATGCAGTGTGCCATTCACCAAGCATGTTGGCTGACCTGACGCATTCGCGAGCAAGCCCGCTCCCACATGGCGGCGGTGAAAACAGGAATCACAGGAAGCACAAAGGGGAGCCGAAGCTCCCCTTTAATTTTGTCGTCGCGTGCTCTTTTTATTATTGAGGGTCGGTCTGTTGTTGTTTTTGGCAACCGTGGCCCTTTACCGCTGTTTTTGGCGACCCCCATCCGGGGTCAAGAGCAAACGTATTTTTTTGAGCGCTGATCTACTTTCTCGTCTAGCGATCCAACCGATTCGGGAGCTACCTGAAGGTAGTTTTATTGTTCTCTGCCCGGTTGCGGGTCATTCCGAGGAACACCCTGAAAAGCACACCTTCTCCAAAAAAATCTGTTAGCTGCGTCTCTGCCGTGTTGTTTTTGTTATGTCAGAGTCGGTACGTCTTATTTTTATTGGTTTGCTGCTTTTTATTCTTGTTATGCCATAGAGATAGCAGAAGCCGTGCCAACTTTTCAAAACCCTTGTAAATCAATGGTTTGAGATTTTTGAGGGATTTTTCCTTCAGGCTAAACCAGACAATTTGTTTCCGTGTTACTCGCTTGCGCCCACGTTTCGCACTCGGCGGTAACACCATCCCCTCACTGTGCGCTACGGGCCTTGGCCACGCGCGAACCGGTCGGGCGACCCAGCACCGCACTGATCTGCTGGCCGGCGGCAATCAAGGCGTCGAGGTCGATACCGGTCTCGATGCCCAGGCCGTTGAGCAGGTACACCACGTCTTCGGTGGCGACGTTACCGCTGGCGCCTTTGGCGTACGGGCAGCCGCCGAGGCCGGCGATCGAGCTGTCGAACACCGCGATGCCTTCCAGCAGGCTGGCGTAAATGTTGGCCATGGCCTGGCCATAGGTATCGTGGAAGTGGCCGGCGAGTTTCTCTCGCGGCACCTCCTTCGAGACCACTTCGAACAGCCGGCGGGTCGCGCCCGCGGTGCCGGTGCCGATGGTGTCGCCCAGCGACACTTCATAGCAGCCCATCGCGTACAACTCGTGGGCTACCACCGCCACTTGCTCCGGGGCGACCTCGCCTTCATAAGGACAGCCGAGCACGCAGGACACGTAACCGCGCACGGTAACGCCGTGCTGTTTCGCCGACTCCATGATCGGCGTGAACCGCGCCAGGCTTTCGCTGATCGAGCAATTGATGTTGCGCTGCGAGAACGCCTCGGACGCAGCGGCAAACACCGCGACTTCCTTGACCCCGGCGGCCAGCGCATCTTCAAAGCCGCGCAGGTTCGGCGCCAGCGCGCCGTAGGTCACGCCGGGCTTGCGCTGGATTTGCGCGAACACCTCGGCGGAACCGGCCATCTGCGGCACCCACTTGGGCGAGACGAAACTGCCGACTTCTATATAGCCGAGGCCGGCGGCGCTCAACGCGTCGACCAGTTGCACCTTGTCGGCGACGCTGATGGGCTGGGCTTCGTTCTGCAGGCCGTCACGCGGGCCGACTTCGATCAGGCGTACTTGGGAGGGGAGGGACATGGCGTTGACCTGCTGTTTGAATTCCTGCGGAACCCTTGTGGGAGCGGGCTTGCTCGCGAAGGCGGAGTGTCAGCCGACAAATCTGATTCTGAAACACCGCATTCGCGGGCAAGCCCGCTCCCACAGGAGATGAATTGTGGCTGTTACTGCGCGACTTGCTGACTCTTGAGCGTCTGCTCCAGCGCCTGCACGCAGCGTTCTTCGGCGGTGTCGAGTTCCAGCTTCATCTGTTCGATGTCCAGCAGTTGCTGTTCAAGCTGTTCACGGCGTTCGCTGATTTTCGCCAGCATGCTGTTGAGTTGTTTGGTGTTACCGCTGGAGGGGTCGTAGAGCTCGATCAGCTCGCGGCACTCGGCCAGGGAAAAACCGATGCGCTTGCCCCGCAGGATCAGCTTCAGGCTGACCTTGTCGCGTGGCGAATAGATACGTTCCTGGCCTCGGCGCTCGGGGCTGAGCAGGCCTTGTTCTTCATAGAAACGGATCGCCCGGGTGGTGATGTCCAGCTCGCGGGCGAGGTCGGAAATGCTGTAGGTCTGGCTGCTCATGAAAGCGCTCGAAGAAGGGTCTTGGCGCTAAGCTAATGGCAGGTTGACGTTTACGTCAAGTGGCGGGCGCCTGCAGCTTGTCGAGCTTCTTCTCGTGCGCTGTCACTTGCTGGCACAACTCGATCATCTGCTCGCGCATCCAGCGGTTGGCCGGGTCCTGATCGGTGCTTTCGTGCCAGTACAAATGGGTTTCCACCGGTGGCACATCGTTGACCGGCAGATTGAACGCATGCAGATCATGGCGACGGGCGAAACGCTCCGGCACGGTCATCACCATGTCGGTCTGCTGCAACACCTGGGAAGCCATCAGGTAATGCTGCGAGCGCAGGGCGATCTTGCGCTGGATGCCCATCTTCCCCAACGCCAGATCGACATGGCCCAGGCCACTGCGCCGGCTGGAAATATGAATGTGGGTCAGCGACAGGTAATCGTCGAGTGTGAATTTTTCCTTGGTCGCCAGCGGATGACCCTTGCGCATCGCGCAGACGTAACGGTCTTCCATCAGCTTGACGTGACGCACCTGCGGGTCGGTGTTGAGCGGCGCATCCACTGCGAAATCGAGGCGCCCGGCGGCCAGTTCCTTTGTGGTTTCCCGGCGCTTGGACAGGAAACTCTCGATGATCACCGTCGGTGCCAGCCGACGCAGGCGCTGGAACAGCGGGGGCAGAATCACCGCTTCGGTAAGGTCAGTCATGCTGATGCGGTAGGTCTTGACCGCTTGCGATGGGTTGAAAATCCGGCTTTCCTGAACCGATACCCGCAGCAGCGACAGCGCGTTGCGCACCGGGCCGATGATGTTCTGCGCCATGGGCGTCGGCACCATGCCCTGGGCGGTGCGTACGAAGAGCGGGTCGTTGAAGGTCTCGCGCAACCGCGCCAAGGCGTTGGACACCGCTGGCTGGGTGATGCCGACAATCTGCCCGGCGCGGGTCAGGTTGGCTTCGGTGTAGATCGCGTCGAAGACGATGAAAAGGTTGAGGTCGACCTTGCTCAGATTCATTACGCGGCTCTCTTGTTATAGGGGCTTGTTATAGGTGAATGGCGCGGGTCAGGGCGGCCAGGAAAATCAACCAATCATATATCGGTGATGAATGTTTATACACGCCGAGAATAGGCTAGGTAAATTATCAACGCTGTTCTAGCATCGATTGCATGACTTAAACAACCTGCCGAAAAAAGGTAATTGCTCATGGATTTCGCTTATTCGCCCAAGGTGCAAGAACTGCGTGAGCGCGTGACCGCGTTCATGGACACTTACGTTTACCCGGCCGAAGCCGTGTTCGAACGGCAGGTTGCCGAGGGCGACCGCTGGCAGCCGACCGCAATCATGGAAGAGCTCAAGGCCAAGGCGAAAGCTGAAGGGCTGTGGAATTTGTTTCTGCCTGAGTCGGAGCTCGGCGCCGGCCTGACCAACCTCGAATACGCGCCATTGGCAGAAATCATGGGCCGTTCGCTGCTCGGTCCCGAGCCGTTCAACTGCTCGGCGCCGGACACCGGCAACATGGAAGTGCTGGTGCGTTACGCCAACGAAGAACAGAAGCAGCGCTGGCTTGAACCGCTGTTGCGCGGCGAGATCCGCTCGGCGTTTGCCATGACCGAACCTGACGTCGCGTCCTCCGACGCCACCAACATGGCCGCCCGTGCCGTGCGCGATGGCGACGAGTGGGTCATCAATGGCAAGAAATGGTGGACCTCCGGCGCCTGCGATCCGCGCTGCAAGATCCTGATCTTCATGGGCCTGAGCAACCCCGACGCTCCGCGCCACGCCCAGCACTCGATGATCCTGGTGCCGGTCGACACCCCCGGCGTGAAGATTGTCCGCCCGCTGCCGGTGTTCGGTTACGACGACGCACCTCACGGCCACGCCGAAGTGCTGTTCGACAACGTGCGAGTGCCGTACGAAAACGTCCTGCTCGGTGAAGGACGCGGCTTCGAAATCGCTCAAGGTCGCCTTGGCCCGGGCCGGATTCACCACTGCATGCGTTCGATCGGCATGGCCGAGCGTGCACTGGAACTGATGTGCAAACGTTCGGTAAGCCGTACCGCGTTCGGCAAACCGCTGGCGCGCCTGGGCGGTAACGTCGACAAGATCGCCGACTCGCGGATGGAGATCGACATGGCGCGCCTGCTGACCCTGAAAGCGGCGTATATGATGGACACCGTGGGTAACAAGGTCGCCAAGAGCGAAATCGCGCAGATCAAGGTCGTCGCACCGAACGTCGCGTTGCGGGTGATCGACCGGGCGATCCAGATCCATGGCGGGGCCGGGGTGTCGAACGATTTTCCGCTGGCCTACATGTACGCCATGCAACGCACCCTGCGCCTGGCCGACGGCCCGGACGAAGTGCACCGCGCGGCGATCGGCAAGTTCGAGATCGGCAAGTACGTGCCGAAGGAAATGCTGCGTAGCGGTCATTAAGACCGCGGTGCCTGCTATCGCGAGCAGGCTCGCTCCCACGGGTTCGCTGGTGTCCACACACTTTGTGTTCACTGGAGATCTAATGTGGGAGCGAGCCTGCTCGCGATGGGGCCTGCTCGTTCAACGCATCACCAACAAATTCAGTAAACCCAAACCTCAACCCGCCGATTCTTGATCCTGCCTTCATCCCCGCTGTTGGTCGCCACCGGCATCAGCGCGCCAAACCCGCGCACTTCGCGCAACACCACGCCGTTTTTCACCAACTCCCGGCGTACCGCCATCGCCCGCAGCTTCGACAGCAAATCCGCCCGGGCCGGGTCGTCCTTGGCGTCGCCGAATCCCACCAGCGTTACCGCGCGGTCGGTCTTGTCGTGGTGCTTTATATAGTCGAACACCCGGGCCAGATCCTGCCGGGCCTTGTTGTCGAGGCTGGCGCTGCCTTCTTCGAAGCGGAAGTTCACGGTCAGACGCTGGGCGTGCCGGCTGAGGGATTGATAACCCTCGGGCATCAGCGCATTGGGCGTGACCGAGATGGCGTGCACGGTCTGGGCGATAAAACCGTTGGCCGCGACAATCGCCTGGCCCTGGCGGCTTTGCGCAAAATCCACCAAGGCTGCGGCCCACGGATTTTGATTGTCGGGTGGCAAATAGAAAAACAAGCGCCGAGACAGTGGATAGTCTTCGGTGGCGATCAGGCTGGCCAGTGGCAGCATGGCCTGGGATTGCCCGTCGACAATCGCCACGGCTTTGGCCTGGCGCACATAGGGCAAACCAATAAAACCGATGGCCTGGGGATCGGCGCTCACGGCGTCGGACAATTGCTCGCTGGATTCGAAACGTTTCGCCGAGCTGTTCAGGGTTTTCCCACGACGGCTGAGGACAAGTTCCTTGAACGTGTCATAGGTGCCGGACTGATCATCCCGCGCATATAAATGAATCGTCCCACCCTTGCCGCCGACGTCTTCCCACGTCTTCGCCTCGCCGCTGAAGATTCGCGCCAGTTGTTCTGTGTTCAGTTGATTCAGCGGATTGTCGGGATGGAGGATGATCGCCAGACCATCGATGGCGATGACTTGCTCGGCGCCGGGGCTTTTCAGGTCACCGAGAGGTAGCAGGCTAGCGAGTTCGCTGTCCTTGATCGGACGGGAGGAGGCGGCCAGATCGGCGCTTTTGCTTTTGAGAGCGGTGAAACCGGTGCTGGAACCATGGGCGGCGATTTCCACCACGACCCGCTTACCTTGAGCCGTGAGGCCGACGACCCGTTGTTCGTTGGCGGTGTCCGGGGTTTCGCTGTGGATTTTCAACAGCCCCTGATCTTGCAGCAAGCCTTCCACCAATGCCGGACCCAGCGCCGCACCAATGGTGTTGGAACCCTGGATGCGCAAGGCCGGGCCGTTCTCGGGAATGGGTAACGCCGCGGCCGAAACCTGCAGCCAGCCGCTCAGGAGAAAGACGAACAGAACACGCAGGGTCATGCCGGCACCGATTGCAGCCAAGGGGATTGCCGGGGAGATTAAGTCAGTTAGGTTGCTGAAAGATGACAGGACAGAAGATCACAACCGCCGGCCGTGATCTTCTGCTTCAAGCGGGTCAGCTCAATTCCAGCCAGATCGGCGCATGATCCGAAGGCTTTTCCATCCCGCGCAATTCATAGTCAACGCCGGCCGCTTTCACCCGTGGCAGCAAGCCATGGGACGCCAGAATCACATCGATGCGCAGACCGCGCTTCGGCTCGTCTTCAAACCCGCGGCTGCGGTAGTCGAACCAGCTGAACATGTCCGTCACGTCCGGGTTCAGGTGACGGAAGCTGTCGGTCAGGCCCCAGTTTTTCAGGCGGGCCATCCATTCGCGTTCTTCCGGCAGGAAGCTGCATTTACCGGTTTTCAGCCAGCGCTTCATGTTGTCCGGGCCAATGCCGATGTCGCTGTCTTCCGGGGAAATGTTCACGTCGCCCATCACCACCAGTGGCTGTTGATTGTGGAACTGGCTTTCCAGCAACGCCTGCAAATCGCTGTAGAAGCGCTGCTTGGCCGGGAATTTGGTCGGGTGGTCGCGGCTTTCGCCCTGTGGGAAATAGCCGTTCATGATCGTCACCGGCACGCCGTTGGCGTCGGCGAATGTGCCCCAGATAAAGCGCCGCTGCGCGTCTTCTTCATCGGTGGCAAAGCCCTTGTGCACGGCAATCGGCTCCTGGCGCGAGAGCAGGGCAACGCCGTAATGACCTTTCTGACCGTGGAAATACACGTGATAACCCAGGGCCCGTACGTCTTCCAGCGGGAACTGGTCGTCGTGGACTTTGGTTTCCTGCAGGCCGATGACGTCCGGCTGATGCTTTTCGATCAGCGCCGCCAGCTGATGCGGGCGAGCCCGCAGTCCGTTGATGTTGAAGGAAACGATCTTCATGGTCGGCAGTCCTGGCAAAAGGGCGATGCTAGCTGACATGTAGGATCTGGGCCAGCGTGGCGGTAGTCCATATGCGCTGCTAATGTCTTTCGGGTGTGGGAACGATCCCTTCAGCCCAAGGCTCGTATAACAAGAACGGGGCCTGTTGAGTTCCGTCCAGGGAGAATCACCGTCATGCCTGAAACCTCGACCGCCATCGCCGACATCCACATGCTCGACCGCGGCTATTCCCGTGAAGCGCGCTCCTTGCTGTATCAGGCCTATCGTCACGAGCCGACTTTCGCTTACCTGTTCGAGGCCGAACGTCCGGGGTACGAACAACGCGTGCGCGCCACGGTGCGGGAACTGGTCAAACAGCATTTCCTGCAGGATCTGCCGGCCATCGGCCTGCTGGTCAACGATCGCTTGATCGGCATTGCCCTGATCGCGCCGCCGCAACGACGACTGGGTGTCACCGAAAGCTGGGCCTGGCGTTTGCGCATGGTGTTGAGCACCGGTTTTCGCTGCACCCGGCGCTATCTGGAATATCACGCCGCCGTTGAAGCCTGCGTGCCCACCGACTCGGTGCACATGCTGCCGCTGCTGGGCGTGCATCCGCAATTTCAGGGCAAACACTTCGGCGAACAGCTGCTGCAAGCGGTACATAACTGGTGCGCGGTGGACGAAAACTCCCAGGGCGTGATCCTCGATACCGGCAACCCGAGATACCTGGAGTTTTACAAGCGTCAGGGCTACGAGGAAATCGGCGAAGTCGCCGTCGGCCCGGTGCGTGAACACGTGTTTTTCCACGCCAACCCGCAGGTGTTACAAACTGCAACGGCTTGAGGGTCGAACTTTCCGCGCACCCCAAGGCTCTATCACGCTCCCAAGCTCGTGATAGCATCCGCGCCTATGAAGTTTCCAGGAAGATTTACCAGTGGCGTGCTCATGCTGTTAACCAGCTGCGCGGCGCTGGCGCAAAGTGAATTGGATGTGCGGGTCAAACCGTCCAACGATGAACTCAAGGCCAATATAGAAGGCTATATCGGCAGCCTCGGCGATCGTGACGAAGAAGCCTTGCAGCGCTTCAGTCGCGGTGCCGAAGAGCAGGCGCGCAAGGCCGCCCAGGCTTTGGGCTACTACCAGCCGCAGATCGACAGCGAAGTGAAGGGCGGTGAAAAACCGCGTCTGGTGCTGAAGATCGATCCCGGCGAGCCGATTCGCCTGCGCAACGTGACCGTGCGCGTCGACGGCCCGGCGGCCTCCCTCAAATCCTTTCGAGTCCCCAAGAGCGACGTGCTCAAGCCCGGCGCGGTGCTCAACCATGGGCGTTACGAAGACGCCAAGCGCCTGATTCAGAACCAGGCGTCGCGCTACGGCTTCTTCAGCGGTCGTTTCACCAGTCAGAAATTGATGGTCGATCCCCGCGCCGGGGTCGCCGACGTAGAACTGATCTACGAAAGCGGCCCGCGTTATGCGCTGGGCAAAGTCAGTTTCGAGGGCGACACGCCGTTCGATGAAGACCTGCTCCAGCGCATGGTGCCGTTCAAGCCGGGCGAGCCTTACGACTCCGAACTGATCGCCGAACTCAACCGCGACCTGCAATCGAGCGGCTATTTCGAAGGCGTGCGGGTCGACGCCGCGCCGACCGCCGCAAAAAACGACGTGATCCCGGTGGACGTCAAACTCGACACCCGCAAGCCGCGCACCATGGGCCTGGGCCTTGGTTATTCCACCGACGTCGGCCCGCGGATCAAGGCCAACTGGACCCGTCACTGGGTCAACCCGCAAGGCGACAGTTATGGCTGGGAGGCCGAGCTGTCGGCGCCACGGCAGAACGTCGGTCTGTTCTACGACATTCCGCTGGATCCGCCACTGACCGACAAGTTGCGCTGGGCCGGTGGTTATCAGTACGAAGACATCGACGGCTCCGACACCCTGAGCAAACTGCTGACCTTCGGCCCGGAATGGCACAGCAAGTTGCCCAGCGGCTGGCAACGGGTCATTTCGCTGAAATGGCAGCGTGAGGAATATCAGCTCGGTGACGATTCGGGCCTGAGTACCTTGCTGATGCCCGGCATCAGTTACTCCTATCTGAAAAGTGACAATCGTATCGACCCGCACAACGGCTATCGCCTGACCTTCGAAAGCAAGGTGGCGAAAGAAGGCCTCGGTTCGGACAACAACTTGCTGTATGGCACCGCGCTGATCAAAGGCCTGACCACGGTGTTCGACAACCACCGCTTTCTCGGACGTGTCCAGGTCGGTGGCAGTGCCACTAACGGTTACAGTTCGGTGCCGCCATCGCTGCGTTTCTTCGCCGGTGGCGACCAGAGTGTGCGCGGTTACGACTATCAGAGTCTGTCCCCGGAGAACTCCAAAGGCGACCGCATCGGTGGGCGCTACATGGTGGCCGGCAGTGTCGAGTATCAATACTCGATCGCCGAGAAATGGCGGGTCGCGACTTTCGTAGACCAGGGCAACTCCTTCAACAAACTCGAACTGCCGAACCTCAAGACCGGGGTCGGTATCGGTGTGCGCTGGGTTTCACCGGTGGGGCCGATCCGCCTCGACCTGGCCCATGCGCTGGACGATGACGGCGGCATCCGGCTGCACTTTTCCATGGGGCCTGAGCTGTGAAGCGTGGTTTGAAAATATCGGCGCTGGTGCTGTTGTCGTTGGTGCTGCTGATGGTGTTGAGCATCACCGCTGTGCTCGGAACGCAGGCTGGCAGCCGGTGGGTGTTGGGGGTGGTGCCGGGCCTGAGCGTCGACAACTTCCAGGGTCGCCTCGGCGGGCAGTGGAGCGCCGATCATCTGTTGTGGCAGCAAGACAGCAGCCGCGTTGAGTTGAGCAAGCCGATCTTCGAATGGTCGCCACTGTGCCTGACGCGTATGACGCTGTGCATCGAGCAGCTCAAGGCTGATCAAGTCATCCTGCAGTTCCCGCCCAGTGAAGAAACCACCGAAAGCGGTCCGATCAAACTGCCGGACCTGCAATTGCCGGTGGCCATCGAGCTGGGCGACGTGCAAGTCGGCAGCCTGCTGTTCAACGGCAGCGAACAGCTCAAAGGCCTGCAACTGGCGGCGCACTGGACTGCCAAGGGCATGCAGATCGACAGCGTGAAGCTGCAACGCGATGACTTGAGCCTGAAGCTGTCTGGTCTGTTGCAACCCACCGGTAACTGGCCGCTGAGCATTGCCGGTGATCTGACGCTGCCGTCGCCGGGCAGTGGTCCATGGACACTGGCACTCAAAGTCGACGGCGACCTGCTGAAAACCCTCAACCTGCACGCCGACAGCCGTGGCTACCTCGACGGCCAGTTGAGCGGCGAGCTGCAACCGCTGGTGGAAAACCTGCCGGCCAAGGTGCGGATCACCTCGGAAGCGTTCAAACCGAGCGCGGATCTGCCGGATACCCTGCAATTGAATCAACTGGTATTGACCGGCGAAGGCGACCTGAAAAACGGTTACCAATTGCTCGGCAACGCCACGTTGCCTGCGGATAAAGGCCCGGTAGCGCTATTGCTCAAGGGCAAGGTCGACGCCAAGGGCGCACAGATTGCCGGCCTCGACCTGACGGCCAACGACAAGCAAAGCCTCAAGCTCACCGGCAACGTCGACTGGAGCAAAGGCCTCAGTGCCCAGGCCACTATCAACTGGCTGGATTTTCCGTGGCACCGGCTCTATCCGGAGATCGACGAACCGCAGGTCACGTTGCGTACCTTCACCGGCGAAGTCTCCTACACCGACGGTCAGTACATCGGTAACTTCGCCGCCGCCGCAGATGGACCGGCGGGGGCGTTCAGCCTGAGCAGTCCGTTCAGCGGCAATCTCAAGCAGATTTTCCTGCCACAACTGAAACTCGAAGCCGGGCAGGGTAAAGCCGAAGGCCATGTGAACGTGCAGTTCGCCGATGGCATCGCCTGGGACACTGCGCTGGAACTGTCGGCGCTCAACCCGGCGTACTGGGTTGCGGAGTTGCCGGGCACCCTGGCCGGCCCGTTGAAAAGCAAAGGTGAAATGAAGAACGAGCGCCTGAGCCTCAACGCCGACCTCGATCTGAAGGGCAAACTGCGCGGGCAACCGGCGATCCTGCAAGCCAAGGCCGACGGCGCGGGCGAGCAGTGGAATCTGAATGCCCTGCAAATCCGCCTCGGCGACAACAGCATCAACGGCAAGGGCAGCCTGCAACAGAAGCTCGCCGGGCAGATCGACATCAAGCTGCCGCGTCTGGCCCAACTCTGGCCGCAGCTGCGCGGACAGGTCAACGGGCGGGTCGATGTCGCCGGCACGCTGAAGGCGCCGCAGGGCAAGCTCGGCCTGCAAGGTTCGCAACTGGCGTTCCAGGACAATCGCCTGCAAAGCCTCAACCTCGACGCCACTCTCGACAGCGCGCAACGGGCAAAAATCGACCTCAAGGGCAGCGGCATCCAGGCCGGCGATACGTCGCTGGGCACCCTGACCGCCAGCGCCCAAGGTGACATCAAAAGCCAGAAACTCAATCTCGACCTGCTCGGGCCGAAGCTGAAACTGGCGCTGGGCCTGGACGGCAATCTGGACAAGGGCAACTGGCGCGGTCGTCTGGCCAGCGGTGATATTCAGGCTGGCGGCCAGGACTGGAAGCTGCAAAACCCGGCCAGGCTCGAACGACTGGCCGACGGCAAGATCAACTTCGGGGCCCATTGCTGGATGTCCGGCAATGCCAGCCTGTGTGGCGAAGACCAGCGGTTGATGCCGGAGCCGAAGCTGCGTTATCACCTCAAGCAATTCCCGATCGAAAGCCTGGCACAGTGGCTGCCGAAGGATTTCGCCTGGCAGGGCAAGCTCAACGCCGACCTGCAACTGGACCTGCCGGCCAGCGGCCCGAACGGCCAGATCAGCATCGACGCCAGCGGCGGCACCTTGCGCATGAAGGAAAAGGATCAGTGGCTGGACTTCCCGTACCAGACCCTCAAGCTCACCAGCAAACTCACGCCGAAACGCATCGACACCGACCTCAATTTCGTCGGCGGCAAACTGGGTGAACTGATGGTGCAGGCGCAGCTCAATCCGTTGCCGAAGAACAAACCGCTGAACGGCTCGTTCCGTCTCAGCGGGTTGGATCTGTCGGTGGCACGGCCGTTCGTGCCGATGGTCGAGAAACTCACCGGGCACCTGAACGGCAGCGGCACGATCTCCGGCGGACTGCTCGCGCCGCTGGTCAACGGCACCGTGCAACTCAGTGACGGTGAAGTGTCCGGCCCGGAACTGCCGCTGGAGTTGCAGGCGCTGCAACTGCAAGCAGTGATCGCCGGGGAAACCGTGCGACTGAACGGCGGCTGGAAAAGCGGCAAGGCCGGGCAGGGCAGCCTCAGCGGCAATGTTGCCTGGGGCCAGGCGCTGGTGGTGGATCTGGCGCTCAAGGGCACGCAATTGCCGGTCACCGTCGAACCCTACGCCAAGCTTGAAGTGGCGCCGGACCTGAAGATTTCCATGGCCGGCGATGAGCTGGCGATTGCCGGCAAGGTGCTGGTGCCCAGAGGCGAAATCACCGTGCGCGAATTGCCGCCATCGACGGTGAAAGTCTCCGATGACACGATCATCGTCGGTGCGCAGACCGAAGAGGGCAAACCGCCGCTGGCGATGAAAATGGACATCGACGTGGTGGTCGGCGAGGACAAACTGAGCTTTGCCGGGTTCGGCCTGACCGCCAACCTGCAAGGTCACGTGCACATCGGCGACAACATGGACACCCGTGGCGAGCTGTGGCTCAACGACGGCAAATACCGCGCCTACGGCCAACGCCTGACGGTGCGCCGGGCGCGTCTGCTGTTCGCCGGGCCACTGGATCAGCCGTATCTGGACATCGAAGCGATTCGCCAGACCGACGATGTGATCGCCGGTATCCGCCTGAGCGGCAGCGCCGAGCAGCCGACCACGCAGATCTTCTCGGAACCGGCCATGAGCCAGGAACAGGCGCTGTCCTATCTGGTGCTGGGGCGTCCGCTGAGCACCACGGGCGAAGACAACAACATGCTCGCGCAAGCAGCGCTCGGTCTGGGGTTGATGGGCAGTTCCGGGGTGACCAGCGGTCTGGCCAAGGATCTGGGGATTCAAGACTTCCAGCTCGACACCCAGGGCAGCGGCAACACCACCAGCGTGGTGGCCAGCGGCAACATCTCCGAGAAGCTCAGCCTGCGTTACGGCGTCGGCGTATTCGAACCGGCCAACACCATCGCCTTGCGCTACAAGCTGAGCAAGAAGGTCTACCTGGAAGCCGCCAGCGGCGTGGCCAGTTCGCTGGATATCTTCTACAAGCGGGATTTCTAGCCCGCTTTTCCCTCCCTTTATACCAAGTTGGTGCAATCGCCAGCAGGCTGACTCCCGCAGGGTTTTTGATGTTCACAACTCTGTGGGAGCGAGCTTGCTCGCGAAGGCATTCGCCTGGGCACCCGAAAACCCCAGTCCGCTGGTCAACTAATTACAAAGCAACCTAACTATTACGTTGACATTCGCTGCCTAGGCAGTAACATCTCGACATACATTCACTGCCTAGGCAGTTATTAGGTGAGCACATGAAGCATTTCACCCCCGACGAATTCAAGCATTGCCATCTCGGCCTGTTGCTCGGCCGTGCCGCTTTACTCAAGGACAAGATCATCGACACCCACATGGAACCCCACGGCATTACCGCCGCGCAGTTCAAGGTGTTGATCATCATGGCCCAGTTCGGCGTCGACACCCCGGCCGAGCTGTGCCGGCATCTGTCGCTGGACAGCGGTTCGATGACGCGCATGCTCGACCGTCTGGAGCAGAAAGGCTTTCTGGTTCGCCAACGCAGTGAAGGCGATCGCCGTCAGGTGCAACTGAAACTCACCGAGCAAGGCCAGCAACTGGCCGATCGCCTGCCATACATCGGCGCTGACGCGATGAATGAACTGGCCGGCGCCGTCACTCCGGACGAGTTGAAGACCCTGGAATACATCCTCAAGAAAATCCTGCTGGCAGCCGGTGACCCGATCACTATCCAGCGGTTAGGTGAACACAATGAGCGGTAAAACCTTGCGCAGCAGCCTGACACTGGTGCTGTCGGCGATGATTCTCGCCGGTTGTGCCAACTACAGTGGCCTCGATACCCAAGGCAAAAACCTTGATGCGAAAGACCTGAAGGTCGGCCAATCCCTCAATGGCGTGACGCTGTCCCAGGCCGCGTGGCCCAAGAGCGACTGGTGGACCAGCCTCGGCGATCCGCAGCTCGACGGTCTGATCCGCGAAGCCCTGCACGACAGCCCGGACATGCAGATCGCCGACGCCCGCGCCCATCAGGCCAGCGCCGCTGCGTATGCCGCCGATGCCGAGCGCTATCCGACCCTCGACGCCAGTGCCGGCATTACCCGTTCACGCCTGGCCAAGGATCAGGACCCGCGAGGGCAGGGCGATGCCTACGCCACCGTGCGCAACATCAGCGCCGGCTTCAATTACAACTTCGACCTGTGGGGCGGTCAGCGTGACGCCTGGGAAGCTGCACTCGGCCAGGCCCGCGCCGCCGAGGTCGACCGTCAGGCTGCGCAACTGACCCTCGCCGCTGATGTGGCCCGTGCCTACAGCGATCTCGGTCAGGCGCACATCGTTTATGACCTGGCCAACGAAGATTTGAAGCGCACCAAACAGATGCTCGACCTGAGCCAGCGCCGTTTGAGCTCGGGGATCGACAGCCAGTACCAGTTCCAGCAGACCCAAAGTCTGGAAGCCAGCTCCGAAGCCAGTCTGATCGACGCCGAAAAACGCCTGAACAGCGCGAAAATCGCTCTGGCCGTATTGCTCGGCAAAGGCCCGGATCGTGGCAACGAAATCGCCCGGCCGAAAGTCCTGCAAGCCAGCGCTGTCGCACTGCCATCGGTGCTGCCGGCCGAACTGCTGGGGCGTCGCCCGGATCTGGTCGCCGCGCGCTGGCGTGTCGAGGCGGCGAGCAAGGACATCGACTCCGCCAAGACCCGCTTCTATCCCAACTTGAACCTGTCGGCCTCCGCCGGTGCCGAATCTCTGTTGGGTGACGCGATGTTCGGTTCCGCCAGTCGCTTCTTCAACATTGCCCCGACGATTTCGGTGCCGATCTTCGATGGCGGACGCCTGCGCGCCAACCTCGATGCCCGCGACGCCGATTACGACCTCGCCGTGGCGCAGTACAACAAAAGTCTGGTGAAAGCCTTGGGCGATGTTGGCGACACCATCAACCAGTTGCGTGACATCGGCCGGCAGATCGGCGCCCAGCAGCACGCGACCGAGATTGCCCAGGACTCTTACAACACCGTCGTCCAGCGTTACGGTTCCGGCATCGGCAACTACCTGGACGTGCTCAGCATCGAGCAGCAATTGCTGCAGGCCCAGCGTCAGCTGGCGACCCTGAATGCCGAGCAGATCGACCTGTCGATTCAACTGATGCAAGCGCTGGGCGGCGGCTTCCAGGGTGAAACCCTGACCGCAGCCAACGCCACCCCAGCCACGCCGCACAACTAATTCAAGGTACTTGTCATGGCCACTGCCGAAAACACACAAGCTCAAGACAACGCCCAAGACACTGGCAAT
The DNA here is from genome assembly GCF_012974785.1 of Pseudomonas fluorescens. Taxonomy (GTDB): domain Bacteria; phylum Pseudomonadota; class Gammaproteobacteria; order Pseudomonadales; family Pseudomonadaceae; genus Aquipseudomonas; species Aquipseudomonas fluorescens_BT. The sequence continues at coordinate 3,929,418 of NZ_CP027561.1, read as the reverse complement.
CCGCGCAAACGCAAGGTGATGCTGCTGGTGCTGGCCGTTGTGGTTGCCCTCGCCGGTGCCGGTGTCTGGGCGTATCACGAATTCATCGGGCGCTGGAGCGAAAGCACCGACGACGCCTATGTCAACGGCAACGTGGTGGAAATCACTCCGCTGGTGACCGGCACCGTGGTCAGCATCGGCGCCGACGATGGTGACCTGGTTCATGAAGGCCAGGTGCTGATCAACTTCGACCCGAATGATGCCGAAGTCGGCCTGCAAAGTGCCAAGGCCAATCTGGCCCGCACTGTGCGTCAGGTTCGCGGCCTGTACAGCAACGTCGATGGCATGAAGGCCCAGGTCAACGCGCAACAGGCCGAAGTGCAGAAAGCCCAGGACAACTTCAACCGCCGGAAAAATCTTGCCGCCGGCGGGGCGATTTCCCAGGAAGAACTGTCCCACGCCCGCGATGACCTGACCTCGGCGCAAAATGCCCTGGCCAACGCCAAACAGCAGCTGAAAACCACCAGCGCGCTGGTCGATGACACCGTAGTCTCGTCGCACCCGGACGTGATGGCTGCCGCCGCGCAACTGCGCCAGGCCTACCTGACCAACGCCCGCAGCACCTTGATCGCCCCGGTCACCGGTTACGTCGCCAAGCGCACCGTGCAACTCGGCCAGCGTGTGCAGCCGGGCACCGCGCTGATGGCGGTGATCCCGCTGGATCAACTGTGGATCGATGCCAACTTCAAGGAAACCCAGCTGCGTGACATGCGCATCGGCCAACCGGTGGAGATCGAGTCGGACATCTACGGCAGCGACGTGAAGTTCAGCGGCACCATCGACAGCCTCGGCGCGGGCACCGGCAGCGCGTTCGCCCTGCTGCCGGCGCAGAACGCCACCGGTAACTGGATCAAGATCGTGCAACGTGTGCCGGTGCGGATTCACGTCAACGCCGAAGAGCTGGCCAAACACCCGCTGCGCGTCGGGCTGTCGACCAATGTCGAGGTCAACCTGCACGACCAGAGCGGCCCGGTACTGGCCCAGCAGCCGCCGCAACAGGCCTCGTTCAGCACCAACGTCTACGACCGTCAACTGGCCGAAGCCGACGCGATGATCACCCAGCTGATCCACGACAACAGCGCGGCGGTCAGCAAGACCGCGCAACGCTGATCCGCCACTGACCCTGTGGGAGCGGGCTTGCTCGCGAAAGCGGTGTGTCATTCAGCATTGATTTGTCTGACAGACCGCCTTCGTCGGAACGCCGCCCGGAGCAAGCCCGCTCCCACAAAGGTGACTGCGTCTGTAACAAGCGCGGCACCCGCCGAGTTCCAAAGGATTCACGATGAGCAATAACGCCTCTTTTTCGCCGCCCAGCCTGTTGCTCAGCACCATCGGCCTGTCGCTGGCGACCTTCATGCAAGTGCTCGACACCACCATCGCCAACGTGGCGCTGCCGACCATTTCCGGCAACCTCGGCGTGAGTTCGGAACAGGGCACCTGGGTCATCACTTCGTTCGCCGTGAGTAACGCCATCGCGTTGCCGCTCACTGGCTGGCTGAGCCGTCGCTTCGGCGAGGTGAAGCTGTTTCTGTGGGCGACCATTCTGTTTGTGCTGGCCTCGTTCCTGTGCGGTATTTCCACCTCGATGCCGGAGCTGATCGGCTTCCGCGTGCTGCAAGGCCTGGTGGCCGGGCCGTTGTACCCGATGACCCAGACGCTGCTGATTGCGGTGTATCCGCCAGCGAGGCGGGGCATGGCCCTGGCGTTGCTGGCGATGGTCACGGTGGTGGCGCCGATTGCCGGGCCGATCCTCGGCGGCTGGATCACCGACAGTTACAGCTGGCCGTGGATTTTCTTCATCAACGTGCCGATCGGGATTTTCGCGGTAATGGTGGTGCGCCAGCAGCTGGCCAAGCGCCCGGTGGTCACCAGTCATCAGCCGATGGATTACGTCGGGCTGATCACGCTGATCATTGGCGTGGGCGCGTTGCAGGTGATCCTCGACAAGGGCAATGACCTGGATTGGTTCGAGTCGAACTTCATCATCATCGGCGCGGCGATTTCGGTGATCGCGCTGGCGGTGTTCGTGATCTGGGAAATGACCGACCAGCATCCGGTGGTCAACCTGCGGCTGTTCGCCTATCGCAACTTCCGCATCGGTACGCTGGTGCTGGTGTTGGGTTACGCCGGTTTCTTCGGCATCAACCTGATCCTGCCGCAGTGGCTGCAGACCCAGATGGGCTACACCGCGACCTGGGCCGGGCTGGCGGTGGCGCCGATCGGCATTCTGCCGGTGCTGCTGTCACCGTTTGTCGGCAAGTACGCACACAAGTTCGACCTGCGTCTGCTGGCCGGGCTGGCGTTCCTGGCGATCGGCCTGAGCTGCTTCATGCGCGCCGAGTTCACCAACGAAGTGGACTTCCAGCACATCGCCTTGGTGCAATTGTTCATGGGGATTGGTGTGGCGCTGTTCTTCATGCCGACCCTGAGCATCCTGATGTCGGACCTGCCGCCGAGTCAGATTGCTGACGGTGCCGGCCTGGCGACGTTCCTGCGGACACTGGGCGGCAGCTTTGCGGCGTCGTTGACCACCTGGATCTGGATTCGCCGGGCGGATCAGCATCATGCCTATATGAGCGAGAGCATCAGCACCTTCGAGCCAGCGACTCGCGAGACCTTGCATTCGCTGGGTGGCGCGAGCCAATCGGCCTATGCGCAGATGGATCAGATCCTCACCAGTCAGGCGTACATGCTCTCCACCGTGGATTACTTCACGCTGTTGGGGTGGGGGTTCATGGGGCTGATATTGATTGTGTGGCTGGCGAAACCGCCCTTTGCTGCCAAGGCAGGCCCTGCGGCCAGCGGCCACTGATCTGCAATCCGATCAAATGTGGGAGCGAGCCTGCTCGCGATAGCGCAATCACACTCAGCATTAATGTTGACTGATTCGCCACTATCGCGAGCAGGCTCGCTCCCACAATTGGACCTGTATTCACTCAGATGGCGGGTGCTGCCAGCTGTGGCGGCGGGGCGAAGTCGAACGGCGCCAACGCAAACCCGTTCTCATCCACCTGCAACGCCCAGCCCTGACGATCCCAATCCCCCAGCACAATCCGCTTCGCCGCCTGATCGCCGATCTGCAACTTGTGGATGGCCGGGCGATGGGTGTGTCCGTGAACCAGGGTTTTCACCCCGTATTCCTGCATGATCCGCGGGATTTCCTCCGGCGTGACATCGACGATGTCATTGGCCTTCATCCGCGTCTGCGCCCGGCTTTCGCTGCGCAGTTTGCGCGCAAGCTTATGTCGGGTGCGCAGGGGCAGGTTGCGCAATATGAACAGGCTGATCGGATTGCGCAGGTAACGACGCAGCTTCATATAGGCTTCGTCGCGGGTGCACAGGCTGTCGCCGTGCATCAGCAGCACCGGTTCGCCGTAAAACTGCACGACACTCGGATCCTTCAACAGCGTGCAGCCGGCTTCCTTGCAGAAAGCCTTGCCGAGCAGAAAGTCGCGATTGCCGTGCATCAGAAAAATGGCCGTGCCGCTGTCGCTCAATTCGCGCAGGGCCTGGCAGATGGAACGCTGGAAGGGGGTCATGGCGTCGTCGCCAATCCACGCCTCGAAAAAGTCGCCCAGGATGTACAACGCACTCGCCGAGCGGGCGCGTCCGGCGAGCAAATCCAGAAACGCCCGGGTAATGTCCGGGCGCTCCTCTTCCAGATGCAAGTCTGAAATCAGCAATATCACGCTTCGATGATCTCGGCTTTCTCGATGATCACGTCGTCTGCGGGTACGTCCTGGTGGCCTGCCTTGGACGTGGTGGAAACGCCTTCGATCTTGTCGACAACGTCGGTGCCCGCAACCACTTTACCGAACACGGCATAACCCCAGCCCTGGGCGGTCTTGGCGGTGTGGTTCAGGAAGCTGTTGTCGGAGGCGTTGATGAAGAACTGCGCCGAAGCCGAATGCGGGTCCATGGTACGGGCCATGGCGATGGTGTACTTGTCGTTCTTCAGACCGTTGTCGGCTTCGTTCTGGATGCTCGGGCTCTTGTCTTTCTTTTCTTTCATGCCTGGCTCGAAACCGCCGCCCTGGATCATGAAGCCTTTGATGACGCGGTGGAACACGACGTTCTCGTAGTGACCTTTCTTGACGTATTCGATGAAGTTGGCGGTGGTGACAGGCGCCTTTTCAGCGTTCAGTTCGATGACGATGTCACCGAAGTTGGTGGTCAATTTAACTTGAGTCATGATCGATGCTCTTTGTGAGGAATTCGTGGGTATTGGGACATGTCGGCCCCGTACCGGTTCAGCCCGAGAGGGCCAAGGTGCGCAGTTTAGCGTGACAGGCGCGAATTTCGAGGCAGTTTTTCAATTGCCGGCGATTAAATGCGCGCCTTTATAAGAGTGTGCTCTGTCAGGCCCTTGACAGCATCGGCTATGATAGCGGCTTTGTTTTGTCTGGCCCCCTTTGCGGCCGCGCACATGTAAGTCAAGGATCCTATGAGCAAGCCCACTGTCGACCCTACCTCGAATGCCAAGTCCGGCCCTGCCGTGCCGGTCAATTTCCTGCGGCCGATCATCCAGGCAGACCTGGACTCGGGCAAGCACACCCAGATCGTCACCCGTTTCCCGCCTGAGCCCAACGGCTACCTGCACATCGGCCACGCCAAGTCGATCTGCGTGAACTTCGGCCTGGCCCAGGAGTTCGGCGGTGTCACGCACTTGCGTTTCGACGACACCAACCCCGCCAAGGAAGACCAGGAATACATCGACGCGATCGAAAGTGACGTCAAATGGCTGGGGTTCGAATGGTCCGGCGAAGTGCGCTACGCCTCGCAATACTTCGACCAGTTGCACGACTGGGCCGTCGAGCTGATCAAGGCCGGCAAGGCCTACGTCGACGACCTGACGCCTGAACAGGCCAGGGAATACCGCGGCAGCCTGACCGAGCCGGGCAAGAACAGCCCGTTCCGCGACCGTTCGGTGGAAGAGAACCTGGACTGGTTCGCCCGCATGCGCGCCGGTGAGTTCCCGGACGGTGCCCGCGTACTGCGCGCCAAGATCGACATGGCCTCGCCGAACATGAACCTGCGCGACCCGATCATGTACCGCATCCGCCACGCTCATCACCATCAGACCGGTGACAAGTGGTGCATCTACCCGAACTACGACTTCACCCACGGTCAGTCGGACGCCATCGAAGGCATCACCCACTCGATCTGCACCCTGGAGTTCGAAAGCCATCGTCCGCTGTACGAGTGGTTCCTCGACGCACTGCCGGTGCCGGCGCACCCGCGTCAGTACGAGTTCAGCCGTCTGAACCTCAACTACACCATCACCAGCAAGCGCAAGCTCAAGCAATTGGTTGACGAGAAACACGTCAACGGCTGGGACGATCCGCGCATGTCCACGCTGTCGGGCTTCCGCCGCCGTGGCTACACCCCGGCATCGATCCGCAATTTCTGCGAGATGATCGGCACCAACCGTTCCGACGGCGTGGTTGACTTCGGCATGCTCGAGTTCAGCATCCGTCAGGATCTGGACGCGAACGCCCCGCGCGCCATGTGCGTGCTGCGCCCGTTGAAAGTCGTGATCACCAACTACCCGGAAGGCCAGGTCGAGAACCTCGAACTGCCGCGTCATCCGCAGAAAGAAGAACTCGGCGTGCGCCAGCTGCCGTTCGCCCGTGAAATCTACATCGACCGCGATGACTTCATGGAAGAGCCGCCAAAGGGCTACAAGCGCCTGGAGCCGAATGGCGAAGTGCGCCTGCGCGGCAGCTACGTGATCCGTGCCGAAGAAGCGATCAAGGACGCCGACGGCAACATCGTCGAACTGCGTTGCTCCTACGATCCGGACACCCTGGGCAAGAACCCTGAAGGCCGCAAGGTCAAGGGCGTGATCCACTGGGTGCCGGCCGCTGCCAGCGTCGAGTGCGAAGTGCGTCTGTACGATCGCCTGTTCCGTTCTCCGAACCCGGAGAAGGCCGAAGACAGCGCGAGTTTCCTGGACAACATCAACCCTGACTCACTGCAAGTGCTGACCGGTTGTCGTGCGGAGCCTTCGCTGGGCAATGCACAGCCGGAAGACCGTTTCCAGTTCGAGCGCGAAGGCTACTTCGTCGCGGATATCAAGGACTCGAAACCAGGCCAGCCGGTATTCAACCGTACCGTGACCCTGCGCGATTCGTGGGGCCAGTGATCAAGTCTTAAGGAAACACCGTGCTTACGATCTACAACACGCTCACCAAGAGCAAAGAAGTCTTCAAGCCGCTGGATGGCAACAAGGTGCGCATGTACGTCTGCGGGATGACCGTGTACGACTACTGCCACCTGGGCCACGGCCGCAGCATGGTCGCGTTCGACCTGGTGACCCGCTGGTTGCGGTTCAGCGGTTATGACCTGACCTATGTGCGCAACATCACCGACATCGACGACAAGATCATCAACCGGGCCAACGAGAACGGCGAGTCGTTCGAAGCGTTGACCGAGCGCATGATCGCCGCGATGCACGAAGACGAAGCGCGCCTGAACATCAAGAAGCCGGACATGGAGCCGCGCGCCACGGATCACATCCCAGGCATGCACGCGATGATCCAGACCCTGATCGACAAGGGTTACGCCTACGCCCCGGGCAATGGCGACGTGTACTACCGCGTCGGCAAGTTCATGGGCTACGGCAAGCTGTCGCGCAAGAAGATCGAAGACCTGCGCATCGGTGCGCGGATCGAGGTCGACGAAGCCAAGGAAGATCCGCTGGACTTCGTGCTGTGGAAAGGCGTCAAGCCGGGCGAGCCGAGCTGGGAATCGCCGTGGGGCGCCGGGCGTCCGGGCTGGCACATCGAGTGCTCGGTGATGTCGACCTGCTGCCTCGGTGAGACGTTCGACATTCATGGCGGCGGCAGCGATCTCGAGTTCCCGCACCACGAAAACGAAATCGCCCAGAGCGAAGCGGCCACCGGCAAGACCTACGCCAACGCGTGGATGCATTGCGGCATGATTCGTATCAATGGCGAGAAGATGTCCAAGTCCTTGAACAACTTCTT